>NZ_JBFAEO010000035.1:0-91145 GCF_040642015.1 Actinosynnema sp. NPDC020468
GCACGGCGCCGGACAGCGCGGCGATCAGCACCACGCCCGACGAGGTCACGATCGCCGAGAACTCAGGACCGCACCCACACTCCAAAGCCGGCGCCCCCGTGCCAAATGTGGTTGCCTCTGGCAGGCCATACGGGGAGAACACGACGCCCTACCTCCCCGGAGGCGCTGCCCGTCCGGCGAGGACGCTCTTACGCCCTAAACGCGAGCCACGCCCACAGCCCACCCCACCAGACACCCCTCACCAGACGCACCCCTCAACAAACACACCCCACACTCACAGCCACACCCCCGACAAACACACCCCACCCGACAGCCACGCCCAGCACAAACACCCACACCCACACACCTCAAGCCCCAGGAGCCCAAAGATGGATTGGAAACTGGAAGCAGTAATCATCCCCGTCTCCGACCCGGACCGATCCAAAGCCTTCTACGCCGACAAACTGGGCTTCCCAGTGGACGTGGACCACCAGGCAAGCGAAACCTTCCGAGTAATCCAGGTAACCCCACCGGGCTCAGCCTGCTCAATAGTCTTCGGCAGGGGCATAGGCGACGGCCAACCGGGAACGGTCAAGAACTGCCACCTGGTGGTCCCGAACATCGAGGAAGCCGAACGCCACCTGACCCAGGCCGGCATCACCCACGGCGGAATCCAACACTTCCACGAGGGAGCGATGACCCCGGGCCCCCACCCGGACAAGTCCGACTACTCCAGCTACATCTTCTTCGAAGACCCGGACGGCAACAGCTGGGCAGTCCAACACGTCAACCCCCGCCCGAGCTGACTCCAGCGCCCCCACGCCCCCACACCCCGACACACAGCAGCCCAACGTCACGACAGAGCCGCCAAGCGGTTACCCTCCGCTAGCCCTCATGCCGTCCCCCGAACGGAGGAACACTGTGATCAAGGGGTTCAAGGACTTCCTGATGCGCGGCAACGTGATCGACCTGGCCGTGGCCGTGGTCATCGGAGCCGCGTTCAACGCCATCGTCACCGCGTTCACGACGAACCTGATCAACCCGATCATCGCCGTCTTCGGCGGCAACAACGTCGACGGCCTGGCCGTGAAACTCGGCGACAACGACAAGACGATCATCGACTTCGGCGCGATCCTCACCGCGATCATCAACTTCGTGATCGTGGCGGCCGTCGTCTACTTCATCTTCGTGCTCCCGATGAACAAGATCAAGGAACGCCGCAAGCGAGGCGAGGAGCCGGGCCCCTCGGAGCCCACCGACGTGGAACTCCTGAAGGAGATCCGCGACCTCCTGGCCGCCCAACGCCGAGAGGGCTGACCGACCCACCCCCGGACCCGTCCCCAGCGGGTCCAGGGGCCAGTCGGCGGCGGGCCGGGCTCCAGCCCGAACCCGAGGCGACGCTCCGCACGAACCGACTCAGCCGCCGTGATGCGGAGGCCGGTTCTCCTCGTACCAACTGTCGGGGCTGCCCTCGGCCCGGGGCTCGTCGCCTGAGGACTCCGGCAGAACCTCGCCGAAGATCTCCGCGAGCCGACGACGCCGAGCCGCCTCCTGCGGAGAGGCGGCGGCGTCACCGTCCGTCGGCCCGGTCACCCCGGCCTCATCACCCAACACGACTCCACGTCCACCACTTCACCGTCGACAGCCAACCGAGAACGGAGGACCACCAGGGGCGACCCACCCGCGGGAGGATCAGGCCTCGTCCAGCCCGGAGAGCTGCTCGATGACGTACGGGACCAGGGCGGTCAACGTGGCCATGCCGTCGCGGACGGCCGACCGCGACCCCGCGAGGTTCACCACGAGGGTGCTGCCCGAGACCCCCACGAGCCCGCGGGAGATCCCGGCGTCCACCGCTCCGGCCGCCAGTCCCGAGGCACGCAGTGCCTCGGCGATCCCGGCGATCGGGCGGTCGAGCACACCCTGCGTCGCGTCCGGGGTGACGTCCCGCGGCGACACACCCGTGCCGCCGACCGTCACCACCAGGTCGACCCCACCGATGACCGCGGTGTTGAGCGCGGCCCGGATGCCCACGACCTCACCCTCCACCGCGACGGTGCCGTCGACGATGAAGCCCGCTTCCTCCAGCAGCTCGGTGACCAGCGGCCCCGTGCTGTCGTCGTGCTCACCGTGCGCCACCCGGTCGTCCACGATCACGACGAGGGCGCGTCCCAGGCGCTGCGCGCTGCGTTCCATACGGATCACCGTAGCCAATCAGGAGTTGCGGCGGTTCCACGACATCGAACAACCAGGCGTGGATACCGCCAAGCCTGCCAGGACCACCCCGGGCGGCGAAACGGGAGTCCGCGAACGACCCGACCGGACGGCCGTCCCTTGTGGCCGCCCACCCGCCCGTCACCCGCCAACCAACTCACCAGGGGACAAAACATGAAATCTGTTCAAACAACGCGGAAGCCCACCGCGGAGCGCCTGGCACGACGCTCCACAGTGGACAGGACCGGTCGAGGCAGTTCGAGTTGCCGCGAAAACCCCGGGTTCCCGGCCCGAACAGGACCGGGCAGAACCAGAACGGGACCGAACCGGATCCGGGAACCCGACCTCAGCGGAAAAGCGGTCGGGCTCCGACGGGCGAGGGGTTTCCCGCCGGAGTCCGACCACTGGCACCGACTCGGGGCACGCGAGCCGGGGTCTTCGGGAGGGCCCGACCCGAAGGCGAACCACGCGGTTCCACCTCGGGCCCAAGCCTGGTCGAGCGGTCGACCGCCAGGTGCGCTAGCGGGTTTCCACGGTCTGGCTGCCCAGCGTCACCTCGACGGTCTTGCCGCCCACGGTCAGCTGAACCTTGTCGCCGGGCGCCTTCGACCGCACCGCCGCCACCAGGGCGTCGGAGGTGTCGATGGTCCGATCACCGAACTTGGTGATCACGTCGCCCGCCTTCAACCCGGCCGAGGCCGCCGCGCCGCCGGAGGTGACCTCGCGGACCTGCGCGCCGCCCTGCTGGGCGTCGGTGACCTGCACGCCGAGCACGGTCTGGGTGGCCTTGCCGGTTTCGCTCAGCTCCTTGGCCGTCCGCCGGGCCTGGTCGATCGGGATCGCGAAGCCGATGCCGACCGAGCCGCCCTGCGTGGACTGGCTCGAGTTCGGGCTGTAGATGGCCGAGTTGATGCCGACGACCTGACCCTGCATGTTCACCAGGGGTCCGCCCGAGTTGCCCGGGTTGATCGCGGCGTCGGTCTGGATGGCGTTGAGCACGGTGGACTGGCTGCCCTGCTCGCCGCCGGCGCGCACCGGCCGGTTGAGCGAGCTGACGATGCCGGACGTCACGGTGCCGTTCAGGTCGAACGGCGAGCCGATCGCGACCACCTGCTGGCCGGTCTTGAGATCACCGGACGTGCCGAGCTCGGCCGTGGCCAGCCCGGACACCCCGGAAGCCTTGATCACCGCGAGGTCCGAGGACGGGTCGCGGCCGACGATCGTCGCGTCCGCGGTTTTGCCGTCCTGGAACTGGACCTTCACCGCGCCGCCGTTCGCGGCGGACTCCACGACGTGGTTGTTGGTGAGCACGAGCCCGTCGGAGCTGATCACGATGCCGGACCCGGTGCCGCCGGAGAGCTGCACCTGCACGACCGTGGGCAGCACCTTCTGCGCCACCGCCTCGATCGTGCCGTCCGCCGAGTTCTGGGTCCGCTGCGCGGGAGGCGCGGCGTTCAGCGCGTTGCTCACCGGCGCGGACTTGTCCGCGGCCTGGTAGCCGAGGTAGCCGCCCACCCCGCCGGCGACGCCGCCGACCGCGAGCACGAGCACCGCGACACCGGCCACCACCTTGCCGCGCCCCTTCGCCTTGGGCGGCGCGGGCGGCGGCACGTGGCCGGGCGGTGCGTAGAAGGGACCCGGCAGGCCGGGCACACCCTGCGGTGCGCCCGGCCCACCGGTCACATCCGGTCGCGCGGGGCCGCCCTGCACGGCGCCCTGCTGCTGACCGTGGTGGTCGGAACCGCCGAAGGCCTGCCAAGGGCCCGGCGTTCCGGTCGGCTGCCCGGGACCGCCCTGCACGGTCGCGGACGAACCGCTGTCCGGAAGCGCGGGGGCACCCTGCCAGGCTCCCTGCGCCACCGACTGCTCCGGTCGCGGAGCGCTGCCCTGCACAGCGCTCTGCGAACCGGTCTCCTCACGCGCGGGGACACCCTGCCAGGCCTCCCGCGCGCCGTTGCCCGGCGATTCGGCGCCGCCCTGCACGGCACCGCCCTCACCGGACCCCGACTCGACAGCCCCCTGCGGCTGCGAGCCGGCGTGCGACTGACCGGGCGCGCTGCCCCGAGCCCACGGGCTCGACTCCTGCGGAGCGTTCGACTGCTGCGGCTGCGGCTCGTTCTCGGTCATGCCCACAACTCTGGGTTACGCGCCTGAGAGGAGCCTTAAACGAAACTGGGCATCACTTGTGAGTGTGGCGGAGTTTCTCCGCGATCCGCTCGGGCGTCGCGTCGTTGACCCAAACGCCCATACCGGACTCGGAACCGGCCAGGTACTTCAGCTTGTCCGCCGCCCTGAGCACGGAGAACACCTCCAGGCGCAACCAGGACAGTTCACGACCCACCCGCACCGGCGCCTGGTGCCACGCCGCGATGTAGGGCAGTGGACGGTCGTAGAGCGCGTCCAACCGGCCCAGCACGCCGGGGTAGAGGTGCGCGAAGTCCTCACGTTCCGCGTCGGTGAGCGCCGGGAGGTCGACCACCCGCCGGTGCGGGACCACGTGCACCTCGACCGGCCAGCGGGCGGCGGCGGGCACGAAAGCCGTCCAGTGCTCGCTTTCCGCGACCACGCGCGTGCCGGCGGCGCGTTCGGCGGCCAGCACGTCGCCCAGCACGTGCCTGCCGTGCGCGGCGAAGTACTCCCCCGCCACCGCCAGCACCCGCTCGGTGCGCGGCGTCACGAACGGGTAGCCGTAGATCTGGCCGTGCGGGTGGGAAAGCGTGACGCCGATCTCCTCGCCCCGGTTCTCGAACGGGAAAACCTGTTCCACCCCAGGGGTTCGGGCCAGCGCGGCGGTCCGATCGGCCCACGCCTCCACGATCGTGCGCACCCGGGTGGGCGACAGCTCGCCGAACGACCTGGTGTGCTCCGGAGTGAAGCAGACGACCTCGCACCGACCGCGTCCGGGCGCGCGGGCCACCATCGGCATTCCGTCCACAGTGGACTCGACGTCCGGGACGCCCTGGGCGAACGACGGGAACCGGTTCTCGAACACCACCACGTCGTAGTCCGACTCGGGCACCTCGGTCGGCCTGCCCGGCGTGGAGGGGCACAGCGGGCACAGGTCGGCGGGCGGCTTGTAGGTGCGGGTCTGCCGGTGCGCGGCCATCGCGACCCACTCGCCGGTCAGCGGGTCGCGCCTGACCTCCGAGAGCGGTCGGGAGTCCGGCAGGTCGCGGGTGTCCGCGGCGGTGCGCGGTGGCGCGTCGGGGGTGTCGTCGAAGTAGACGATCTCCCGACCGTCGGCGAGCCTGCCTGCCGTGCGCCTCATGCCGATCCCTCTCCCCGCACCGACGCCAGGACCACCTCGACGTGCTCGCCGAACGCGGCCCTGGCCTGCTCGGGCAAACCCTCGTCGCTCACCACGACGTGCGCCTCGTGCAGCGCCGCGATGGTGGAAATCCCGACGGTGCCCCATTTCGTGTGGTCCGCGACCACGACGACCCGGCCGGCCGCGTCGACCAGCGCGCGGTTCGTCTCGCTCTCCGACAGGTTCGGCGTGGTGAAACCGGACCGCTCGGCCATCCCGTGCACGCCGAGGAACACCACGTCCAGGTGCAGCGACCGCAGCGCCTGCACCGCGACCGGGCCGACCAGCGCGTCCGACGGGGTGCGCACGCCGCCGGTGAGCACCACGGTGCGGTCGGTGCGGCCGTTGCGCTGCAACACGTCCGCGACCCGGATCGAGTTCGTGACCGCGGTCAGGTCCGGCACGTCGGCCAGGTGCCGGGCGAGCGTCCACGTGGTCGTGCCGGCGGACAGCCCGATGGCCGTGCCCGGCCGCACCAGGGCCGCCGCCCGTGCCGCGATGGCCTCCTTCTCCGGCAACTGCCGCACGGACTTGGCCTCGAAGCCGGGTTCGTCGGTGCTGCGCCCGGCCACCGACGTCGCGCCGCCGTAGACCTTCTCCACCAGCCCGCGCGCGGCCAGCACGTCGAGGTCGCGCCGAACGGTCATGTCCGACACACCCAGCCGCACCACCAGATCCCCGACCCGCACCGCGCCGGCGCGACGCACCTCGTCCAGGATCACCGCTTGCCGCTGCCGTGCCAGCACGTCGCACCCCTCCACCTCAGCGCCACCGCGAGCCGCCACCCTACGACCGGCCCGCACCACCCCCCGCGGCGACGAACGGGCCCGACGCCGACAGGTCGAGCGGGCGCACCTTCCGCGACCAGCGGGTACTGCCCAAGTTGGTCTAGACCTATTGCGGCCGAGCTCGTTCGGCGGCAGGCCGACACGTTCACTCGTCGAATCGTCCGATCGCCCCGTTGTTGAACAATCCAACGAGAACAGGGCGGTCTTCGAAGCTGAACCCCGCCTCCGACCACTCACACCGGCCAGCCTGGCCTGGCGGGTCCGCAGAAGTCAACAGAAACGAACACAACCACTCAGCACTACACCTGGCCGGTGGTCGTCCGCGCGGTCGACGCCACCCAGGAGGGTGACCATTCGGGTTGGGGATTGTTCGGGATGGCGATTGTTCGGGATGGCGACTGCCGGATGGGCGATGGCGCAGGGGCGGCGATCACCTGAGGTCGGCGGTGCTCTCGGCCGGCGGGGCGGCAACGCTCGAGGCCGGCGCGGGGCGCGGTGGGCAGGTGATCGCTCGCACCGGTGGTCACGCAGGCCGGGGTACTCCGAGCTGCCGACCCGCGCTGGGCCGGCAACCGACAGGAACGGTGGGTCTCCGGGGCGATGGCCGCCCGAGTCCGCAGCCACTCCGGTCGGCGACCGTCCGGCCGGCGACCATCCGGACAGCGACCGTCCTGGCGGCGACCGTCCTGGCGGCGGCACCCGGACGGCGATCACTCTCGCCGGCCATGGCCCAGCCAGCCATGGCCCGGTCGGCCGGCGCTCGGCTCGGCGATCGCCCGGACCGGTCGCCGTTGGCGCTGTGGTTGCCCGACTCGCGCCGGGCACCGATGTTCCGCGGCTCCGGTCCGGCGCTCGCCGCCTCGGTCGACGTGGCCGGTGACGAGGTTGTCGGTGTCGACGCGGCCGGTGTCGGGACCGCCTCGGTCAGGGCGGTCTCAGGCGAGACCGCCTCGATCAGGGCGGCCCCCGGCGAGACGGCCCCAGGCGAGACGGCCCTGGTCGAGGCTGCCCTGGCCAAGATCGCCCGGGTCGAGGCGGCTTCGATCAGTGGCTTTCCGGGAACGGGCGGCCGGGGAGGCGGAGGGTGAACAGGGCGCCGCCCTCCGGGGCTCGGCCTGCGTAGGCCGCGCCGCCGTGGCGTTCGGCGGCCTGCTTCACGATCGCCAGGCCCAGGCCCGAACCCGGCAGGGTGCGGGCTTCCTGGGAGCGGTAGAAGCGTTCGAAGACGTGGGGGAGGTCGGCGTCCGCGATGCCCGGACCCGAGTCCGCCACCTCGACCACCGCGCTGCCGTCGCCCAGCGGGCGCAGGGACAACCGGACCGTGCCGCCGGACGCGCTGAACTTCACCGCGTTGTCCAGCAGGTTCAGCACCGCCCGTTCCAGCGCGCTCGAATCGCCGAGCAGCGACCACGGCTGGAGCTCCACGTCGAACCGCACGTCGCCCGCCGCCCGCCGGCGCGCCCGGTCCAGCGCCCGCTCCACGACCTCGACCAGGTCGACCGGCTCCTGCACGACCTGCGGCGCGTCCTCGCGGGCCAGCTCGACCAGGTCGCCGATCAACGTGGTCAGCTCGTCCAGCTGCGCGCGCACGTCGTCGTTGATCTCCGCCTTGTCCTCGTCGGACAGCGTCGGCGAGCCAGGCTTCTCCGACGCCAGCAGCAGTTCCAGGTTGGTGCGCATGGACGTCAGCGGCGTGCGCAGCTCGTGGCCCGCGTCCGCGACGAGCCGGCGCTGGCGCTCCTGCGAGTCCGCCACGGCGGCCAGCATCGCGTTGAACCGCTGGGTCAGCCGGGCCAGCTCGTCGTCGCCGGACACCGGGATCGGTCGCAGGTCGCCGTGCAACGCCACGCGTTCGGTCGCGTCGGTCAACCGCTGCACGGGCCGCAACCCGGTGCGCGCCACGGCGGTGCCGGCGGCCGCGGCGACCAGCACGCCGAGCCCGCTGATCACGAACAGCACCACGGAGAGCTTGCCCAGCGTGGTGTTCATCGGCTTGAGGGACTGGGCGATCACGATCGCCTGCCCGTCCGGGTAGGGCACCGAGATCACCCGGGACTCCGACCGCGCGTCGGTCCAGATGTTCTCCAGCGACGAGCCGCGCGCCACGTCCAGGTCACCGCCGGAGGTGGGCGGGCTGAGCGTGCCGTGCGGGTAGAACATCTGGCCGTTCTGGTCGAGCAGCCCGATCCGGATGTCGCCCGCCGCCAGGAACGCGCCCGGGATCTGGGTGACCTCGTCGGTCACCTTGGGCGCGGTCGCGGCGGCCTGCGCGCGCTGCCGGAGGTTCTCGTCGAACTGGTCGCGCAGGTTCTGGCTCACGGTCATGTACGCGCCGAGCGAGACCACCGCGACCGCGCCGGCCACGCAGAACGCGGCGAGCAGCGTGACCCGGGCCCGCAGCGACACCCGCTGGAACCGCCCGGGCGCGTCGATCACGGAGGGGTCTCCCGGAGCACGTAGCCCACGCCGCGGACCGTGTGGAGCAGCCGCGGTTCGCCCTCGGCCTCGGTCTTGCGGCGCAAGTAGCCGACGTAGACCTCCAGGGCGTTGCCCGATGTCGGGAAGTCGTACCCCCACACGTCCTCCAGGATCCGGCTCCGGGTCAGCACCTGCCTCGGGTGGCCCAGGAACAGTTCGAGCAGCGCGAACTCGGTGCGCGTCAGGCTGATCGGCCGTTCACCGCGGCGCACGTCGCGGGTGCCGGGGTCGAGTTCCAGGTCCGCGAACCTCAACACCGCGCCGCGCGGCTCCTCGGCCTCGGCCGTCGACCGGCGCAGCAGCGCGCGCAACCGGGCGAGCAGCTCCTCCAGGGCGAACGGCTTGGGCAGGTAGTCGTCGGCGCCGGCGTCCAACCCGGACACCCGGTCGCTCACCGCGTCCCGCGCGGTCAGCACCAGGATCGGCAGGTCGTCGCCCGTGCTGCGCAGCCGGCGGCACACCTCCAGCCCGTCGAGCCTGGGCATCATCACGTCCAGCACCATCGCGTCGGGACGTTGCTGGACGACCGACTCGAGGGCCTGCTGACCGTCTCCGGCGAGGTCCACCTGGTAGCCGTTGAATTGCAGTGAGCGGCGAAGCGACTCACGCACGGCCCGGTCGTCGTCGACAACGAGGATGCGCATGGGGATCAGTCTTGCTCCTGGGCCTGAGAGCCGCCTGAGAAGGGGATGTGAGCTACCCGTCAAGTTTTGGTGCGATGGGCGCATTCCAGTGCCGCCAGAGGGCTATCAGGCGCAAACCGACGATCAGCGCGGAGCCGGTGATCGACACCAGGCCTGCGGGGAGGCGCAGCTGGTCGCCCAGCACGACCACCACCGCGCCCGCCAGGGCGGCCACCGCGTAAATCTCCCGGCGCAGCACCAGCGGGATCTCGCGCAGCAGCACGTCGCGCAGCGCGCCGCCGCCGATGCCCGTGGTCACGCCCACCAGGCACGCGGCGTAGGGCGGCGCGCCGAGCCGGAGCGCGGTGGACGTGCCCGCCGTGACGAACAGCCCGAGCCCGATCGCGTCGAGCAGCAGCACGGACCGCCGCAGCTTGGCCACCGTCGGGTGGAACCAGAACACCACCACGCCGGTGCCGGCCGCCACGACCAGGTACGGCCACGTGACCAGCGCCGCCGGCGGGTGCACGCCGAGCAGCACGTCCCGCACGATGCCGCCGCCGAGCGCGGTCGTCAGCGCCAGCACGACCACCCCGAACACGTCGAGCCGCGCCCGCACCGCCGCCAGCGCGCCGGACGCGGCGAACACGGCGATCCCGATCAGCTCCAACGCGGTCAGCACGAGTGCAGACGCTAGAAGAAGCCGACCGGTGCCGGCACCTCGGGCCGGTGCCCGCGACCCCGCGACCAGCCGAATCGCGGGCGCCCGGGGTCAGAAGAAGTCGGCCAGCCTCGGCACGCCGGGCGCGCCCACGAGCAGGTCGAGCAACCCGGCGTCACCGTCGAGGAGGCCTGCGCGGCGCAGGGCGTGGGTGTCCTGCGTGCCCGCGAACCACGGGCCCAGGGCGCGCGCGTGCACCCGGACCGCGCCGCCGCCGCCCCGTTCCACCCGGACCCGACCCCCGTCCACCACGATCCGGTGCGGACCGGCGTTCCACGGCGCGTGCTCGTCCACCACGTCCAGGTCCACCGCGGCGGGCTTGAGGAAGGCCGCCGCGGGCCACCCCCGCGCGGCCACCGCCTCCGCGAGGTCGACCACGCGCAGCAACCACGTCGACTGGGTGAGCTGGTAGCGGATGGCCTGGTCGGTGAGCAGGCCGGTCACCGCCGGGTCGGTCACCCGCAGCGACACCTTGTCCAGCACGCCCGTCCAACTGGCCAGCTCGCGCAGCAGCCCGAGCAGGGTGTCCCGGTCCCGGCCGACCAGGTCGTGCACCCGCAGGCCGTCGCGGTCGCGTTGGGCCGTCAGGTAGCCGCGCACCTCGCCGTCGTGACCGGGCACGACCGACACCACGTCGAGCTTGAGCACGTCCGCCACGTCGAACGCGGGCCCGCGGCGGTCGAGCAGCCCGCCGACGGTGGACGCCAGGTCGACGTAGCACGCGTGCAGCGCGTCGAGGTCGGCCTCGGTCGCCGCCCGCGCGCGGACCCGCCCACCCGCGGGCAGCCGGTCCATGGTCAGGTCCAGCGACTCGTACACCCCGGCCCGCTCCCAGCCGCGCGACCGGTACAGCGAGGGCACGGTCGCGTAGAGCACCGACAGCGGCTGCCCCTGCTCGCGCAGGCTCTCCAGGGCCCGGTCGAGCAGCCCGGACGCCACGCCGCGACCGCGCGCGTACGGGTCGACCGCGACGCCGCCGACGCCGCCCGTCGGCACCGGAACACCACCGTGGAACTGGTGGTAGGAGTTGATCGTCAGCACGCCGGCGGGCCGGCCGTCGAGCTCGGCGACGAGCGCCCGCTGACCCGGCCGGACCGCGACGTCCGACGTGCCGCCGAAGGCGACCCGGCGCAACCGCAGCACGGCGTCCGCGTCGTCGGCGGTGAAATCCCTGATCGACACGCCCTCCTGCTTACCAGGTGAAGAAGCCGCGCCCGGTCTTGCGGCCCAGTTCGCCGCGCGCCACCTTGTCCCGCAACAGCTCCGGCGGCGCGAACCGCGGGCCGAGCTCGGCCGCCAGGTGCTCGGCGATGGCCAACCGCACGTCCAGGCCGACCAGGTCGGTCAGCCGCAGCGGGCCCATCGGCCAGCCGTAGCCGAGGCGCATGCCGGTGTCGATGTCCTCGGCGGACGCGACGCCGTCCTCCAGCATCCGGATGGCCTCCATGCCCACCGCGACACCGAGCCGCGACGTGGCGAACCCGGGCGCGTCGCGCACCTCGATCACGGTTTTGCCCAGGTCCTCGACCCACCCCCGGGCCTTGGCCGCGACCTCGGGCGCGAGGCCGTCGTGGTGCACCAGCTCGACCAGCTGCTGCACCGGCACGGGGTTGAAGAAGTGCAGGCCCAGCACGCGCTCGCCCGGCAGGCCGCGGGCCAGTTCGGTGATCGACAGCGAGGAGGTGTTGGACGCCAGCACGGCGTCGGGGCAAGCGTTTGCGGCGGTGGCCAGCACGCGCCGCTTGAGCTCGACGTCCTCCGGCACGGCCTCCACGACCAGCTCCGCAGGCACGTCCGCGAGCTGCTCCACCACGGTCAGGGCCTTCAGCAGGTCCTCGGGCGAGCGGTCGAGCCGGTTGCGCGCGGCCGCCTTGGCCAGGGACGCCTCCACCGCCGCGCGGGCCGCGGTGACCCGCTCCGCGCCGGACTCGGCGAGCACGACCTCGTGCCCGCCGGCGAGCAGCAGGTGCGCGATGCCCGCGCCCATGGTGCCGCCGCCGATCACCACGGTGATCATCCGACCACGACCTCCGCGGCGAACATGGCGACGAGGTCCATCCCGCCGATCTCGGTCAGGTTCACCCCGGCCGCCTGCCACTCGGGCGAGGCGAACGCGCGCTTCATGGCGGTCGCGTCCGCGAAGTACATCTCGGCGACCAGGTGCGGCTCGTGCTCGCCGAAGAAGCCGGGCACGAACACGTCGGTGGCGCGGGAGACCTCGGCCCGGATCAACCCCGGTGTCTTCGCGACGATCGGCAGGTGCGACTCGAAGTAGGCCGTGTCGAAGGCCTCGACGTCGTCGGGTTTCCGGTACAGCGCGACGTACTTGATCATGTGACACCTTCCGTCCGTTTCGCTGTCGGAATGTAACACCGGCACCATGGTGGGGTGCGGATCATCCTGCTGCGGCACGGGCAGTCGCTGGGCAACGTCGACGAGCTGGCGTACACCCGGGTACCCGATCACGCCCTCCCCCTCACCCCGCTGGGCGAACAGCAGGCGCGCGAGGCCGGGCCGCGGGTCAAGTCCCTGCTCGGGACGGGTCCGGTCGCGGTCTACGTGAGCCCGTACGTGCGCACCAGGGCGACCCTGAACGCGCTGGCGCTCGGCGCGCAGGCCGAACGCGTGGTGCCCGAGCCGCGGCTGCGCGAGCAGGACTGGGGCAACCTCCAGGACCCCGTGCGGCAGGAGGTCCTCAAGCACCAGCGGCACGCGTTCGGGCACTTCTTCTTCCGGCTGCCCAACGGCGAGTCCGGCGCGGACGTGGACGACCGGCTCGCCGGGTTCCTGGCCGACCTGGACACCCGCGCGGCCGACCCGGCGCACCCGAGGACCGTGCTGGTGGTGTCGCACGGCCTGACCATCCGACTGCTGTGCCGACGGCTGTTCGGCTGGAGCGTCGAGCTGTTCGAGTCGCTGTCCAACCTGGAGACCTGCGAGCACCGCGTGCTGACCCGGTCGGACGGCGGCTGGTCGCTCGACCGCCCGTTCACCCAGTGGCGCCCGTCCCCCGACGGCGACACCCAGTAGCCTCGAGTCGACAATCGTTGTCGTTCCACCGGGGAGGAAGTCCGTGCCGAAGGTCGAGCGCGTGCCGAAGAAGCGGGTCAACCTGTTGCGCAAGGAGGGCGTGACGGTGGTGGACTGGAAGGACACCACGCTGCTGCGCAAGTTCCTCTCGGACCGGGGCAAGATCCGGTCCCGGCGGGTCACCGGGTTGACGCCGCAGCAGCAGCGGCAGGTCGCGACCGCGATCAAGAACGCCCGCGAGATGGCGCTGCTGCCCTACCCCACGCCCGGTCGCTGACCGTCCGGTCGAGACGCACGCCACCGCGCCGGCCGGGTGGATCACCCGACGGCGTGAGGCACGATCGTCCGAATGAGCTTCTACGACGTCGTGCACCGCCGCAGGGACACCAGGGGTGAGTTCACCGGCGACCCGGTTCCGCCGGACGTGCTGCGACGGGTGCTGGCCGCGGCGCACGCGGCGCCGAGCGTCGGGCTGACCCAGCCGTGGGACTTCGTGCTCGTGCGCGACCGGGAGACCCGGCGGGCGTTCCGGGACCACGTGCAGGCCGAGCGCAGCGTCTTCGAGGCCTCGCTCGACGCGGCGCGGGCCGAGGTGTTCGGGCGGATCAAGGTCGAGGGCATCCTCGAGTCCTCGCTCGGCGTCGTGGTGACCTACGACCCGGATCACGGCGCGCCGGCCGTGCTGGGCAGGCACGCGATCGCCGACGCCGGCCTGTACTCGGTGTGCCTGGCGATCCAGAACCTGTGGCTCGCGGCCACCGCCGAGGGCCTGGGCGTCGGCTGGGTGAGCTTCTACCGCGAGGACGCGCTGCGCCGGCTGCTCGACATCCCGGCGCGGGTGCGGCCGGTCGCGTGGCTGTGCGTGGGCCCGGTCGCGGTGCTGCCCGACGTACCGGACCTGGAACGCCACGGCTGGCGGAACCGGGTGCCGCTGGAGGACGTCCTCCACGAGGAGCGGTACACACCGCGTCCGTCCCGGTAGCCTGTCGGGTGCCGTGCCGGCGGCGGTCGGGTCCGCGTACCCCGACGCGCCGAGTCGGAATGGAGTGTCAGCCCGAGTGGAGCAACGCGACCCGCTGATATCGGACCGGACGCCGCCGCTTGACCTCGAGGTCAAGGCGCTGGTGAACGCCGGTCGCCTGGCCGAGGCCAACACGCTGTTCGACCGGGTCGTGAGCCGGGTGCCGGCGGACGCCGACCGGTGGACGCGGTCGGCCGTGCTGGTGAACCGGGCCAAGCTGGCGTGGCGCCTGGGTCGGATCCCGCTGGCGCTGGAACTGGCCGCCGAGGGGTGGACGGACCTCGACACCGAGGCGGCCGACCACCCGGCGGCGGCGCAGGCGATGCACGCGCTGGCGTACCTGCTGGAGGGCATCGGCAACCGGCGCGCGGCGGTGGACATGCTGCGGCTGTCGGTGCAGGTGGCCCGGAGGGCCGGCGCCGACGAGGTGCTGGGGCACTGCCTCCAGGGCCTGGGCGGCACGCTGAACTTCCGCGCCATCTCCAGTCCGCCGGACGTGGCGCCGGGCGTCTTCGCCGAGGCGGCGGCGGCCCTGCGCGAAGGGCTGGAACTGGCCAGGGAGCCGTACATGCGCCGCGCGCTGCTGGGCGCGTACAGCCGATCGCTCGCCGGGCTCGGCGAGTTCGACCGGGCCGAGCAGGTCGCGGCGGAGACGGTGCGCGAGGCGGGCGAGGTCGGCGACGAGTGGGCGCGCGCGGTCGGGAACTGGGTGCTGGCCGTGGTCCGGCGGGAGCGGTCGGACCTGGTGGCGGCGCGCACGCTGGCGGCGCGCGCGGTGGCGGCGGCCGAGGCGATCAACGACACCTCGTTGCTGCTGCGGTTCTCCCTGGACCTCGCGGACATCTGCGCGCGGATGGTCGACCCGGTCGGCGAGGCGGCGGCGCTGCGGCGCTCGCTCGCGGCCGGGCGGACCGCGACCGAGACGTTGCAGGAGGGGCTCGGCCAGGCCCTCGAGCAGCGGCGGGTGGCCGTGCAGGCGCAGCGGATGGCCGCGGCGGCGCAGGAGGCCGCGGCGCGGGACCCGTTGACGGGCCTGGCGAACCGCCTCGGGTTGGAGCGCGCGGCCGCGGCGCTGCTGGAGAGCACCGCCGCGAAGGGGCGCGTGCCGTGGCTGGTGCTGGTCGACGTGGACTGGTTCAAGGGCGTGAACGACGACGCCGGGCACGCCGCGGGTGACGCCGCGCTGCGCGAGATCGCCGCGCTGCTGCGCCGCGAGTGCCGGGCCGAGGACCTGGTGGCCCGGTGGGCGGGCGACGAGTTCGTGGTGCTGCTGGGCGACAACGGCGGCGGGGACGTCGGTCCCGTGGTGGCCGAGCGGATCCGCGCGGCGGTCGACGCGCACGACTGGACCGTGGTGCTGGGCACCGTGCGCCGGCCGACGGTGAGCATCGGCGTCGCGGCCGGACCCGCGCCGCTGGACCGGTTGTTCACGGCCGCGGACATGGCGCTCTACCGGGCGAAGCGCCACGGCCGCAACCGCGTCGAAGTGGAACCCACGCTCCCGGTCGGCTGACCGGGGCGCGGCCCGGCCGCCGGGTGCGGCCGGATTTCCTTGCCACGGCAAGGGTTTCAGGCGATGAGGCCGCCCCTGAAGGCGACCAGGGCCGCCTGGACCCGGTTCACCGCGCCGATCTTGCCCAGCACGGACGACACGTAACCCTTCACCGTCGCTTCCGACAGGTGCAGGGTGCCGCCGATCTCCGCGTTCGACATGCCCTGGCCGATGAGCACCAGGACCTCCCGTTCGCGCTCCGACAGCGACGCGAGCAGCCTCCGGGCGGGTTCGGCCGCGCGCTCGCCGTCGGCGACCGCGGCCAGGACCCTGGCCGCCACGCCCGGGTCGAGCACCGCGCCGCCTCGCGCCAGGTCACGGACGGCCTTGACCAGTTGCTCGGGTTCCGTGTCCTTCAACAGGAATCCCGACGCGCCCAGGCGCAGGGCCTCCGACACGTACTCGTCCACGTCGAACGTGGTGAGCATGGCGATCCTCGGCGGGTCCGGGATGGCGCGCAGGCGGCGCAGAGCCATCAACCCGTCCGAGGAGCGCATCCTGATGTCCAGCAGCACGACGTGCGGACGGTGCTGGCGTGCCAGGTCGGCAACCAGGTGCCCGTCGTCGCATTCCGCCACTACCTCGATGTCGCCACTGCTGCTGAGGATCATGCGAAGGCCGGACCGGACGAGGTCTTCGTCGTCGGCCAGCATCACCTTGATCACGACGCCTCCCCGCTTTGGCGTTTCGTGTTCGTACCCGCCCAGCATCGCGCACGAACACGCAAGCTGACGTTAATTCACCGTTATCTCACCACGGAAATGCGCCAACCTCCACGTTGACAGTTGCCAGGAAATCCACAGACTTCAAGGTGGTCCGGGCCCGACTTCCCGGTGCGGCGTCGGCAACAGGCGGCACCGACCCTACCCCGGACAGCCCGTGGCGCTGTGGTCGCGATGGCGGTCGGCAGCGGCGCCGCGCTGCCGTATCGTCCACGCACGTAGACGTTGCGCGACACGGCCGGATCCCTTGCGCCGCAGGGGGTTCGGCATCGGCGTGCGTGCACCCGCCGATCTCGCCGGCCACACCGCCGACTCCCGCCGCGCGACCTCCCGGCGGTCGCGCTCCCCGCCGGTGGACCGCGGTGCCCGGTTCGGCGGCCGGCCGGTCCGACCGGTCGGCGCAGCACCCGCTGAGCGGAACGGCCACCACGCGCGGGAAATCCACCACCGGCACCGGGGCCACCCGGGGCGTCCGCCGGCGATCCGCGCGGCCGAGCGGCTAACGCGAAGGTCTTTCGCGAATCCCTACTTCTCAGTAACGTGCATCACACGAAACCCTGCCCGGAAGGAGCTTCGCGCAATGCGGAGAGCCGCCCGTTCCCTGGTGGTGCTCGTCCTCCTCGCCACCACCACGTCCACCGCCACCGCCGCGCCGGCCGCGCCGCGCGCGACCACCTTCGCCGCCGACGACTACTGCCTCGGCCAGTGCCACGACATCGTCCCGCCCGGCCAGAACGGCAACGCCACGCTCGCCGACATCCTGGCGCACAAGGCTTTCGGCACCCGACCCGCGCACGCCGCCGACCAGCTCGGCAAGTACGACTCCCTGTCCTCGGGTTACGGCGGCCTGACCAACGACCAGCTGGGCGCGTTCTTCGACGACGCGTCCTTCGGGGTGCCCGCGAACCAGGTCGAGAGCACCGTGTCGCCGCGCCCGGACGTCACGATCATCCGCGACAAGACCATCGGGATGCCGCACGTCTACGGCACCACGCGCTCCGGCACCGAGTTCGGCGCGGGCTACGCCGCCGCGCAGGACCGGCTGTGGCTGATGGACCTGTTCCGCCACCTCGGCCGCGGTCAGCTGTCCGGCTTCGCGGGCGGCGCCGAGGGCAACCGGGTGCTGGAGCAGAGCTTCTTCGGCCAGATCCCCTACACCGAGGCCGACCTCCAGCAGCAGATCGACCAGGTCGCGACCCAGGGTCCGCGCGGCAGGCAGGCGCTCCAGGACGTCACCGACTACATCGCGGGCGTCAACGCCTACCTGACCCAGGCGATCGCGAAGCGGAACTTCCCCGGCGAGTACGTGCTGACCGGCCACGCCGACGCGATCACCAACAAGAACGACATCCAGCCCTTCAAGACCACCGACCTGGTCGCGATCGCGGCCGTCGTCGGCGGCCTGTTCGGCGCGGGCGGCGGTGGCGAGGTGCAGAACGCGCTGGTCAAGCTGGCCGCGCAGAACAAGTACGGCGCCGAGCGCGGCGAGCAGGTCTGGCGCTCGTTCCGCGAGCAGGACGACCCCGAGTCCGTGCTCACGCTCCACGACGGACAGCGGTTCCCGTACGCGGTCACGCCCGCGAACCCGCGCGGCGTGGCGCTGCCCGACGGCGGCGCGGTGACGCCCGAGCCGATGGTCCGGGACCAGCGGGTCGCCGCACAGTCCACTGTGGACGTTCCAGCCGACCTCGAGGCGGTGCGGGGCATCTTCGCCGACGGCGTGCTGCCCCGCGACCTGCTCACCGGGAAGCACGGCATGTCCAACGCGCTCGCCGTCTCCGGCCGGTACACCGACACCGGCCACCCGATCGCCGTGTGGGGACCGCAAACCGGCTACTTCGCGCCGCAACTGCTGGTGCTCCAGGAGTTGAACGGCCCGGGCATCCGGTCGCGCGGCGTGTCGTTCGCGGGCGTGAGCATGTACGTCCAGCTCGGCCGGGGCGTCGACTACTCGTGGAGCGCCACCTCGGCCGGTCAGGACATCACCGACACCTACGCGGTGGAGCTGTGCGAACCCGCGGGCGCTCCCACCGCCGGGTCGCTGCACTACCGGTTCCGCGGCCAGTGCCTGCCGATGGAGCGGATCGAGCGGAAGAACGCGTGGAAGCCCACCGTCGCCGACGGCACGCCCGCCGGGTCGTACACGCTCGTCGTGTACCGCACCAGGTACGGCCTGGTGCAGAGCCGCGCGAAGGTGGACGGGAAGTTCGTCGCCTACACCTCGTTGCGGTCCACCTACCTGCACGAGGTGGATTCGATCGTCGGGTTCCAGGAGTTCAACGACCCGGACGCGATCAGGTCGGCGCAGGACTTCCAGCGGGCCGCCGAGCACGTCGGGTACGCCTTCAACTGGTTCTACGCCGACGCCTCCGACATCGCGTACTTCAACTCCGGCGCGAACCCGGTGCGGCAACCCGACGTGGACCCGAACCTGCCGGTCAAGGCCGAGCAGGCCTACGAGTGGCAGGACTGGAACCCCGACGGCAACCGGACGACCTACACGCCGTTCGCGCAGCACCCGAACTCGGTGAACCAGGACTACTACGTCAGCTGGAACAACAAGCAGGCGGCGGAGTACTCGGCCGCGGGCTACGGCAACGGCTCCGTGCACCGCGCCGACCTGCTCGACGACCGGGTGCGCGCGCTGGTCGGCAGCGGCCGCAAGGTGACCAGGGCCGCGTTGACCCAGGCCATGGCCTCGGCCGCGGTCGCGGACCTGCGCGCGGAACAGGTGCTGCCGGTGCTGCTGCGGGTGGTCGACTCGGCGCCGGTGACCGATCCCGCGCTCGCCGCGGCCGTGCAGAAGCTCAAGAACTGGGTCGCCGCGGGCGGGCTGCGCAAGGAAACCACCAGGGGCAGCAAGGTCTACGCGGACGCCGAGGCGATCCGGGTGCTGGACGCGTGGTGGCCGCTGCTGGTCGAGGCCGAGTTCCGGCCCGGGCTCGGCGACCCGCTGTACACCGCGGTGACCGGCGCGCTCCCGGTGGACGAGGCGCCGTCGGACGCGCACGGAGCCGCGCCGCACAAGGGTTCCGCGTTCCAGTACGGCTGGTGGAGCTACGTGCACAAGGATCTCCGGGCCGTGCTCGGCGACCGGGTCGACGGCGCCTTGGGCGCGAAGTACTGCGGCGACGGCGTGCTCACCGCGTGCCGCCAGGTGCTGCTGACCAGCCTGGCCTCGGCCGCGGCCAAGCCCGCGACCGCCGTCTACCCCGGTGACGCGGACTGCGCGGCGGGCGACCAGTGGTGCGCGGACACGATCGTCCACCGCGCCATGGGCGGCATCACGCAGGACAGGATCGGGTGGCAGAACCGGCCCACCTACCAGCAGGTCGCGCAGTTCCCGGCCCGGCGCGGCACGGACGTGACCAGGTTGGCGGCCACCGCCGCGGCGTCCAGCCACGAGCGCGGCTGGTACGACTCGCCGCCGTCGAACGCGGTGGACGGAAAACCGGACACGAGGTGGGCGAGCGACTGGAGCGACAACCAGTGGATTCGACTGGATCTGGGCGCCAGTCGAACGGTGGGACGAGTCGTGTTGTCCTGGGAAAGCGCCTATGCCAGCGGGTATCGCATAGAGTTGTCGAACGATGGCACTGCGTGGCAGGAGGTATTCCACACCTCCGTCGGCGATGGCGGCCAGGACGTCGTGGTCTTCCCGCCGAGTCCGGCACGATTCGTACGAATGACGGGTATCCAACGGGCCACGGATTACGGATACTCGCTGTACGAGCTTGAGGCCTACGGCACGTAGGCCGGTCCGCAGGAAGACCCCGGTCCACCCCCAGGGACCGGGGTCTTCCGCCTTTTCTAGGCCGTGAACAGGTAGTTCCTGATCCCCGGGACGATCCGGTCGATCGGCGTCCACGCTCCGCGACGCCACGCGTTCATCCGGTAACCGCGTTCGGCCAACCAGTCGGGGACGTCCTGCGCGTGATAGCCGAACCGTTGCACGTGCCGTTCTTCGATCTCCAGGAGAAGTTTTGGTCGAAACCGACGCAACGTCTCCTCGCCGCCTTGCAGCACCCGCAGTTCCGCGCCTTCCACATCGGCCTTGACGAAATCCAGTCGGTCGATGCCGTTGGCCGCGCGGAATCTGTCGAGGGTGTCCGTGCGCACCACGACTTCGAGGTGTTCGGCGAACTCGTCGTTCGAGCCGAGCCCGTTCGCGCCGGCGGTGAGGAACGACCGGCCGGTCACCGGCAGCCCGTGCCGGACCGGCACGCTCATCACGTCCCGACCCTCCCGGGTGCCCAGCGCGACCGGGTGCCGGACGACGTTCGCGGCCTCGCGCGGGCGCAGCAGGTAGGACAGCGCGGGGTGGGCGAACACCAGCGGCTCCACGCTGTGCACCGTCCCCTGTGGACCGACCAGGCGGGACAGCGACACGGTGTAGAGCCCCAGCGCCGCGCCGACGTCCACGCACACGTCGCCCGGCGCCACCACGTCCCGCAAGCCGAGCAACTCCGGTTCCACGTACGGCGTCAGCCGGGCGAGCACGCGGAGAGCGCCCGCCACGGCCGCGCCGCGCACCTCGGTCAGGTTCTGCGTCACCCTCCCCACCCTAGGCAATCACGGCAGGGGTGTGGCGCCGTTCTGGTGCGGCAGCGCGGGGTTGACGTGGTTGACGTGCCGGTCGCCGCCCAGGCCGACCCGGTCGGCGAACTCGCCCGCGACCGACGAGCCGCCGTAGACGCCCAGCGCCTTGGCCAGGTGCACGCGCAGGTCCTGGCGGTGGTCCTCGGACAGCCGCGGCAGCGCGCTCTCGAAGCTCGTGACGAGCGCGTCGGCCCAGTGCCGGTCGCCCCGGTCGGAGGCGATCCGGACCAGTCGCGCCAGGTGCTCGGACAGCTGCACGGCCTGCTCGACCTGGTAGCCGTTGCGGTAGAGCCACCAGATCGTCGCGGTGGACAGGTCGGTCAGCACCTCGTCGCGCAGATAACGGATCTCGGCCCGTTCGGCCTCGCGCTCGGCCTGCCGCACCGTGGTGGCCTGGTGCAGCTCGATGTGCTTGCGCGCCATGTCCAGGTCGGACTCGTCCACGGTCAGCTCGACGTTCTCCGCGCGCGCCCACACGTGCGTGCCCTCGACCTGGCGCTCGGCGGCCAGTTCGTCGCCCAGCTGGTACCTGATCGGCGCGTGGTGCACCAGCATGGCCCGCTCGGTGATCGCCTTGGCCCGTTGCACGAGGTCGTTGATCGCGGCGCTGCGCGGCGCGTGGTGGCGTGCGCCGGTGGTGAGGTCCATCCGCCAGCACACGACGAACTTCGCCTGGAAGTCGAGCCCGTAGACGGCGCTGGGCAGCGGCGTCTCGAACGGGTGCTGGTGGGTGGTCTGCACGGGCACGTAGGTGTACTGGTCGACGACGGCGCTTTCCCTCCGCCGTCGCCACCA
This sequence comes from Actinosynnema sp. NPDC020468, assembly GCF_040642015.1. Taxonomy (NCBI): domain Bacteria; kingdom Bacillati; phylum Actinomycetota; class Actinomycetes; order Pseudonocardiales; family Pseudonocardiaceae; genus Actinosynnema; species Actinosynnema sp. NPDC020468. The sequence continues at coordinate 21,827 of NZ_JBFAEO010000035.1, forward strand.
CGCGCCTAACGCGCCCAGCGGACCGGGTCGGAAGTCGGGCCAGGGTCTGCCGCTCATGGGACGTCTTTCGCCGAAGGGGAGGTCGCTCCTCCTTACCCCACACGTCGGGGGCGCAGTAGGTGGCGTCGCCCACTTCCCCCCAACAGCGGAGGCCTCCCGGTCGGTTCCTCACCGCGGGTGCGACGTCGGGGTCCGGTCGGGTGACGGCACTCCTGAAGCCGGCTTGACCGCCGTCCGCCGCAGGACCGCGGCGCACGCGACGCCGAGCGCGAGTTCCGCGGCGGTGGCGCCGAGCAGTCCGACGCCGGGCGGCCCGTCGAAGGCGATGGCGACCAGCCGCGCGAGGCCGTAGGCGAGGTAGGCGACCGCCGCGACCCGCAGGGCCCGTCGCGGTTCGCGGACCACGCCGCGGGCCACCACCAGCCCGAGCGCGACCAGCAGCCCGCCGGCGGCCCGGACCTCGCTGAGCAGGTCGACGTCGTCGATCTCCACACCGTTGAGCGCGTGGAACCGGACGGGGAACAGCAACTGGGCCGCGCCGATCACCAGGAGCACCAGGGCGGACACCGCGAGCAGAGGTTTCATGCCCGTCAGTCTCGATTCCTGTGCCCGGATCCTGAATGCTCATCCGACCGGTTGATGATGCCGATCGTCCGGGCCTACCGTGCGCGGGGTGGACGACCTGCTTGGTGAGGCACTGCACCACCTGCACCTGACGGGCGCGCTGTACTGCCGCGCCGAGCTGACCGCGCCGTGGGCCGTGGCGGTGCCGCCGATGGGCTCGTACCTGACGTTCCAGGTGGTGACGGCGGGGCGGTGCGTGCTGGAGGTCGGCGGCGAGACGCGGACGTTGACCGAGGGCAGCCTGACCCTGATCCCGCACGGCGCGCCGCACGTGCTGCGCAGCGGGCCGGGCCTGCCGACGACCCCGCTGTTCGACATCCCCGTGGACCGCGTGTCGGACCACTACGAGATCATGCGCCACGGCGGCGGGGGCGCACCGACCCAGCTGACCTACGGCGTCGTCCACTTCGCCCACCCGGCCGCCCACCACCTCCTGGCGCAGCTGCCGGACGTGCTGACGATCGACGCGTGGGACGAGGACACGGAGGCGTGGCTCCACACCACGATCCGCTACATGGCGCACGAGGCGCGGGCGCTGCGCCCGGGCGGCGAGACGGTCATGACGAGACTCGCCGACGTCCTGGTGATCCAGGCCATCAGAACCTGGCTGGCGAGGGCACCGGAGGCCTCGGCCGGCTGGCTCGCCGCCATCCGCGACCCCCACCTGGGCAGGGCCCTGGCAGCCCTGCACCGAACCCCGTCCCACCCGTGGACGGTGGCCACCCTGGCCGCGGAAGCCACCATGTCCCGCTCCACGTTCGCGGCAAAATTCGCGTCCCTGACCGGAATCCCGCCGATGCAGTACCTGACGAGGTGGCGCATGCACACGGCCCGAGCCACCCTCGCCGAGGGCACCACCACGGTCGCCACGACGGCGTCCCGGGTGGGCTACCAGTCGGAGGCGGCGTTCAGCCGGGCGTACAAGCGCACGTTCGGCACACCCCCGAGCACCCACAAGCCGCCGACCCACACCCCCTGGCCCACCACTCCGCCCGCGCTACCGGTACCCTATGAGCTCGCGCCCTCGTAGCTCAGGGGATAGAGCATCGGTTTCCTAAACCGTGTGTCGCAGGTTCGATTCCTGCCGGGGGCACTCACCTTTCGCCGGGTGAATCAGGCACTGAGCAGCGGCAACGCGCTCGGTGCCTGATCTTTTACGTCAGTGCCCATCGGCTGGAACCTGCCGGGGTTCGCGAAGCCACCACGAAACGGATCGCACCCGTCGTCGCCGATCACGACAGCGCGCCTCCCAGACCCGGTGTGCCCTTCGTCACTACTGTCCGACCATGGAACTGCTCAGCCTGCTAGGGCCGCTACTTGCCTCAGGGGTAGCGCTGTTCATCGCTACCAGAGGATGGAAGCGACAAGATCAACGCGACGAGGAAGATCGACAGCACGACAAGAACATCCGGCAAGCCGCACTCCTGGCCGAGCTACTTGAGCTGAGCATCGCGCACGGCGGTATGCCAACCGGAGGGGACGCGCACCGGGCGAAGTCCATCCTGCTTCAGCTTCCGGGCCATCTCGGGGTGATCTTGCGGCCATCCCTGGGGTTGAGTCACACCATGCACGTGCCTCTCGACAAGGCCAGCGCGGCACGACTCCGTCCTGACGAACAACAGGACGCGGGCCTCAAGTGGAAGATCTTCGATCGCGCCTCGCCGATCTCCGGACAGTCGTTCGGTGAACGACCGGACTGGATCGAAGCAGAGATCGCGTACGACATCGCAGGCCTGACCGGTGGGGATCAGGATGCGGTCCTGCAAGCACTCGGCAGGGACCACCGGGACATGAACTCGATCATCCGACACGATTACCAGCAGCTCAAAGGCATCACTTCGAACAGCACTGATGGCGCCTAGGGAGGCACTAGGAGCCATCAGCACGAGTTCGGCTTGTCATACCTCGCGGAACAAGGTCTCGATCTTCTGGTTCACCGCTTCGCGCTGACCGTCGACGCACTTCGCGTACACCCTCAACAGCACCTCCACCGAGTGACCGGCCCGCCTCGCCACCTCGGTGGCCGGCACCCCACCGTTGAGCATCCGCGACAGCGCCGCGTGCCGGAGGTCGTATGGTCGGCTCGCGAGCGGCGAAGCGACTTGAGCGGGCGTCAGGGCATACCGGCGTACTTCGCCCCACACCCGGGAGTAGGTGGACGAGGACACCACCCCACCGTGCGGCGACCGGAACAGCCGCCCACCCGGACCTGTCCCGAACCGGTCGAGGTGGTCCCGCAAGATCCAGACCAAACCGGCGGAATCGGCACCGGCCGCACGTCCTTCACACCACGGTGTTTGAGCCCACGCTGGTCGTGGACGGCGCCGGAGTCCGTCCACCGCTTCCCCGCCGCCGGACGCGACTCGCCGAGCATGAGCAACCCCCAGCCCTCTTCCGGCAGGGTGCAATCGTCCTCGCGAAGCGCCAAGCCTTCGGCGGGTCGGGCAGCCGCGTAGTAGCCGATCGCGAAGAACGCCGCCAAGTGCGCACCCCGGCCGGCGTTGCGCTTACCCACGTAGGTCACCGCGGTCAGCAACTGCGCGATCCGATCCGGATTCGCCAGGTCGGGCGGCGACCTCTTCGAGAGCTTCCAAGGCATCTCGGACACCGCCAAGCCCGCCCCAGTGGTAGGCAGGACGACATGACGCGCACCGACCACTACCACGACCCCGACGCCCCGCGGGCGACGAACATCGTCGTGGCGGTGACCGCGTTCGTCCAGGACACCCGCGGCCGACTGCTCATGATCCGCCGCACCGACAACGACCTGTACTCCATCCCCGGCGGAGCCCAGGACGTCGGCGAGACCATCGGCCACGCCGTCGTGCGCGAGGTCAAGGAGGAAACCGGGCTCGACGTCGAACCCGTCGACCTGATCGGCGTCTACTCCGACCCCGCCCACGTCATCGCCTACACCGACGGCGAAGTCCGCCAGGAATTCTCGATCTGCTTCCGCGCCCGCCCACTCGGCGGCGAGCTGCGCACGAGCACCGAGTCCAGCGAGGTCCTCTGGGTGGCCCGCGAGGAGCTACCAGGCCTGAACGTCCACCCGACGATCCGCCTCCGCGTCGACCACGGCTTCGACCAGCGGCCCAGGCCCTACTTCGCCACCTGACCCCGCTCGCGCAACCGCGGCTCGGTCCGCGAGAACACACCCACAGGCACACGAACCCGGGGCCGATCACCACGCGGTCCGCGGGCGGCCCGGCACACGGGTCAGGTCGCGCAGGCGGTGTTCGGTGCGTTGGACTGCGGCGTAGAGGTCCGCCGAGGCCAGGCGGACGAATTTCACCCTTACGTCGTCCGGGCGGCAGCGTTCCTGGAGTTCGCTGAAGCGTTCGAAGACTCCTACCGGGACGCCGTCGGCCGTGGTGGTCATGTCGGCCCACCACAGGGCGTCCCGGACTGCGGACTCCTCGCACGGCCACGTCGCCAGGTCCGTCGACAGGCCGCGGAGTTCCGCCTCGCGCCACGCGCACGAGTGGTGGGCCACCAGGGCGCACAGGCGCTCGGGGAAGCCCGTGTCCTGGAGGTAGCGGGCGCCGTCGAGGGGGTGGAAGCCCGTCGTGGCCAGTTCCGGGGCGTGGCCGACGTCGTGCAGGACGCCCGCCGCGGTCAGCAGGTCCTGTTCGGTCGGGTCGAACAGCGCGCTCGCCAAGGTCGTCTTCTCCGCCACGCCCCGGGCGTGTGCCCAGCGTCGGGGCAGCGAGTCCGCCAGGCGGCGCTCGGCGACCGCGTACGCCCAAGAAACCAGATCCACCGGCCCACCGTATGCACGGACAACCGGGCTCAGCACCTATCTCCACCCACAAGCGCGAACATGCCGGGAGTCCGGGGCGGTGAGATCGAAGCCGGGCCGCCGACCGGCCGGACCCACCGCGGAACCGGCTTCGTTTGTCCAGGTCACCAGGCATGACGCGGCACCGGGGTGAAGTCCCGAGCGGAGGGTGGCCACCGGCGGCGCGGTCACACCGAGGCTTGTGGGTTTTCGTCCTGGAAAGTACTTTCTCAAGGGAAAGCAGGAGGGGGCGGATGGACGATCCGGAGGACGGGCTCGCCGAGGTGCGACGGCAGCGGGAGGCCATGGGCGCGCGGGTGCGGCTGCCGGTGTGGCACCGGGTGCTGTTCGCGGTGGCCTGGACCGGGGTGTTGCTGGGGCCGTTGTCGGCCAGGGATCACGCGCGGTTGGGGTTGCCCGCGTTTCCCTACTGGTTCCTCACGACGGCCGTGCTGCTCGTGGTGCTGGCGGATTTCCGGCGGCGGTCCGGGTTGCACCTGGTGGTGCGGAGCAGGGCATACCCGGGGCTGCGGCGGATGGTGGTCCCCACCGCGGCGGTGGTCGTCGGGAGTGTCGTCGTGGTGTGGGGGTTGACGGTGCTCCACCTGCCGTACGCGGCCCTGGGGTGCGCGGTGTCGGCGGGTGGGCTGACGGCCCGGCAGGCGTGGAAGGTCAACCAGGCCGTCCGACGTGACGTCCTCGCGGGGAGGTGAGCCTTGTCCGACCTCGATCCGACGATCCACCCGCTGCCTCGGCTCTCGCTGTGCGCGGCGCTGGCGGCCGGGCCCGGGTGGAGTGAGTTCTCCGTCGTGCGCGACACCACCGGGCTCAGCGACTCGGGGCTCTCCAAGCACGCGAAAACCCTGGAGGAAGCCGGATACCTGGCCATTCGCAAGGGGCGCGCCGGGCGGCGGCCCCGCACCTGGCTCCGGTTGACGCCCACCGGGCGGGCGCGGTTCGAGGCGCACGTCGCGGCACTGGGCAGGTTGACCGGCGCGGTGCCGGTGAGTCCACAGGGGACGGACGTACCCGGTTCGCGGGCCGGTGGGCGGGACGCGGCAGAATACGGGGACCATGGCACCGCTACCTGACGATCTCCGGGTCGCGTTGGAGGACACCCTGCGGGGGTTCGACCGGCGGGAGCTCGCGGCCGCCGTCGAGCGGCTCATCGGTCGTTATCGCGAAGGACGGGCGGCGGACTCGGCGATCCTGCGGTCGGCCGTCGACGCCGCCGCGTACGCCGGGTACCGGATGCCCGCCACCTACGCCGCCGTGCGGGCGGTGTTCGGGGAGGTGGCACGGGTCGCGCCCGGGTTCGCGCCGCGGAGCCTCCTCGACGTGGGCGGTGGCACGGGGGCCGCGTTGTGGGCCGCGCGGGACACCTGGGGGTCGGTCGCGGAGTTCGGGGTGCTGGAGCAGGCGCCCGAGGTGGTCGCGCTCGGCAGGCGGTTGGTCGAGCACGCGGACTCGGTGCGGAAGGCGGTGTGGCGGCAGGGACTCATCGACGTCCGCGCGCCCGCGCCCGAGGCGGACCTGGTGACGTTGTCCTACGTGCTCGGCGAACTGCCCGAGGCGGTGCGGGCGGACGTCGTGGAGTGGTTGGCGGGCAAGGCCGACGTGGTCGCGTTGATCGAGCCCGGCACGCCCGGCGGCTACGAGCGGATCGTGGCGGCACGGGACCGGCTGCTCGGGCTCGGGTGGTCGTTGGTGGCGCCGTGCCCGCACGAGCGGGAGTGCCCGGTGCCGCGCGGCAAGGACTGGTGCCACTTCTCGGCGCGGTTGCCCCGGGTCGGCGCGCACCGGACGATCAAGGGCGGCACGCTCAACTTCGAGGACGAGAAGTTCTCCTACGTGGTGGCGTCGCGGACACCGTCGGGGCGGGCCGCGAACCGGGTCCTGCGGCACCCGGTGAAGCGCAAGGGGCTCGTGGCGCTGCGGTTGTGCACCGGTGACGACGGGCTCGCCGACGTGAACGTGACGAAGCGGCTCGGCGAGCGCTACCACGCGGCGCGCGACGTCGAGTGGGGCGATCCCTGGGAGTGACCACCGGGACGGAAGGCCGTCAGCCCGCGCCGAGCCACCCCGGGTTGCGCTCGAACCAGCCGGGCACGGGGCACGTCGGCCACCGCGCGCGGTAGGCGGCGCGCAGTCCGTCCCGGACCGCCAGGACCCGGTGCCGGGGCAGGGAATCCTTGCCCAGCACCAGGTGTCGGGCCCGCAGCGGCGTGCCGGGCAGGTCCACCACCACGCCCGGCAGCGCGTCGCCGGACAACGCCCGCACCGGCACCACGACCCGCTCGCCGCGCCGCAGCAGCAGGGCCGCGGTCGACCGCTCCGGCACCCGCACCACCGGCGCCCGAATCCCGTGCGCCGCGCACACGTCCACGAGGTGCCGGCCGAACCCGCCGTCGCACCCGGACAGCAGCCACGTGTGTCCCACCAGGTCGGCGAGCCCGGCCCGGCCGGACCCGTCCGGCGTCCGCACGAAGTACGGTTCGACACCGACCTCGACCAGGACAACCCTCGGTGGCACAACACATTCCCGACCCGAAAAGTCCACAAAGGACACCAGGTCCACCCCGCCGGCCACCAGCGCGCGGAGCGCGGCCGACCGGTCGCCCACGACGACCGGGCGCGCGGCACCCGGCACCGCGTCGCCGACCACGTCGACCGGCACGCACGGCGGCACGCCGATCCGCAGCGGCGACCGGTCGTGGAACGCCTCGACCTGGCGGCGCACCGCGTCGAGCCCGGCCAGCACCGCGCGGGCGTGGACGAGGAACTGCCCGCCCAGCGGTGTCGGGGTGGCGCCGTGCCGGCCGCGGACGAACAGCGGGCCGCCCACCACCTGCTCGATCCGGCGCAGCTGGGCGCTCAGCGCCGGCTGCGACAACCCCAGCTCGGCGGCGGCCCTGGTGAGGCTGCCCGCGCGGTCGATGGCGTCCACGAACCGCAGGTGCCGAACCTCCAGGTTCATCCGCCGAGTATGCCGTCGAACAGCTGTTCGAACGCTCCACAGCTGTGCACAACCCTGTGGACAGGCCGAAAAAGCCCAGGTCACGGGGTGTGGCGCGGGGGCCGTCACTGGGGGTTGACGACCCCCGCGCCGAGAAGTCGACGGACGCGGAGCGGCGCTGGGCGGCGAACCGGCACGGGCGCGGGCCGGAACGCGGCGTCGATTCCCAGGTCGTCCGTCGAGGGAGTCCTGGCGGACTCGATTCCCGCCGACGTGGTGCGGGAAGTACTCGTGGGTCAGGCCGTGCGGTCGTCGGGCAGTTCGAGCAGCTCGTCCAGGACGCGCGTCGCCGAACCGCGACGTCGCCACCAGAAGTGCCGCGGCGACAGGATGTCCTGCTCGTCGGCCGGCATCCGCATGGCGAGCGCGTCGTCCTCGTGGTGCAGGCGCACGACGTCGATGACCTTGTCGTGCGCCCGCACTCCCACCACCGCCGCGAGTTCCCCTCTGGCGTCACGGGGGTGGAGGAACCGGAATCCCCTGGCGATCAGTTGGCGCAGTTGCAGAGTCGTCCGGGGGTCACCCGACGAGGTCATCGAACTCGCCGTCCTTGGCCCCGGCGACGAAGGCGGCGATCTCCGCACGCGTGTAGACCAACGCGGGGCCGTCGGGGAACCGGGAGTTGCGCATCGCGATGTCACCACCGGACAGCTCGGCGAGCTCGACGCAGTTGCCCAGCGCGCCACTGCGGGCGCTCTTGCGCCACGTGACACCGGGAAGAGCCGCGGCGGACATACCGTTGCGGGCCGTGATGGCCATACTCGTCACCTACCCAACCGGAGGAGATGCATCTGCACGTGCATCTGGCTGTGCACGGACGGTAGCACTGGGTGCCGGACCGGTAAATGCGCGTCCCGGCGCCGAAAGCGAATCTCCCCCGGACGGACCAGTCCCTACAGGGCCGCCCGGATCTTCAGCAGGATCTGCCTGCTGCGGTCGGGCGTCTCCGCGTCGACGGTCAGCCGATCGAAGACTCGACCGTATATCTCCAGTTCATCCTGCTTGTCGAGGTACAGCGCACCCGAGAGGTGCTCCAGGTAGACGATGTCCGGCAGGTCCGACTCGCCGAACCGCAGCATGGTGAACGGCCCTTCGGCCGCGTAGCCGCTCAGCGAGTAGGGCACGATCTGGAGCGTGATCGGGAATTCCTTGGTCGCGGAGAGCAAGTGGTCGATCTGCCGCAGCAGCACCTCGCGACCGCCGATGGGCCGGTGCAGCACCGACTCGTCGAGCACCGACCACAACCGGGGCGCGCCCGGCCGGCCCATGATCTTCTGCCGCTGCATCCGCAACGTGACCCGGCGGCGGATCTCCGGACCGGCGAGCTCCGGCCTGCCGTGGCTCGCGATCGCCATCGCGTACTCCTCGGTCTGGAGCAGACCGGGCACGAAGTGCGTCTCGTAGCTCAGGATCCGGGTCGCCGCCTCCTCCAGGCCGACGTAGTCCTGGAACCAGTCCGACATCAGGTCGGTGAACCGGTGCCACCAACCGGGTTCGTTGGACCGGCGGACCATCGCGAGGAACTTGTCCCGCACCTCGGGGTCCGTCAGGCCGTACATGGTCAGCAGGTCCGCGACGTCGCGCTCCTTCAGCCCGACGCGGCCCAGCTCCATCCGGCTGATCTTGGACTCGGATCCCCGGATGTTGTACCCGGCGTCGGCGCGGGTGATCTCGACGGATTCGCGGAGTCTTCGCAGCTGCGCGCCCAGGACGATGCGCAGCGCGGTGGGTCCGCTCTCCCGCTCGGTGGCCGCGGAGTCGTCAGTGGCCATCGCCGATCCTCCCGACAGTCATCAGTCGCACGAAACCCCTCCACCCGAACAGCGGTTGTGCCGGAGAGGGCGGAAATCGCATCGTCACTGAACGTACACCCCTGATCATCCACCATCCGTCGCATGCCACTCACTCACACGAAGGACCCATACGCTTACTCTGAGTGGCTTGCGCCGTGGTGCACCCAACACCGCCCCCTAAGTTCCATCTTGCGAGGTCGACAATGCCCGGTCCGGGTTCGGACACCGTCCCCGTCTTCATCGACACCACCAAGGCCAGCATCGCCAGGGTCTACGACGCTTTCCTCAACGGCAAGGACAACTACGAGATCGACCGCGAAGTGCTCCGGCAGGTGCAGCAGGTCGCGCCGGAGGCCGCGACCCTCGCCGTGGACAACCGGAACTTCCTCATCAGGGCTACTCGTTTCGTGGCGAGCCAAACCGGCATCACCCAGTTCCTCGACTGCGGCTCGGGTCTGCCCACCTCCGAGAACACCCACCAGGTGGCCCAGCGAATCAACCCGGACGTACGAGTCGTCTACGTCGACAACGACCCGGTGGTGCTCGCGCACGGCCGGGCGCTGCTCGAGGAGAACGACCACACGCACTTCTCCGCGGCCGACATCTTCAACCCCCGGGAGATCCTGGAGGACGAGGTCGTCCGGCGGCACATCGACTTCACCCAGCCCGTCGCGCTGTTCCAGATGGGCACGTTGCACCACTACAACGGCACGTCGCCGACGCCGCAAGAGATCATGGCCGAGTACATCGAGGCCCTCCCGTCCGGCTCCTACGTCGGCCTGAGCCACTTCTTCGACCCGCAGACCGAGGAACACTCGGCGATCGCGCGGCGCATGGAGGAGACGTTCCTGCACTCGCCCATGGGCAGCGGCAGGTTCGCCACCCTGCCCGAGTTGCGGGGCTTGTTCGAGGGGTTGGAACTGGTCGAGCCCGGACTCGTGATCTGCGCCGACTGGTGGCCCGACGGCCCGCGGCTCAAGCAGCTCGACTCGGTGTCCTACTGCATCGCGGGCGCGGTCGGCCGCAAACCCTGATCAGGGCGCGGCGAGCCTGCTTTCGCCTGGGCGGTGCGAAAGCGGGCTCCGCTCCCGATGTGCCAGCAGATCGGCCAGGTGCGCGGAACTCCACTCGCGCACCGCGCCGATCAGCGCCAGCAGACTGCGGCCCAACGCGGTCAACTCGTATTCCACCCGGGGTGGGTTCTCGTCGAACGCGGTCCTGGTCACCAGGCCGTCGCGTTCCATGGCCTTCAACGTCTCGGTGAGCACCTTCGGCGAGATCCGCTTGAGCGGCACGCGCAGTTCGGTGAACCGGGCCGGGCCGTTCTCCAGGCACAGCACGATCATCGCGGTCCACTTGTCGCCGATCCGGAACGGCAGCGCGCCCGACGGGCAGACGGGGTCGAACATCTCCGGGTCCAGTTGCACGACGCCAGTTTCCTTGAAGTGACCGGTGGTGCGCGACGTACGGTCCGGGACATGGGAAAGCTCGTGGTGTTCGGCGCCGGCGGACGGGCCGGGAAGCTGGTGGTGGCGGAGGCACAGGGCCGCGGGCACGAGGTGACCGCGTTGTCGCGCGCCGAGGGCGACGTGACGGACCTGGACGCGGTGGTCCGCCTGACCGCGGGGCACGACGCGGCGGTGCTCGCGGCGACACCGGCGTCCTCGCCGGCGGAACTGGCCGCCGCGACGTGGGACCGGCGGTTCTTCGTCAAGGCGGCCGACGCCCTGCTCGCGTCCCGGGTGCCGCGGCTGGTGGTGATCGGGTTGTTCGCGAACCTGATCACGCCGTCCAGCGGCCGGGTGCGCGACGACCCGGCGCTGTTCCCGCCGTCCCTCAAGGAGTTCGCGCTCGCGCACGCCGCGGGCGTCGACCGGCTGGCCGCGGCCGACACCGAGGTCGACTGGGTGGTGCTCACCCCGCCGGCCGCGCTGGCCTACGACGGGGTCCGCACGGGGCGCTACCTCACGGGGGGTGAGGTAGCGCCCGCGGGGGGACTGTCCTATTCGGACCTCGCGGTCGCGGTGGTGGACGAGGCGTTCGCCCCGACCCGCCACCGCGTCCTCGTGTCGGTGTTCAGCGGGTGAGGAAGTCGGTCACGGCCGGCGCCAGCGCGTCGGCCTTGACCAGGTGCGTCTGACCGGGCAGCACCAGCAGTTCCGCGTTCGGCAGCACCTCGGCGAGCCGGGCCTGGGCGTTGCGCATGTACTCGGGGCTCTTGGCGCCCGCGACGACCAGTCCGGGCGCCTTGGCGCCGGCGTAGCGGTCGGCGGGCAGCGGCGTGCCGTGCTGGAACTCGCGCACGAACTCGACGTCGTACGGGAGCGTGTGCGCCACCGGCTTGAGCTTCTTCCACGGCGGCAACAGCGGCAGGATCGCGACGAAGAACCCCGGCGTGCCGACCCACCGCATGAACAGCTTCACCGCGTCGCCGCGCCGGTCGGTGTCGACCAGGTCCCGCAGCGTCGCGGGCAGGTCGGCCGGCATCGGCGGGTGGGTGGCGTCCACCACCATCGGCGACTCGTAGACCACGAACTTCTCCGCCGGCACACCGAGGTTCACCGCCTCGGCGACGAGCGTGCCGCCGGAGGAGACACCGACCAGGTGCGCCCGGCCACCCGCCTCCTCGACCAGCGCGGCGAGGTCCTCGACCTCGCGCTCCCTGGCGTACGGCGCCGTGTCGCCGCTCTCGCCGCGTCCGCGCCGGTCGTAGGTGTAGACCGTGAACCGGTCCTCCAGGGCCTGCGCGAGCTTCTCCAGCGGCCCGAAGGCGCGGTAGCACATCGCGCCGTCCACCAGGACCACCGCGGGCCCGGAGCCCCGGCGGGTGTACCCGATCGTCGTGCCGTCCTGCGACCTGACCTGTCCCATCGTCCTCACACCTCGTCACGCGGTTCGAACCGGACGGCGGTCGCGCGCGGCGCCGCCGGGGCGTTGTCCGTCCACAGAGGACGGTATGGCACGCTCACCCGAGGCCGCCCATCCAGCGCGACCACGACTCCGCGTCCCGGCCGTCGTCGGCGAACACGTGGTGCATGGCCAGCAGCACGCCGGGCATGCCGTGGAAGAACCGGTAGAGCGCGTCGGCGGTCCGGATGCCGACGGTCTTCGCGTTGGCCCAGTACACGACACCCGGCACGCCGTCGACCGTCACCGCGTCGCCGGGCCTCGGCTCGCCCGCCAGACCCAGCGCCGCGCCGAGCCGGGCCCACACCTCGGGGGTCAGCGGCGGTCCGGCGGCGGTCAGCGGGGTGGCGTGCCTGCCCGCGAAGTGGGTCAGGTACTCGACCAGCGTGCGCCGGAACATCTCGCCGCCCGCCAGCATGGCCTCGAACTCGTCCTCCCAGTCGTCGCCGGGCAGGAAGCCGGAGGTGACCACCCGCAGCACCGTGCTGCCCTGATCGCGGGCCTCCACCAGGAACTCGTAGGCCACGAACCGGCCGTCCGGTGCCTTCTCGCCGCCGTACGCGAGGTGCTTGCCGGGTTCCCACGCGGTGATCGGGTGGCTCGGCCGGTAGCCCAGGAACGCGCCCCGGACCGCGGTGCCGGGCTCGACCTCGTTGGCGCCCATGAACCACGAGTCGATGCCGGGTCCGGTCGCGATGGCGTCCCAGACCTGTTCCGGGGTGACGGCCAGGTCGGCCTCGTCGACGTGCTCGAACGCGTGGCCCACGTCAGGGCTCCTTCCGTGCTGCGGGGTGGACGGCGACGACGACGCGGTGCGGGCGCCCGCCCTCGGCCGTCTCGTCGTGGTACTTGGCGACCAGGGCCGTGACGGCGCCGGCCAACTCCTCGGCGAACCGGGCGCGGTCCCCCGCGGTGGCGAAGCGGACCTCGCCGTCGAGCGCGAACGTGGCCACCTTCTTGCCGGCCTTGGACGCGCCGCCGATCAGCTCGCCGACGTCGCGGACCAGCCGGGCGGCCACCGAGAGCAGCCAGCGCGCGGACAGCCGGTCGGGCGAGCGCGCCGGGTCCGGCTGCACGGCGGCGAGCGCGGTCGGCGAGATCACGTAGGAGGCCGCGGTGGCCCGCATGACCCGCTCGGTCATGTTGCCGCGCCGGCGCTCCTCGGCCAGCTCGACCAGACCGTGCTGCTCGAGCTGCCGGAGGTGGTAGTTGACCTTCTGCCTGGGCAGCCCCACCTCGGCCGCCAGCATGGTCGCGGACTTGGGCTCGCCCAACGCCGCCAGCAGTCGGACCCGCACCGGGTCCAACGACACCTCGGCCGCCGCCGGGTCCTCGATCACCGCCACTTCGAGCATGGGCCCACCGTGCCACCGACAACTCCAGTTGTCAAGACAAGACTTCTTGTCGGTGAGCGGCGGTCAGCGGACGGTGCGCGAACGGTCAGCGCGGCTCGCGACAGTCGGTGCATGAAGAAAGCACGCGGGGCGTGGACGTGGGCGCTCGGGCTCGTCGTGGTGGTGTTCGTGGCGTTCTCGGTGCCGCCGTACCTGAGCGGCGGCACCCGGGTTCCCGCGCCCGAGGGGAATGCCTGGCACTACCCCGTGCTGGTGGGGCACGTGCTTTTCGGCTCGATAGCGATCCTCACCTGCGTCGTCCAGGTGTGGCCGTGGTTCCGCCGACGATTTCCGGTGTGGCACCGGTGGGTCGGACGCGTTTACGTGTTCGGCGGGGTGCTGCCGGCCGGGATCACGGCGGTGTCCGTCGGCGCGGTGAGCCCGTTCGGACCGGTGAACCAGGTCGGGAACGTGCTGATGGGCTCGTTGTGGCTGGGTTTCACCGTCGCCGGCTGGTGGAACGGTAAACAGCGGCGGTTCGGCGCGCACCGGCGGTGGATGGTGCGCAGTTTCGCGCTCACCGCGTCGATCATCTCGAACCGGGTGTGGGCCGTGGTCACCACGATCGTTTTCACGCCGCGACTCGACAGCGCGTTCGGCGGCAGCGAGATCGCGCTCGGCCAGGCCATCGCGGGCACCACCTCGTGGCTCGGCTGGGTGCTGCCGCTGGTGCTCTCGCAGTGGTGGCTCGACCGGGCGAAGCCGCGCGGCGCCGTGCCGCGGGAGGCACCCGCCGCGCGGGGTTAGGCGCGCAGCGGGGCGGCGAGCCTGGCCAGCAGCACCAGTCTCACCTCGGCCCGGTCCCGACCGTGCGCGTCCAGCACGGTCCGCAGGATCGGGCACACCCGCGGCTCACCCGGGAGGTCACGCTCCGCTACCGGCGACCGGCCGGCCGGCTCACCGTCGACCACGGGCGGCGCGGCACGTCGCCGCGCCGTTCCAGGTACCGGGCAGCGCGGGCGCACACCGCTGAGAAGACCCCCAGGACTCCTCAGCGACGAACGATTCGCGACCCGCACCAGTTGACTGCGAAACCACGTGGACCGGTCCCTTCGCACAACCCGACGACGTCGGCGGAACGTCCCGGGCAGCTTGGCAGCGCAAGTCGTTAGGGTGGACCACCCGGGGCGACACCGGTCGAAGAAACTCCAGTTCACCGCTCACATCCGGTTTTCCGGTCCGGAAGACCGGACCCGAGGAGGCCAGCTGCGGATGCCTAGTTCCGATCGCGCTTCGGGACCCCGGGCGGTCTTCGCGGAACGGTTCGCGCTGCTGTACGCGGAAGCGGGCGACCCGCCGCTCAAGCGGGTCACCGAATCGGTCGCCCGCACCCGGCGCGCCGACGAACGGGGCCGGCCGGTGCGCGCCACCGCGCAGCGGGTCAGCGACTGGCGGCGCGGCCGCAACGTGCCCGCCCGGTTCTCGGCACTCTCCGTGGTCCTGGAAATCCTCATCGGCGAAGCCAGGAAAGCGCGCCCGCAGCCGCAGCCGGCCGAGTTGTACGACCTCGACGCGTGGCGCGCGCTGTGGGAGGAGGCGCTGTCCAGCCCGGCGGGCGGCGCCGAGGAGGACCCGCCGAGCACCGAGGAGATCGGCGTGTGCCCCTACCGGGGGCTCGCCGCGTTCCAGCCCGAGGACTCCGGCTGGTTCTTCGGCCGGGAACGCAGCACCGCCGCCCTCGTCACCCGGCTGGGGGCGGCGGTGGACTCCGGCGGAATAGTGATGCTGGTCGGCGCCTCGGGTGCCGGGAAATCGTCCCTGGTGCGCGCCGGCGTCATTCCGGCGGTCAATTCCGGCGCGCTCGGCGTCGACGGCTCGGCGCGGTGGCCCGCGGTGGTGGTGACACCCGGCGCCGATCCGGTCGGCGAACTCGTCGGACAGGTTCCGGAACTCGCCGACGTGCTCGACCGGACGTCGAACCCGGACCTCGGCGCGGAGGACGGGAACCCGTTCCCGGATTCGGCCTTCGCGGGCGTTCCGCGATTCGCCGCGCGGATCAGGGCCGCTTTCGCCGCGCACGCCGAAAAGCACGGCGCCGAACGCGTGGTGGTCGTGGTCGACCAGTTCGAGGAAGCGTTCACGTTGTGCGGCGACGAAACGCTCGTGCAGCTTTTCGTGCAGGCCCTGCACATCGCGTGCACGCCCGCGACACCCGGCGGTTCCGCGCCCGCGCTGGTCGTCCTCGGCGTGCGCGCGGACTTCTACGGCCGGTGCCTGGCCTACCCCGAACTCGCCGACGCGCTCCAGGAGCGCCAGATGGTGCTCGGCCCGATGACGTCGGCCGAACTGCGCGAGGCGGTGTCCAGGCCGGCCCGCGCGGCGGGGCTCCAGCTCGAGGCGGGGCTGATCGAGTTGATGTTGCGCGACCTGGGCGTGCGCAGCGGTCGCGCGCCGGGACGGGCCGGGCAGGGGGCGTACGACGCGGGCGCGCTGCCGCTGCTCTCGCACGCCCTGCTCGCCACCTGGCAACGCCGGCAGGCGGGCAAGCTCACCATCGCGGGCTACCGGCAGGCGGGCGGCATCCAGGGCGCGGTCGCGGCCACCGCCGAACGGGCCTGGGCCGACCTCGCGCCCCGGGCCCAGTCCGCCGCGCGACCGCTGCTGCTGCGCCTGGTCCGGGTCGGCGAGGACACCCAGGACACCCGCCGCCGCTCCACCCGGCACGCGCTCGTGGGTCAGGCCGCGAACCGGGCCGCGGGCGAGGAGGCGCTGGAGGTGCTGGCCCGGGCCCGCCTCGTCACGCTCGACGCGGGCTCGGTCGAGATCACCCACGAGGCGCTGCTCCAGGCGTGGCCCCGGCTGCGCAGCTGGATCGACCAGGACCGCGAGGGTCAGCTGCTGCGCCAGCGGCTGGAGGAGGACGCGGCCGGCTGGGCGGCCCAGCACCGCGACCCGTCGCTGCTCTACCGGGGCGCCCGGCTGGAAACCGCGCGGCTGTGGGCCGACGGCGCTGGACCGCAGGGGCTCACCGGCGTGGCGCAGGACTTCCTGACCGTGTCCACCCAGCACCGCAAGCGGGCCGCGCTCGGCAAGCGCGCGGCCGTCGTCGTGGTCGCGGTACTGGCGGTGATCGCGGTGACGGCGGCCGTGCTCGCCGTGCGGCAGCGCGACGACGCGGTGTTCCGCCAGGTCGTGGCCGAGGCCGACCGGCTGCGCGAACCCGATCCGTCGCTGTCCGCGCAGCTCGACCTCGTCGCGCACCGGATGCGACCCGAGGACCACGACGTCTACACCCGGGTGATCTCCACCCAGGCCGCGCCGCTGGCCACCCTGCTCAACGGGCACACCGGCGCGGTGTACCTGACCTCGTTCAACCGCGACGGCACCACGCTCGCCACCGCCAGCTACGACAACACGGTGCGGCTGTGGGACCTGCGCGACCCCGACGACCCGAAACCGGCCAGCACCCTGCCCACGCACAAGGGGTGGGTCAGCTCGGCGGTGTTCAGCCCCGACGGCCGGGTGCTCGCCACCGCGGGCGACGACCGGACGGTGCGGCTGTGGAACGTCACCGACCCGACCACCCCGCGCGCGCTCGGGCTGCCCCTGGAGGCCGACACCGGGACGATCTACCTGGTCGCGTTCAGCCCGGACGGCCGAACCCTGGCCACCGCGGACGAGTTCGACACCGCGCGGCTGTGGGACGTGTCCGACCCGGCGAAGCCCAAACCCCTCGGACCGCCGCTCGGGCACCACGCCGGCCCGGTGCGCAGCGTCGCGTTCAGCCCGGACGGGCGGCTGCTCGCGGTCGGCGGCGACGACCACACCGTGGTGCTGTGGAACGTCACCGACCCGGCTCGGCCCGAGGTCCTCGGCGAGCCGCTGACCGGGTACGACGGGACCGTGCACTCGGTCGCGTTCTCGCCGGACAGCCGGATCCTGGCCACCGGCAGCGAGGACCACAGCGTGCGGCTGTGGGACGTGACGGACCCCGCGGCGGCGACACCGCTCGGCCGGCCGCTGACCGAACACGGCGGCGGCGTGTGGTCGGTGGCGTTCAACCCGTCCGGCACGATGCTCGCCTCCGGCGGCGCGGACGGCACCGCGCGGCTGTGGAACGTCACCGACCCCGCGCACACCACGCCCGTCGGCCAACCGCTGACCGGGCGCAACGGCACGGTGTACGCGGTCGCGTTCTCGCCCGACGGGTACCGGCTCGCCACCGGCAGCCAGGACACCGCGGTGCGCCTGTGGTCGTTGCCGCGCACGGTGCTGGTGGGTCACGCGGCGCGCACCATCGGGCCGCGGTACCTGCCCGACGGCAAGCGGCTGGTGACCGCGAGCGAGGACCAGACCATCCGGGTGTGGAACCTGACCGACCCGCGCGGACCGCGTCCCTCGAGCGGACCCGTGACGTCGCACGGCGCGGGCGTGTGGGCGCTGGCGATGAGCCGCGACGGTCGGACGCTCGCCAGCGTGAGCGACAAGTCGGTGCGGCTGTGGGACCTCACCGACCCCGACGTGCCGCGCTCCCTCGGGCCGCCGGTGGAGCTGAACACCCGGTACAGCGCGCCGGTCGCGATCCGGCCCGACGGCAAGGTGCTGGTGACCGGCGAGACGGACAAGTCGGTGCAGCTGTGGGACATCTCCGACCGCGAGCACCCGCGGCGGCTCGGCCGGCCGCTCGTCGGGCACTCCGGGTACGTGCACTACGTCGGGTTCACGCCCGACGGGCGGACGCTCGTGACGGCCAGCGCGGACCGCACGGTGCGGCTGTGGAACGTGGCCGACCCGGCCGTGGCCCAGCCGCTGGGGCAGCCGTTGACCGGGCACACGGGCGCGGTGCGCGGCGGCGCGGTGAGCCCGGACGGGCGGGTGTTGGCGACCGCGAGCGACGACAAGACGATCCGGTTGTGGGACTTGACGAACCCGGCTCGGGTGACGCCGCTCGGCGAGCCGTTGACCGGGCACGTCGAGGCGGTCGTGGCGGTGGCGTTCAGCCCGGACGGCGGGTTGCTCGCGTCGGGGAGCGACGACCGGACGATCCGGCTGTGGGACCTGCGCACCGGCGTGCCGACGTCGTTCGGGCAGGCGTTGACGGGGCACGACGCGGGGTTGCGGGACCTGGAGTTCAGCCCGGACGGCAAGGGGTTGGCGTCGACCGGGTACGACACGACGGTGCGGTTGTGGGACCTGGACGAGCGGCGCTCGGTGGACCGGATCTGCGCGAAGACGAAGGGGGTGCTGCCGGAGGACGCGTGGCACCGGCACCTGCCCCAACTGGACTACGAGCCGCCGTGCCCGTCGTGATCACTTCGGGTTCCCGGGGTTCGGCCACTCGGTGTCATGGTTCGCGCACGTGTTGTGACTAAGTTTCCGGGTATGCGTTTTCTTGGTCGGGCGGGGAGCCCGCAGGTGGCGACGGCGGTGCTGACGGCGGTGTCGGCGGCGTACATGACGCTGGTGGCGTTCGGGAACATCACCGACTACGGGACGAACCGGGCGTTCGTGGAGCACGTGTTCGCGATGGACACGACGTTCCGGTCGCCGGACCTGATGTGGCGTGCGATCACCAGCCAGTCGCTCGTGACGGCGGCGTACGTGCTGATCATCGCGTGGGAGTCGCTCACGGCCGTGATCCTGCTGGCGGCGGTGGTGTCGTGGCTCCGAGGCCACCCCACCGCCCGGCCGCTGTCGTCGACGGGCTGGGTCTTGCAGGCCGTGCTGTTCGGCCTGGGCTTCCTGGCGATCGGCGGCGAGTGGTTCGCGATGTGGCAGTCGAAAACCTGGAACGGCCTGACCCCCGCCTTCCAGAACACCACCCTGGCCACCCTGGGCCTGATCCTCCTCCACGCCTCGAAGCCCTCCCCCCAACTCGCCCCCTGATCACTCAATCCTCCAATCGTTCAACAATCCCCCAATCCAACAACCTAACCAACGTAGGATCGTTCAACAATCCCACCTTCCCACAATCCCCAACAGCCGAACGACTCGCCGCCCGCACCCACGCCAGAGCAATCCGCCGACAAGCGGCGGTCGACAGGCGGCGGTCGACGGCACTTCGGGCGGCCGCCGAAGCCGAGCGGCAGCGGGACATGCTCGACCGATGCACGCCCAGCGCGGCGACCCGGGCAGCAGCGAGCCAGGCGACCGGCGAAGCGGGCGGCGCAGCGGGAGCGGGCGGCGCGGCAGGAGCGGGCGGCGCGGCAGGAGCGGGCGGCGCGGCAGGAGCGGGCGGAGAGGCAGGAGCGGGCGGAGAGGGAGCCACGCGTTCGGCGAGCCGCCGGGCGGGTATCGACGGGCGGGTATCGACGGGCGGGTATCGACGGGCGGGTATCGACGGGCGGGTATCGGCCAGCGGGTGAATGCCAATGGGGCAGCAGAAAGCAGGCGTGCAGACACCTGACCGGCAGATCGCACCAGCCGCGACTTGCGGAAGTTGGCGGACGCAGCAGCCGGCAGGCGGTGGGCAGTGGGCAGTGGGCACCAGCCTGCGGGTCACACCGGCGATCGGTTGCGGCAGGCGGCGGACGGGTGGATAGGCACCAGCCCCGGCGAGGCCCTGCGGAGGCAAGCGGGGGTGGACGATCACCAGCCGGTCGGTGGCGGCCGGGAGGGCAGGTCGCGCAACCGATGAGCGGGCGGCAGTTGGGCGGGACGGATGGTCGCGGCCGGCGGATGGCTGCGGGCGGCGGCTGGCGGATGGTCATGACCAGCGGGTAGCGGCGGGCGCGGGCGGCAAGTGGCAGCGGCAGCGGCAGCGGGTTGCAGGCGGCAGCGGGTGGTGAGCGCCAGAGGATCGGCGGAGTGGGTGGCAGCCGGCGGTGCCGGCAGCCAGTGGGTGGGCGGGAGTCGGCGGGACTCGACCGTACGACAGGTGGAGGCCGGCAAGTGGCGACCCGTCGGCGGGCGGGGCCGGGGAGGCTTGGCGGCCGGCGGGTCTGGCCGGTTGACCAGCAGGCGGCAACCGGCGGATGGCCGGGTGGCCGGGTGGGCATCGGTCGGCGGGAACTCGACAGCAGCGGAACCCGACCAAGGGCGGGCTCGACAAGGGCGGGCTCGGCAGCGGGCAGGGCTGGGCAGCGGGCGGGTCGCGGCGGGTGCGGGGTCGGTCAGTCGGGTGGTGGGTGTGCGTCGGCGGGTGGTGGAGCGAGTTCGGGGTCAGGTGCGGGGGTGGGACAGGGTGGATTGTGGGGTTGTTGAACGATTCTAGGATCCTACGAGGCGGCGGAGGTGGTCCAGGAGGTCGGGGCGGCTGGTGCAGCCCAGGCGTTGGCGCATTCGGGCCATGTGGTGTTCCACCGTTTTCGCCGAGATGAAGAGGCGGTCGCCCACCTGTTTGTAGGTCAGGCCCGTCACCACCAGTTCGGCCACCTCGCGTTCGCGGTCGCTCAGGCGGCCCGTCGGTTCGGTCGGGGTGGCAGGACGGGCGGTCGGGGGCCGGCCCTGCAAGGAGCGGGCGCAGTCCAGCAGTCTCACCATCGCCTGGCGGTCCGACGTGCGGATGGCCGCCTGGCCCGCCAACCTCGCCGCGTCCCACCACTGCCCCGCCCCGTGCAACCCCTTCGCGGCGGCCTCCACCCGGTCCGGGTCGACCTCGCCCGCCAGCACGTCCAACCAGCTCTCCGCCGCCGCCGACACCGTCGCCGCGTACCGGCTGTGCGGCGCGCACGCCGCCAGGTTCGCCGCGTGCTCCTCCGCCGCCGCCGTCTCCTCCGCCGTGATCGCCGCGTGCAACCCGCTCCAGTGCAACGCCACCGCCCACAACGGCGGATCGCCCAACTGCTTGCACAACAACGCCGCCGACGCCAGGTGCGGCGCCAACCGGTGCCGGTCGCGCAACCGCGCCGCCGCCACCGCGAACTCACCCAGCGGCAGGAACGCGAACAGGTCCACCGGGTGCCGCAGCACGGCCTCGCAAGCCTGCTCCCACGTCCGCTTCACCGCGCCGAGGTCGCTGTCCCGCCGCGCCACCCCCACCTCCAGCGCCACCGCGAACAACCAGTCCCGCGGTTCCAACGCCCGCCCCGCCCGGCGCAACCCGGCCAGAACCTCCCGCGCCGCACCGAGATCACCGCGCACCATCGCGACCCACCCGCGCAACAACCGGTGCCGCACCACCATCAGCGCGCCGCCGAGCGAGGTCCGCAACGCCCGGTCCAGCACCGACTCCGCCACCCCGGGCTCACCGCCGTGCAACGCCACCAGCGCGGCCAACGCGGCCGGCGAGTCGGGCAGCAGCACGCCGCGCCCGGCCGGCTCCAGCAGCCCGACCGCACCGACCAAAGTGGACAATGCGGTATCCGGTGAGTCCACAACGGACTCCACAACCCCTTGCGCCATCAGCGAAGCGGCACCGTCGAGCATCGTCGGCGGTGCGGGCGGCAACGGCGCGGACGGCAGCCGACCGGTGCCCACCTGCCCGATCACCCCGAACGCGGTGGACGTCGCGGTCGGCGACCAGCGGTGCAGCTCGGTGCCCCGCGCCAGCTGACCCCGGTGCGCCAACGCGATCGCCGCGACCTCCGCCGCCGGACCGCGCAACTCCGGGTCGCCCGAGGAGATCACCCGGTCCGCCAACCGCAGCGCGGTGTCCAGGTCACCCGCCATCGCCGACGCCGCCGCGCGCCGCACCGCCAACCCGGGCGACGGCGCGCACGCCGCCAGCAACCGGGCCGCCAGCGCGGGATCCGTCGGCAGCGCCTCCTCCGCCGCGGCCCGGAACGCCGCCACCGCGCCGGGCCCGCCGACACCCGCGTCCACCAGCGGCGCGACCAGGTCCAGCACCGGACCGCCCGACTCCAGCACCAGCTGCGCGAGCCGCTGCCGCACCGCCACCCGCCGGTCCGCCCGCGCCACCGCGCCCACCGCGGCCCGCGCCACGGGCAGCAGCGTCCCGTCCGGCGCGAGCAGCCCGGTCGCCCGAGCCGCCTCGATCACCTCGCCCACCGCGTCGGAATCCTTGCCCAGCAACGAGGTCAGCAGGTCCAACCGCAGCGCCGCACCGGCTTCGGCGGCCAGCAGGAACTTCTGCACGTCCGCGTCGAGCCAGTCGAGGTCCGCCCGGAACGACGCCAGCACGTCACCCGGCACCTCCGGCGAGGTCACCCCGGCCAGCCGCCGCACGAACCGCGGCACGCCACCGGTCTGCTGGTGCACGAAGTCCGCCAACCCCCGCGCGGCCAGCGCCGACCGCACCTCGTCCCGGCTCCACGGCTCCAGCACGACCACCGACCCGGCCCGGGACAGCGACTCGGCGAGTCCGGCCAGCGCGCGCGACCGCGGCCACGGCCGGTAGGCCACGACCACCCGCGCGGCACCGCGTTCGACCCGGTCGCGCAGGTCCAGCAGGTCCCGCTCCGGCAACAGGTGCGCATCGTCCACAATGGACACGTCGACCTCGGCCAGCACCCGGGACAGCGCGCCGAGCAGGGTGGTTTTGCCGTACCCGCCGGGAGCGAGCACGCCCAGCCGGAGCGGGGCGCGGGGATCGGCGGCGACGCGCGCCACCACGGGGTTGCTCAACGACCGTCCTCGGGGTCTGCCGACCGGCGCCCGGTCACCGCGAGTCCGCGCACCACGCGCTTGACCGTGCGGCGTTCGGGCAGGTCGAGCGGAGTGATGTCGACCGGCGGGCGCGGCGGCGGCGCGGTGAAGTCGTCGTCCACGTAGTCCAGCGCCCCCACCGGGAAGCGCAGCGACGGGTCGTCGTAGCGGACCAGCACGGACGTCGGCACGGGCTCGGGTTCGGCGTCGCCCTCGAGCACCCGCCGGGCGTGCAGCGCCGCGCCCTTGACCGCGGACGTCTCGGGCGCGGCCTCGAACACCACCCGGCCGGGCGCCAACGCCGCCAGCAACGGGATCCGGGCGCTGCCGCCGACCAGCGCGGTCACCTCCACGCCGAGCCCGCGCGCGGTCCGCTCGAACACGGCGAGCGCCTGGTCCAGCGCCGGCCGCACCAGCTGCTCGAACCGCGCCCTGGTCAGCGGCACCTCCACCGACCCGGACGGCAGGTGCACGGGCAACCGCGTCTCCGGCAGCCCGGACAGCAGCCGCTTGGCCGCCTCGCAGTCCCGGCGCAGCCGCGCGTAGAGGGCGGACGTGCGCGGGTCGTCGGCGGGCAACCCGGTCAGCTCGCGCCCGAGCACCTCGCGGACGTGCCCGAACACCAGGTCGTCGAAGTCGACACCGGCGGCCTGGTCGACGCCTTCGGCGAACCGCACCACCTCGCGGCCGCGCACGACCGCCGCGCGGAACGCGTGACCGCCCAGCGAGAACACCCCGAGCGCGGGGGGCGGACCGTGCAGGAACGCGTGGTTCTCCGCCACGGCGAGCGGTTCGGGCAGCAGCGAGACGTCCGGCACGCCCACCGCGGCCAACGCGTCCAGCAGTCCCTTTCGGGTGGTCGGCCCCCAACCAGGTGAAGACGTGAGCACGACGTGTGCCGGCCCCGAACCCTCCTGCGCGGTCACCCGGTCGACCACCGACCGCACCACGAGCGCGGTCAGCTCCTCGGCCGGGCACAGGTCGGCGCCGAGCGCGACGGGCGTCCGGTCGCCGACCCTCCCGGTGAACCCGGTCGCCGACAGCCGCGGGTCGCCGAACTCGCCGACCACCACCGTGCCATCGGGCCTGAGCAGCAACGACGTGGCGAACCCGACCGCGGGCAACTCCGGTTCGGCCCGGCCCGCGCCACCGAGCCGGCACAGCGCGGCGGTGGTGCGCGTGGTGCCCGCGTCGACACCGAGGACGTACGGCAAGCCGAGACCCCTCCTCGTGGTGGCAGTTGCGGCCCACTGCCTACACGGCCGCGCCGGCACCTTCAACCCGATCCCCTAAGCCCTTAGGGAGTGAACGACAACCACCCCTCCGTGGTTGCGGGATATACGGGGAGTGATCCCCGATGGCGGCGGATCCCCCGCTGCCTAGCGTGGTCACCGACGCCCCGGACCTCCCCTGCCGGTCACGGGTCGTCCGAGAACTCCCGCCGAAACCCCCCAGGAGAACGCCACCATGGGCACCAGCCCCACCACGCTGCACGACTTCGTCCTCGACCTCCTCAGCGACCCGACCGCGCTGGCCGACTTCCAGGCCGACGCCGAGGGCGCGCTCGCGGCAGCGGGGCTGAGCGACGTGAGCGCGCTGGACGTGCAGGAGGTCATCCCGCTGGTCCTCGACTACGCGCCGTCCGGCAGCCTCCCCGCGCTGGACAGCACGCTCGTCGACGACCTGCCCGCGGACGCCGGCACGGCGGGCGCCATCAGCCAGCTCCAGGCCGTCGCCCAGCAGCTCTCCGGCGGCGGCTCGGACGTGAACCTCGCCGCGGCGGGCGCGCTGAGCGCCGACGCCAACGGCCTCCAGGTCTTCGGCGGTCTGGTCGGCTGGGGCGCCACCGACGCCGTCGCGGGCCAGTTCGACGCCGCGGTGGCGGGCGACTTCTCCTCGGTGGGCGACGTCGCGGGCTCCCTCGACGTCGCCACCCACACCACCGGCCAGGCCGCGGACCTGGCCGCCACGGCGAACGGCACGGTGCACGGTGCCGTCGCCACCGCCGGCGGGGTCACCGGCGCGCTGCCCGGCACGGACGGCCTGACCAGCCACGTGTTCGGCTCGCTCGACTCGCTGCACGGCGCGGTCGACGGCGTGACCGGTGGCCTCGCCGGCCACCTCCCCGCGAACCTCCCGACCCAGCTCCCCACCTCGCTGGACCCGACGGGTCTCACCGACCAGGGCCAGAGCGCCGTCACCACGCCCGCGCACACCGCCGCCGACTTCGCGGCGGACTCCGCGCACCACACCGCCGACGTCGCCGGTGTCGGTTCGGTCGTGAGCAACGTCACCGACGTGGCGCACCACGCGGACGTGCCGGTGGTCGACCACCTCGGGGTGGACGACCTGCTGTTCTGACGCGCTCCCGCCCTCCCGCGGAGGCCGGTCCCGTCCAGTCGACGGGGCCGGCCTCCTTTTACGTGACAGGCTGAACACGGCAGACTCTTCCGAGTGATGTCCGCGCCTTGGCTCGACGTGCTCGACGACACGATCAGGGCGTGCACCGCGCACCACCGCCCCGACCTGGCCCAACGGCTGCGCGAACAGCGCGCCGGGCGGCTCGGGCCCGGGCTGCGGGTGCTCGTCGTCGGCGAGTCGAGGCAGGGCAAGAGCCAGCTCGTCAACGCCCTGGTCAACGCGCCGGTGTGCGCGGTCGGTGACGACGTCACCACCACGGTGCCCACGTTCGTGAAGCACGCGGACACCCCGTCGGCCGCGCTCGTGCGCACGTCCGCCGACGCGCCGACCGAGCGGATCCCGGTGCCGATCGACGCGGTGGCGGGCGAGGTCAGCACGCCGCACGCGGGTGAGCTGGTGCGGGCCGAGGTCGGCATCCCGCGCGCCCTGCTCACCTCAGGCCTGGTGCTGATCGACACGCCGGGCGTCGGCGTGCCGCGGCCCGCGCACACCGCCGCCACGTTCGCCGCGCTGCTCCAGGCGGACGCGGTGCTGATGGTCTCGGACGCCACGGCCGAGCTGTCCGGGTCCGAACTGGACCTCCTCAAACGGGTGATGACGTCCTGCCCGAACGTGGTCGTGGTGCTCACCAAGATCGACATCACCACCGGCTGGCGGCACGTGCTGGAGCGCAACCGGGGTCACCTGGCCCGCGCGGGCGTGACGGCACGGCTGGTACCGGTGTCGTCCGCGCTGCGGCTGCGCGCGGCGAAGACCGGCGACCAGGCCCTCAACGCCGAGTCCGGCTTCCCGGAACTGCTCGAGTGCGTGCAGCGCGACATCGTGGCCGCCGCCGACGTGCTGACCAGCCGGGTCGTCGCGGTGTCGGCCGGTTCCGCGATCCGGCAGCTGGTCGCGCCGGTGCGGGAGGAGGTCGAGGCGCGCGGCGCCCGCGGCGCCGAGGAGGCGGTGGCCGCGCTCAACGAGGCGCAGCGCCGCATCGACGAGCTGCGCCGCCGGTCCGCGCGCTGGCAGACCGTGCTGGCCGACGAGATGGCCGACCTGGTGTCCGACGTGGAGTTCGACCTGCGCGACCGGACGAGGCGGATCCTGCGCGAGGTCGACAAGACCTTCGAGACCGCCGACCCGGCACGCGGCTGGGAGGCGTTCGAGGAGTGGTTGGAGGCCAACCTGACCGAGGCCGCCGCCGCGAACTTCGCCTGGCTGCTCGACCGCGCGCAGTGGGTCGCGGAGAAGGTGGCCAAGAGCTTCCCGGTGCACCGGGACGACCTGCTGCCCGAATCGGTGTTCCCCGACGACGTGCTGGAGCGGGTGTCCAAACCGGACCGACCGCGGATCGAGAAGTTCGGTGTGGCGCAGAAGCTGTTCACCGGGCTTCGCGGGTCCTACGGTGGGGTCCTCATGTTCGGACTGGTCACGAGCCTCGCCGGGATGCCGCTGATCAACGCGGTCTCGCTCGGCGCGGGCGCGCTGTTCGGGGGCAAGGCCGTGTACGACGAAAGCGACCAGCGGCTCAAGCGGCGGCAGGCGGCGGCGAAGGCCGCGGCGCAGCGGCACGTGGACGACTTCTTCCTGCGGTTCGGCAAGGACTGCCGGGACGCCGCGCGCCAGGTCCAGCGCAGCCTGCGCGACCACTTCGGCACGCTGGCCGAGGAACTCCAGGAAACCCTGCTGGAGTCGGCACGGGGCGCGCGGCGGGCCGTGCAGGCGGACACCGCCGAGCGCGAGCGCCGGGCGCACGAGGCGCGGCAGGAACTCGACCGGCTGGTCGCGCTCTACCGGCGCGTGCAGGCCCTCGCGGGCACACCCGCGCCGCTCGGGATCAGCGCCTGATGCTCGGCGACGAGGTCTGGCACCTGCTCAACGACGCGCTGTCGGTGTACCGGGACAGCCCGCGCGCCACGGCCTGGCTGCGCGGCTACGTGGCCCGGATCGACGAGCCGCTGCGGATCGGGGTCGCCGGACCGCCGCTGGTCGGCAAGTCCACCCTGGCCGGCGCGCTGATCGGCGACGAGTTCGACACGGGCGGCGCGGTCACCTGGTTCCGCGACGGCCCGCGGCCGCACGCGCACGTGGGCCCGCACGAGGTGCCGATGGTGCGCCGGGACGGCCGGGTGGTGATCGAGGCGTCCGGCGCGAACCGGATCGACGTGGAGTGGCCGTCGCGCTCGCTGCGCGACCTCACCCTGATCGACAACCCGGCGGGCGCGGCCGTCGAGCAGGTGTACCGGGACGCGGACGCCGTGCTGTACCTGACGAGGCACCTGCACCACAACGACCTGGAGTACCTGCGCGCCGCCCACGACCACCCGTTCGCCCGCGCCACGCCCGTGGGCACGGTGGTCGTGCTCGCGCGGGCCGACGAGATCGGTGCCGGCCGGATCGACGCGCTGACCTCGGCCAAGCAGATCGCCCGCCGGTACCGGCGCGAGGCGCAGGTGGTGCCGGTGTGCCAGAACGTGGTCGCGGTCGCCGGGCTGCTCGCGGTGGCGGCGCGGACGTTGCGCGAGGACGAGTTCGCCGCCCTCGCCGCGCTGGCCTCGTTGCCCCGCACCGGGTTGGACGACCACCTGCTGTCCGCGGACCGGTTCGTGGCGCACCACTTCCCGATCCAGCTGGACGCCGGCGTGCGACGCGCGCTGGTGGACCGGTTTGGGATCTTCGGCGTGCGGCTGACCACCACGTTGATCCGGCAGGGCTACGACACGCAGGTCAAGCTGACCGCACAACTGGTGCAGCGCAGCGGGTTGGGCGAGCTGCGCGAGTCGATCGGGTTGTACTTCGCCGAACGCAAGGACGTGCTGAAGGCCCGGGCCGCGTTGCTGGGCCTGGACGTGGTGCTGCGCGCCGAGCCTCGACCGGCCGCCGTCGGGCTCACCGCGGCCATGGAGCAGCTCGTGGCCTCGGCGCACGACTTCCGCGAACTGCGCCTGCTGGCCGCGTTGC
The DNA here is from genome assembly GCF_040642015.1 of Actinosynnema sp. NPDC020468. Lineage (NCBI taxonomy): Bacteria > Bacillati > Actinomycetota > Actinomycetes > Pseudonocardiales > Pseudonocardiaceae > Actinosynnema > Actinosynnema sp. NPDC020468. The sequence goes on from NZ_JBFAEO010000035.1 coordinate 50,192, forward strand.
ACGGCGGTCGGGTGCGGTTCCCCGGTGAGCTGGACGACGAGGCCGCCCGGCTGGTCGGCGGGCTGGGCACCAGCATGCTGGCCAGGCTGGGCCTGGAGTACGAGCCGAGCGACACCGAGCTGCGGCACGCGGTGCTGGACACGCTGGGCCGGTGGCGCGAGCAGACGGTGAACCCGGCGCTGGACAACGCCCAGCGCCGGGCCGCGTCGATGGTGGTGCGCAGCTGCGAGGGCATGGTCGCGGGCCTCGGCCTGCGGTGAGCGCGGCTCAGGTGAGCGCGGCGGCGACCGCGCGGACCGCCGCCGACTTGCTCCGGCGCGGGTCGGTGACCAGGAACAGCGTGCTGTCGGGCAGGTCGCGCACGGTGTGCAGGGTGCCCGCGTCGAGCTGCTCGGCCACCGCGACCCGCGGCAGGACGGTCCACCCGAGCCCGGCCATCACGCACGACCGCACCGCCTCGATGCTGCCGAACCGGGTGATGTTCGGCGTCGCGGCCAGCTCGCGGACGAACCGGTCGGTGTACGAGCAGCCCTCCTCCAGCAGGAAGTACCGCTCGTCCACGGCCACGCCCGGCGCCGTCACCAGTTCGATCGGCTCGACGCCCAGCGCGGTCACCTCCAGCCCGGAGGCCACCACCGCCTCCTCCAGCACCAGCCCGAGGTCGAGGCCGCCGTTGCGCACGCCCGCCAGCGCCTCGCGGGTGCCCACCGGCGAGAGGTGCACCGTGATGCCCGGCCAGCGCAGCGCGACGTCCGCGATCCGCTGCGGCAACCGGTAGGCGCACACCGACTCGGGCGCGCCGATCCGCACGTCGCCCTCGACCGCGGTGCTGCCCCGGACCGCGTCCCGCAGCCGCTGCTCGGCGGCCAGCACCTCGCGCGCGTGCTCGACGGCCCGGCGGCCCGCCTCGGTGAGCCGCGCGCCGGTGGGCAGCCGGTCGAACAACCGCGCGCCCAGGTGTCGCTCCAGGGCTTTGACCTGGCTCGTCACCGTGGACTGCACCAGGTGCTGCTCGGTGGCGGCGGCGGTGAAGCTGCCGGTGCGCGCGAGGACGAGGAGCGTGCGCAGGAGGCGGGTGTCCATGGTCATCGACAATAGCGATGGATCACATCGGAGAGAATCGTTGGACTCGATGCCGGATCGGGGCGCACCCTGGCAGCCATGACCGACGTGCTCCGCTACAGCGCCTTCACCACCGACCCGGAGGGCGGGAACCCCGCCGGTGTCGTGCTCGACGCTACCGGGCTGGACGACGCCGCGATGCTCGCCGTCGCCGCTTCGGTGGGATATTCCGAAACCGCGTTCGTGCGCCCGACGGCCGAGCCGGACGCGTTCGACGTGCGCTACTTCAGCCCGCTGGTGGAGATCCCGTTCTGCGGTCACGCGACGGTCGCCGCCGCGGTCGCCCTCGGCCGCACGGGGTTGCTGCGCTTCCACACCCGGGCGGGCCTGGTCGAGGTGGCCGCGGCGCCCGGCACGGCGAGCCTGACGAGCGTGCCGACCGAGTCCGCCGACGCCACGCCCGCCGAGATCGCCGCCGCGCTGACCGCCCTGGGTTGGGCGGAGTCCGACCTGGACCCGGCCTACCCGGCGCGCTGGGCGTTCGGCGGCGCGTGGCACCTCGTGCTGGTGGCCGCCACCCGCGAGCGTCTGGCCGACCTGGACTACGACTTCGACGCGCTGGCCGACCTGCTCCGCTCGCACGACGCGGTGACGGCGGACCTGCTGTTCCCCCGCTCCGCCGACACCTGGGACGCCCGCAACCCGTTCCCGGTGGGAGGTGTCGTGGAGGACGCGGCCACCGGCGCCGCGGCGGCCGCGTTCGGCGGCTACCTGCGCACCCTGGGCCACGTCCGCGAGCCGCGCGCGATCACCGTGCACCAAGGTGTCGACATGGGACGGCCGAGCGTGCTGCGGATCGACGTGCGCCCCGACGACCCGCGCGTGACGGTGACCGGCGCGGCGGTGCCGATCCCCTGACCCGAACCCCCTGACCCGAATCCGCCGGCCGGAACCCCGCCGGCCCCAACCCGCCGACCCCGCCGACCTGACCCCGCCGAACCTGCCGCCCGGGCGACGAAAACGAAGCGCCACCCACCCCAACCCCGCCAAGCCTCCGCAACAGCAATCGCAACCGCGCCGGCGCCGTCAGCGGCAGCGGCGGCGGCAGCGGCGGCAGCGGCGGCAGCGGCGGCAGCGGCGGCAGCGGCAGCGGCAGCGGCAGCCAAATCTCCCGAACCGCGATCATCGGATCGTAGATTCGTGGAATCATTCAACAATCCATCAATTCTTCAATTGAACAAACCCGCCCCGGGGTCGCTGCACCCGAGCCACGCCCCCGAGCCCAGGCCACGCTCGAACTCGAGCCACGCATAGGGCCGAGCCGCGCCCGACTCAGGGCCGGTGCCGAGGCTCGAGCCAGGGCCGGAGCCGGTGCCGAGGCTCAGGCCGGGACTGGGACTGGGACTGGTGTCGGGCTCGGGCCAGCCCCGGGGCTGGTGTCGGGGTCGGGGTCGGGGTCATCATCGTGGGGATTGTGGGATTGTTCTACGATTCGACAAGCCTACAATTGAACACACCAGCCACGCCGTCCACGCCCGCTCGGCGGGCGCCTTGCCGGCACCCGCCGAGCGATCTCCGTCGAATCGGACCGGGATCCGGCGAGCCGGGTCGCTCTCTCGGAGCGGTCGGCAAGGGCCGGGTGGGACGGGTGGTTCCCCGGAGCGGCTCGGCCAGGGCCGGGGTGGAGCCGGTGGTTCCCCGGAGCGGCTCGACCAGAGCCGGGTGAGGGGGCCGACATTTCGGGCCGGTATTTCGGGCCGGCCGCTCGGAGCGGCCTCAGGGCGGCTCGGAGCGGCCTCAGGGTGGCTCGGCCGGCGCGGCTCGGCCGGGACGAGGCCGAGGCGGGTCGGGTGCGAGGCGGGTCAGGTGCGGTCCAGGACTACCACCGGGATCTCGCGGTCGGTTTTGGTCTGGTAGTCGGCGTAGTCCGGCCAGACCTCGTTCATCAGGTCCCACAGCCGCGCGCGCTCGGCGCCGGTGGCCGTCCGCGCCGTGGCCCGGAAGCGCTCGGCACCCACCTGGACCTCGGCGGTCGGGTCGTCCTGGAGGTTGCGGTACCAGGCCGGGTCGCGCGGCGCGCCGCCGTGCGAGGCGACGACCACGTAGGAGTCCTCGTAGGGCTGGTAGATGAGGGCGGTGCGGCGCGGCTCGCCGGACCTGCGGCCCTTGACGGTGAGCAGGAGCGTGTACACGCCCGGACGCCACTCGTGGCCCTGCGCGCCGTCCGTCTCGACGTACTGCCGGATGTGCTCGTTCACCCAGCCAACGGGGCTGTCGACAACTGACATGGCCCCGACGCTACTGAAAATGCGACGAAGCCGCCGGTCGCTACTCCGCAGTCACGACCGGCGGCTCCGCACACAGGGGTGGGGACGTCCGCCGCACACCCCCCTGGCCCGTACGACCGACCCCGGCGCCCCAGGAATCCGCCCGCGTAAACGGTTTCCGGTTCGCTCGACCACGTGGTGGATCAGGTCGGTCGACGGCCACGACCTCAGTAGATCTGGCTCGCGCGCATCTCGTGATCTCCTCTTCGCAGGGTTGCTCCGCCAACTATGGCGGCCCGAGGGGGTGGCGGCTCATTCAAAAGGGGGATAGAAGGACGTTATGCCCGAGCTCGAACTCCGCCACCTCAGAGCGGTCTGCGCGATCGCCGACGAGGGAAGTCTCACGAAGGCCGCCACCCGGCTGGGTCTCACCCAGCCGGCGATGAGCGCCCAACTCCGCACCGTCGAACGCATCGTGGGCGGTCAGCTCTTCGACCGCACCCCGGGCGGCTCCGTCCCGACCGACCTCGGCAAGCAGGTGGTCGGCACCGCCCGGCTGGTGCTGGACGAGGTCGGCCAGCTGGTGTCGCTCGCCAAGTCCCGCTCCGCGGCGTCCGACGGCACGCCCGGCCCGCTGATCGTCGGCGGGGTGCCCACCTTGTTCTTCGGCCACTTCGTCGAGGAGCTGCGCAAGGTCATCCCGTGCTCGGAGATCCGCACCGAGATCCTGCCCGGCGCCTCGGACCTGCTGGAGCAGTTGGTGTCCGGTCAGGTCCAGCTGGCCGTGCTCGACCGCTTCGAGGGCATGGAACGCCGCGAGTTCCGCGGCCTCGAGGTGCGTCGGCTGGTGTCCGAACCGCAGTTCGTCGCCCTGCCCGACTGGGACCCGCTGGGTCAGGACGACGAGGTGGACCTGGCCTCGCTCGCCGACCGCGACTGGGTGTCGCCCGCCGACGAGTTCGTCGGCAACCGCATCCAGATCTTCGCGGTCTGCGCGGAGGCCGGGTTCGTGCCGAAGTTCACCCACCACGTCAACGAGGCGTCCACCGCGCGCAGCCTGGTCGCCAACGGCGCGGTGTCCTTCGCGCTGCCGCAGTCCCGCGGCGGCGACGGCATCGTGATCAAGCCGCTCAAGGGCTCGCCGCTGATGGTCGACCTGCTGCTGGCCACCCGGCGGGAGGGTCCGGCCTCGGGTCGGGCGCACGACGTGTTCCAGGCGGCGGCCAAGGCCTACCGGGCCGTGCTGCCGCGCAACCCGGCGTACGCCGAATGGTGGGAGCACCACCCGGAGGCACACGCCGAGATCGACGCGGCGCTGCTGCTGGCCGACGGCTGACGCGGGCTCCGGCCGGGTGGCCCCGCGTCCACCCGGCCGGACCCCGGCCTCACCCCGCTTCCCGCACGGCCTTCACGGCGTCCTCGATGCCGACCGGCGCCCGGCCGATCAACGACGCCAGGTCCGTCCGCACCGCGGCCAGCGCGCCGCGACCGATGTTGACCTCGATGTCGGTCAGCAGCCCGGCCACGAACGGCGGCAGCCCGAACCCGATCAGCGCGGCCTCCCGCTCGGCGGCCGACACCGGCACGTGCGTGGTGCCGGCCAGCTCGGCCAGTTCGGCGAAGCTCCAGGCCCGCGGTCCGGTCAGCTCGTACACCTTGTTCTCGTGCCCGGCGGTGGACGCCACGACCGCGGCGGCCAGCGCCAGGTCGTCGCGCGACACGCTGGCGATCCGGCCGTCGCCCGCGGCGGTGGTGATCGGGCCGTGCGCGAGGGCCGGGGTGTAGTTCTCGTGGTACATGCCGTTGCGGAGGAACGTGAAGGGGATGCCGGTGTCCCGGATCAGCTCCTCGGTCGCCTTGTGCACCGCGGCCAGACCCAGCGGCGAGGTGTCCGCGTCGCTGACCGAGGTGTAGACGATCCGGGTCACGCCCGCCCGCACGGCCTCGGCGACCGCGTTGCGGTGCCGGGCGATCCGGAGGTCGTCCGGCCCGTCGACCGACACCAGCACCAGGGTGCCCACGCCGTCGAACACGCCGGTGAGGTCGCCGTCGAAGTCGCCCTTGCGGACCTCGAGCCACAGGCCCTCCGCCTTGGCCGGGTCGCGGACCGACACGGCGAGTTCGGGCACCCGGCCGCGGAGGTGCTTCACGATGAGGGAACCCAGGTTGCCGGTCGCGCCGGTGATCAACGTCGTCATGCCGGGAACGCTAGGGCGACCGCTTACTTTTCGTAAGTACCTACCTTTTCGTGGGGTACTTACACATCGGAAAGCATCGAGGTAACGTGGCGCGCATGGGCATGAAGGGTGACGTGTACGACCGCAACTGCCCCTCGCGCACGATCGCGAACCACGCGACCTCGCACTGGGGCAGCCTGGTGCTGGGCAAGCTGCTCGACGGCACGCGGAGGTTCAGCGAACTGCGCCGCGCGGTGACCGGCGTCAGCGAGAAGATGCTGGCCCAGGCGCTCCAGTCACTCGAACGGGACGGGCTGGTGGTCCGGGACGTGCACCCGGTGATCCCCCCACGGGTGGACTACTCCCTCACCCCTTTGGGTACCCAGGTCGCGGAGCAGATCAAGGGCTTGTTCGTCTGGATCGAGGACAACCTGGACGACCTCGTGGCCGCCCAGGAGGCGTACGACGCGCGGCGCGCGGAGAACGTGTGACACCTCACGTCGACCCCTCCGATCTGCACCGGTAAAGGCAGGTCAGGACGCCGGGTTTCACCAGTTCAGGGGGTTTAGAGATCCGATGGGTAGTGTTCTCCGAACCTCAACGTCACGTGAATTCGGCGTGAGCCTTGCCAGAATGGGCAGCATGACGCAGCCCTTCACAGACGATAGTCACCCGGCCGAGCCCTATCCGGGGGCTCGGCCGGGGCACTGCTTCGTTCACCTGGACGGTGAGGGGTGGCCGGTCACACCGGACCCCGGCGCCGACTCCGGGTGGCGGGTGGCACCGGACGGGCAGGACCTCGACGACTGGCTCGCCGACCACGGCGAACCACCGCTCGCGGCCCGCACGCCGGTGCTCGCCTACGGGTCCAACGCGAACCCGTCCAAGGTCACGTGGCTCCGCGAGGAGCTGGGGTTGACCGGGCCCGCGGTCGTGCTCCGGGCCCGCTGTGAAGGTCTCGCCGCGGTCTGGGCCGCCGGCTTCCGCAAGTCCGACGGGCAGCGGCCCGCGACGCTCGCCGCCGCGCCCGGTCTCGAGGAGGAGCACGCCGTCTGGTTCGCCACGGCCGACCAGCTCCGCGTGCTCGACCGCTGCGAGGGCCGCGGTCTGCGCTACCAGCTCGTCCGGGTGCACACCGGTCGGGTGACGCTGTTCGACGGCAGCGTGATCGACTCCGTCCTGGCCTACACGGGCCGCGCCGGCAAGCACCGGATGCCCCTGCTGTCGCCGGCCGGCCGCCCGGTGCGCTGCGCCGACGTCGACCAGCGCCGGGCCCGCTTCATGGCCGGCCGCGCCGCCCTCACCGACGGACTGGACGTCACCCCGGTGCACGGCGACCCCTCGCCGGACGACTGGCCGGACCGGCTGTTCGTCTACGGCACCCTCCAGCCGGGCCTGTCCGCGTGGGACGTCGTCGCGCCGTTCGTGGTGGACGAGCCCACCGCCGCGCGGCTGCCCGGCCTGCTGCTCGACAGCGGCCGCGGCTACCCGGCCCTGCGCCCCGGAACCGGTCCCGGCGTGCCCGGCCACGTGCTGCGGCTGGAGTCGCCCGAGGACGCGCTGCCCGTGCTGGACGAGTACGAGGGCGACGAGTACCGCCGCGTCCGGGTGACGCTGCCCGACGGCCGGGTCTGCTGGACCTACCTGTGGACCGCGGCGGTCGAGGGACTCGCCGTGCTGCCCGACGGGTGGGCGGAACCTCACGGGTGAGGTGCCCGATCCGGTGAATTCCCGGCCGACAGGGCCAACCCCGACCCCCTCGGGCCCGTCCTGTTGGTAGGACCACGTATCCGATCCCTGGAGGTGGACATGAGGCGACTTCTCCTCGCCGCGTGCGGTGTCCCGGTGGCCGTGCTCACCGCGTGCGGCAGCCCCGCGCCGGTGGCGACCCAGACGACCGTGGTGGTCACGTCCGCCTCGCCCAGTCCGTCGGCGGCGCCGTCGAGCCCGGCCGTGCCGCCGACCCAGGCGACCACGGCCGCGCCCGCGTCGAACCGCTGCACGGCGGACTCGTTGAGCGCCAAGGCGGAGAACTCCGACGCGGGCGCGGGCAACCGGTACGGCAAGCTCGTGGTGACCAACAAGAGCGGCGCGGAGTGCACGCTCAAGGGGTACAGCGGGTTGCAGCTGCTGGACGCCGGCGGTCAGCCCGTGCCGACGAACCTCCAGCGCGTGGACACGCCCGGGCCGACGCCGCTGACCCTCGCGGCGGGCGCGTCGGCGGCGGCCAACCTGCACTGGACGGTGGTGCCGACCGGTTCCGAACCGCAGGACAAGCCGTGCGAGCCGGAGGCGACGAGCGCCGCGGCCATCCCGCCGGACGAGACCAGGCCGATGTCGCTGACCTGGGGCCTCGGCCTGGTCTGCGGCGGCGGGAAGATCGAGATCAGCGCGTTCTACGCTGCCTAGGTGATCGAGTCCAACGTTCCCGGCCACGCCGGCGAACTCCGCGTCCGGACCTGGCCCAACCTCGACGCCACGTGGCTCGCCGTGCTCGTGCACGGGTACGGCGAGCACTCCGGCCGCTACCGGCACGTGGCCGACGCCCTGGTGGCGGCCGGCGCGCTCGTGGTGGCACCCGACCTGCCCGGCCACGGCGGTTCCGACGGACCGCGCGCCGTGGTGCCCGACCTGGACGGCCTGGTGCTCGACGTGGCGGCGGCGGTCAGCTCGGCGGCGTCGGACCTGCCGACCGTGCTCGTCGGCCACGACCTCGGCGGGCTCGTGGCGACCCGGTACGCGCAGCTGCGCCCGTTGACCGCGCTGGTGCTCTCCGCGCCCCTGCTGGGCGCGTGGGAGGGTCTGGACGCGCTCGGCCAGGCCGAGGTGCCGGACACCCCGATCGACCCGGAGCTGCTCTCCGGGGACCCCGAGGTGGGCGAGCGGTACTCGGCCGACCCGCTGGTGTGGCACGGCGCGTTCCCCCGGGCGACGCTGGAGGCCGTCGAGCGCGGTCTGGACGAGGTGAACTTCGGGCCCGCGCTGGAGGACCTGCCGGTGTTGTGGCTGCACGGCGACGCCGACGAGCTCGTGCCGCTCGCCGACACCCGCACCGGCACCGACCGGATCCGCGGCCTGCTGTTCGAGGAGCGGATCTACCCCGGCGCGCGGCACGAGGTGTTCAACGAGACCGGGCGCGACGCCGTGCTGGCGGACGTGGTCGAGTTCGTCCACCGGGTGCTGCGCCGGGGCTGACGGTCACCAGGCCTGGTCGACCGGCCGCACCAGGATCTCGTTCACCGCCACGTGTTCGGGCTGCGCGACGGCGTACAGCACGGCCCGCGCGACGTCCTCGGCGGTCAGCTGGCGGATCGCGTTCGCGGCCCGCTCGATGGCCTCCTTCGCGCCCGCGTCGGTGATGTGCTCGCGCAGCTCGGTCTCCACCACGCCGGGCTCGACCACGACCACCCGCACCCCGCGCCCGCTCACCTCCAGCCGCAACGCCTCACTGAACGCGTTGAGCCCGAACTTGGTCGCCGCGTACACCGCGCCACCGGCCCGCGCGAGCCGCCCGGCGGTGGAGGACACCTGCACGACCGCGCCCTTGCGCGCCACCAGGTGCGGCAGCGCGGCGCGGGTCAGGAACATCGCGCCGAGCAGGTTGGTCGACACCATCCGGGTCCAGTCGGTGGTGTCCGCGCCCTCGACCGGCCCGAGCAGCATCACCCCGGCGTTGTTCACCAGGACGTCCACCCCGCCGAACTCCGCCACCGCCCGCGCCACGGACGCCTCGCCGGACGCCTCGTCGGTCACGTCCAGCTCCACGGCCAGCACCCGACCACCCGCGCCGGTGATCCGCTCCGCCACCTCGCGCAACCGGTCGACCCGCCGCGCACCGACCACGACCGCCGCGCCGGCACCGGCGAGCGCGACCGCGGTCGCCGCCCCGATGCCCGACGACGCGCCCGTCACCAGCGCGACCTTGCCCTCCAGGTTCTCCGTCATGCCACCACCCAACTACCTGGAGCGCGCTCCAGGTCAAGTCGAGATGTTCAGTCGATCGTGTTGCGCCGCAACCGAGCCGACCAGACGTTAATGTGCACTTGAACTACACGCCGGGCCGAACAGACGCACTTGCCGTCAAGTGGAGTGCGCCCTCCTCGGGATATGCGGTATGCACAGACGGATCGTGAGGACGCGACTTGAGCAACATGCCCCTTCAGGTAAGGCACGTCGCCGAGCAACTACAGCGGGACTTCGGTCTGCACATCGACATGCGCGACCTGTCAGGCCGCGCGGAAGCAGAGCGGGATCAGGCTTTCCTGTCACGAGCGCTCACCGCACTTGCGCTACAGGACCTCACCGGCTGCAAACCCGAAGAGGCCGCCGCAGGGGTAATCGACGGTGCCGACGACAACGGAATCGACGGCATCGCGGTCGACTCCGCCTCAAAAAGGTTGTGGTTGGTCCAGTCCAAGTGGAGCGACAAGGGGCGGGCAGGCCTCGACCAGGCAGCCGCACTAAAGCTCGACCGCGGCGTCAGGCTACTCCAGGACGGCGACTACGAGAAGTTCAACGAACGGTTCCAGAAACTGGTCAAATCCGTCGACGAGGTCATCGGGACGGCGGGAGTGCAGATCACCCTCGTCATCGCCCTGATGGGTGATACGCAGATCTCGGACGTCGTTCGGCAGGACCTCGACGCGATAGTCGACCAGCTGAACGAACTCGAACCGCTGGCCGAGTTGAAAGTCATGCGGTTCGCGGACTTCTACAAGATCGTGCGGAACGGCCTGGCGGACACGAAGATCAGCCTGGAGGCCCGCCTGGAGAACTGGGGGCAGCTCAGCGATCCGTACCGGGCGTACTACGGCATCCTCCCGGTCGTGGACGTCGCAGCCTGGTACTCGGAGCACGGCGTGAAGCTCTTTGCGCAGAACATCCGCCGCCCACTCGGCCTCACCGAGGTCAATCAAAAGCTGCGTACCACCCTTCGCGAGAACCCTGAGCACTTCTGGTACTTCAACAACGGCATCACCGTGCTCTGCGACTCGCTGCGGAAGTCTCCGCGAGGATCGAGCAACGCGGCGGGCGACTTCACCCTGACCGGTGCAAGCATCGTCAACGGCGCGCAAACCGTCAAGGCCATCCACGACAGCGTTCAAACCGCTCCCGGAACCAGTGACGCCAGGGTGTGGGTACGCCTGATCTCCCTGGAGAGTTGTCCGCCGGAGTTCGCGGACGAAGTGACCCAGGCGACGAACACGCAGAACCAGGTGGAAGCACGGGACTTCGTCGCACTGGATGATCGACAGCGGAACCTCCGTACCGAATTTGTGCTGAATCTTCGAAAGACCTACGTCATCGCACGCGGCGACGCCGAGCCGTTGTCCGACTCCGGCTGCACCGTGGTCGAAGCAGCCAGAGCACTTGCCGCTGCGCATCCTGATCCGACCTTCGCCGCCCGCGCGAAAGCCAGCGATTCGGTGCTGTGGGAGACAGGGCCCACGGGTACGTACCACGCCCTGTTCACGAGCCGGACGAACGCTTTTCAGGTATGGAGGTCCGTCGAGCTGCTCCGTCAGGTGAACGGTCTGCTCCAAGCCGAGCGGGACAGCCGTGAAGGACGTGCGGCCCGCGTCGCCGAGGAGGCCGAGTTCCTGACGGCCCACATCATCTTCCAGCACATCGGGACGAGGGAGATCGGCAACGCCGACTACGACTGGGGCGCCGCTCTCGGCCGTGTCCCCGCACTGACCTCCACCGTGCTCGACTGGCTGATCCACTGGATCGACTCCAAGTACCCCAGCACCTCGTTCATTCCCCCGACCCTCCGCAACCCCCAACGGTGCGCCGAGCTCGCCGCACTGGTGCTGGCCGATCTCAGGTCGGGTGCGCCGGCGCCCGACCTGCCCAGCGAATACCGGTCGTCGTCGCAGGCGCGAGGCACCCGGACGGTCAACGCGGTCATCGCCCTGGTCAACGCCGCCGCCATCACCGACGGCACCATCCTCGAGTTCCGCCCACAGGGAGCAACCGAGAAGCGGGTGCTCGACGGCTGGCTGGCCGAGGACCCGCAACGGGGCCAGGCGACCTGGGTCAACAACCGGGCGAAGCCGCTGTTGTGGGCAGCCGACGGCGGGCGCTACTCGCCGAGCGGCCTGGTCAAGGACATGCTTCGCCAGGCGGGTCAGCGCATCAAGGCAGTCCAGGGGACGAGCCGCTGGTACGCCAACGGGCGTTCGCTGGTGGAAATCGCCGACCAGGTACGGGCCGAGGACATCTGACCACGGACCGACCCGGCGCCGAGGTGCGCAGACGCAGCAGTGGGCAGCACCGGATGACAAGCGAGCACCCCTCAAATCAACTCTGCTGTTCCGGTGTTCACCTTCGTGTTGGACAATTTCTTCCACGATGGTGGGAGAAGACCTCGAACTGCTGATCACGGCCGTTGTCGCCGCCGACGACGAGGCCGGTGCCCGTGCTGCCTGCGGTCGGCTCGTGCGGCTCGTCGGCGGCACGGTCGTGCAGGTCGGCGACTGCTCCGACGAGGAGCCCGGGTGCTGGTCGGTGATGGTGCGACTGGACAGCGGCGAGCGGGTCGGGCAGAACGTGGCGGGCGCGTTGGCGCGGTCGGTGCGGGGGTTCGTGCGGTCGCTCGGCGACGGGTTCCCGACGCCGCGGGTCGCCTGCGAGCCGCCCACCGCGTGGACCGTGCTGGACGATCCCGACGTGCTCGACGCGGTGGTTCCGGGTGCCGAGAGGCTGCTCGTGGAGGCGTGGGCCGGTGGTGACCCGCAGCGCCGGAGTCCCGTGCCCGCGCCCGAACCGGTGGTGCAGACCGTCCCCGAACCGGGTACCCGGTTGTTGCTGAGGGTGGACGTGGTCGCCGACCGGACGGCGGGCGCGGAATGGCAGGCACGGGCGGTGGCCAGTCGGGTCGCCCGGAGTGGCAAGATCACCCGGGTGGCCCAGTCAGGCGATCTGCTCTGCGTGCACGTCGATCTCGGAAAGAGTGTCGATTCTCCCACCGAGGCACTACTCGACGCGGTCGGCGCACTGGGCCGTCCGGGGTGGTCCGGCGTCACGTGGGAGGGCGAGTCGGCCGTGGTCCGCTGGTTGGCGAGCCCCGTTCCACCTGCCGGAATAACCGCATTGGAACTGACAGCCACACCGGCTTCGGCATTCGTGTGGACGGTGCCCGACTAAGATCGACGACGATGGCCCGAACGAGTGGATTCACAATCCACCCGGTCAGCCGATGCCGCTTGTGAAGTCGCAAACTTTCGGTACTACTTTCACGTACGGGCAACACCAAACGCGCGTTATCAGGAGGGGTCGGGAACCGCCATGGCCAGCATCGAAGAGGTTCGCGCCGCGATCGCCCAGGCCGTCGACAAGGCGGGCCAGAGCGCCCAGGCACTCCAGCAGGCCGCCGACCTCGCCGAGGACGCGCAGGCCCTGCTGCGCCAGGCCACCCAGGGCAGCGACCAGTCCGACGTCGAGCAGGCCAACGCCCAGTTCGCGCAGGTGGTCTCCGGCGTCGGCGACCTCCGCAAGCACCTCGAGGCCGGCATCACCCAGGCCGACGGCATCCAGTCCAGGCTGTGACGTCGGTCGGCGAGGTCAAGCTCGCGCTCGAACGGAGCTGCGAGCTGCTCCGCGACGCCTACCGGAGCGTGCGCGAGGCGCAGTCCGCGCTGGACGAGGCGTTGGAGGTGCTGGCCGACGCCGGCGCCAACCACCACGAGGAGCTGGTCCCACCGGGTTTCCTCAGCGCGAAGGAGGGGTTCGCCGACGAGCTCGAACGGCTCGTCGGCAGCCTGGAGCTGGTGCAACGACTCGCCGTGGAGCTGTGACGTGAACAGGCGCGACGACCGCCGGCGGAGGATCGAGGAGACCTTCGACCAGCTCCGCCGGGCCGTGGCCGCCACGCTGGGCAACGCCACCCGCGAGCAGCGGCTGCTGGCCGAGGACCGCGCCCGCGACATGGTCGAGGTGATGCTGCGCGGCGACGGCGTCGACCGCGCGCTGGCGGACCCGGTGCTCGCCCGCGCGCTGGACAACCCGAAGTTCGCCCCGCAGTTGGCGAAGGCGCTGATCGACCGGGTCGACGCCTACCGCGAGTGGTCCGAGCGCGGGCCGGACCAGCTGACCGCGCTGGTGACGGCGGTCGCGGGCGGCCCGGCGTCGTGGCCGCACGAGTCGTGGCTCGGCCAACCGGGTCAGGCCGACGGCAGCGAGGGCGTGCCCGACCTGTGGCGGATCGGCACCGGCGTGGTGCGCAGCGCGCCCGAGCCGCAGCGGTTCCCGGTCGCGGTGCCGCTGCTCGACCAGGCGCACCTGCACATCGCGTCCACCCCCGACAGCAGGCAGGCCGCGGACGGGCTGGTGGAGAACCTCCTGCTGCGGATGCTCGGCCACTTCCAGCCGGGTCTGGTCCAGGTGCACGTGTGGGACGTCAACCAGCTCACCGGCTCGCTGCCCGGCCTGTACCCGCTGACCAGGGCGGGCCTGTTGACCGTGCACGACCCGAAGCGGCTGCACGAGCTGCTGGACGAGCTGTCCGACCACATCCGCCGGGTGCACACCGGCGTGCTGGTCGAGGGCCACCAGTCGGTGCGGGCGGCGGGCGGGCGGCGCACCGAGCCGTGGCGCGTCGCGGTGCTCTTCGGCAACCGGCAGCCGCTGCGCGAGGAGCACCAGCAGCAGCTGCAACGCGTGGCGCGCAACGGGTTGGCCTGCGGCATCCAGCTGTTCCTGGTCGACATCCCGGTGACGGTGAACTCGCCGATCGAAACCGTCTCGATCGCCGCCGACCAGTCCGCGACCTGCACCATGACCGGCAAGCACGTGACGGTGACGCTGGACCCGCCGTTCCCGCGCACCCTGGTGCCCCGGGCGTGCGCGGCGATCGCGGAGAAGCGCGAGGAGCGCCGGACCCGGCTCGGCGGGTTCGCCGACCTGCTGCCGGAGGCGTTCTGGCAGGAGAACTCGGCCGCCGGCGTGGTCGCACCAGTGGGTTTTGACGACGGCGAGCCGGTGCACGTGGCGCTGGGCGACACCTCGCCGCACGCGCTGATCGGCGGACCGAGCGGCTCGGGCAAGACCAACTTCCTCTACGCCATGCTCGGCAGCCTGGCCGCCCGGTACTCGCCGGACGAGCTGGAGCTGTACCTGCTGGACTTCAAGGAGGGCGTGTCGTTCGCGCAGTTCGCGCCGGGCCGCAAGGACCCGAGCTGGCTGCCGCACGCCCGGCTGGTCGGGGTGAACGTCAACACCGACCGCGAGTTCGGCGTGGCGCTGCTGCGGTTCCTGTCCGACGAGATGCGCAGGCGCGCGGACGCGGCCAAGCGGCACGAGGTCACCAAGCTGGAGCAGCTGCGCGAGGAGGACCCGCACGGCCGGTGGCCGCGGATCGTCGCGGTGATCGATGAATTCCAGTACCTCTTCCTGGAACGCGACCAGGTGACCGCGCAGGCCACGCAGCTGCTGGAGGACGTGGCGCGGCGCGGCCGGTCGCAGGGCATCCACCTGGTGCTGTCGAGCCAGGACGTGTCGAGCATCGAGGGTTTCTGGGGCAAGGCGGCCATCTTCGACCAGTTCACCGTGCGGATCGCGCTGCCCAAGGCGCGCCGGGTGCTGGTCGACGCGACCAACGACGCGGCCGTGGAACTGCCGCGCTGGCACGCCGTGGTGAACCACGAGTCGGGCGTGCGGCCGGGCAACGCGGTCGCACGGATCCCGGACGCCACCGGCAAGGGCTCGTTCGACGCGGTGCAGGCCGCGCTGTTCCAGGCCCGGCCGGCGGACCTCGCCGAGCCGATCCTGTTCGACGGCAGCCGGGTGCCGACCCTGCGGTCGCTGCCCGACTTCCGCGCGCTGCGCCGGGGCGAGCCGAACCCGACCGTGCTGCTGGGCCAGGTGATCGACGTGGCGGGCAGCGCGGCGCGCGTCCGGTTCCCGCGCACGCCGGGTCGCAACATCGCGGTGCTCGGCTCGTCGGCGGCGGACGCGGCGGCGATCCTGGTCAACGGCGCGCTTTCCCTTGCCGCGCAACACGGTCCGAACGAGGCCAGGTTCAGCGTCGTGTCCCTGGCCGAGGACGCGTTCCCGCACGCGGACCGCCTCGTCAAGCAGCTCAAGGACCTGGAGCACACCGTCGAACTGGTGCGGATGAACGAGTTCCGGCCGTTGCTGGACGGGGAGGCGGAGCGGCTGAACAAGGTCGCCAAGGGCGAGGAGCACGCCCTGCTGAACCCGCACTACCTCGTGGTGTTCGCGGTCGACGCGGCGCAGACGTTCCTGGAGAAGAAGGACGACGCGCGGATGACCGGAGTGGACAGTCTGCGTGCGGTCCTCAAGCACGGGCCGGAGAACCGGACGCACCTGCTCGGGTGGTGGCGCGGCGTGCAGCGGCTCAAGGCGAGCCTGCCGCCGGGCGTGAACGACGACATCGGCGCGTGGATCGCGTTCGACGTGCAGGGCAAGGAACTGGTGTCGCTCGGCCCGGAGCAGGTGATGTCGTGGTCGCCGCGACCGCACCGCGGGCTGTTCTTCGACCGGTTCGAGCACTCGAGGCCGCAGGTCGTCATCCCGTTCGACACCGGGGAGGAATCGTGAACCGGGACAGCACCGCGCACGTCGGTCACCAGGTCGTGCCGACGCAACGGGGCGCGCAGGGCGAGGTCGAGGTGTCCGCCGTCGAGCGGTACAAGGAGATCGTCGCGTTGGCCGCCGAGTCCTACGAGCGGATGCGCGACAACGACCGCCGCCGGGTGGCCGAGCTGCTGCGCCGACTGGCCGAGACCCAGGAGCTGATGGCCCGGGTGATCGAGCAGGAGCGGGACGTCCGGATCGGCGTGTCGGTCGTGTGGGACCAGGCGGTCGAGGCGCTGTGGGACGAGCGGTGGCTCGAGATGAAACCGATGCCCGCGCCGGACGAGTCGGTGCCGCGGCGCCCGCAGAACGACTACACGGGCGCGATGGACCACGCCTACCAGCAGTTCGAGGACGCGTTGCAGAAGCGGTCGCTGCTGCGCCGCAAGGGTTAGAAGTCCCAGGCCGCGAACACGGTGTCCGGGTCGAGGTCGGCGCCGGTGCGCGCGTAGGTCTTCAGCGCGCCGGTGTTGTCGCTCTCGGTGCCGGTCCACACCCCGTAGCAGCCGAGTTCCCGCGCCAGGTCGAGCAGCGCGTAGACGAGCGCGGTGCCGATGCCCCGACCGTGGAACACGTCGTGCACGCCGAGTTCGTAGAGGAACATCTCCACGCCCTTGTCCGGGTGGATGGTCTCCACGCCCGAGACGAACCCGGCCGGCTCGCCGTCCACGTACGCGAACAGCAGGTGGTGTCGGGGATCGGCGAGGAACGCGGCCGTGGCGTCCTCGCGCGGCGGGTCGTCGAACAGGTGCCCGGCCGCCAGCACGTCGGACAGTGATGTGACCTCGCGGATATCCACTCCGCGCAGGGTAGACCCCGGGCCATCATGCGGTCATGCGCGTTTTGCCCACGGCCGCCGACGTGGCGGCGGCGAACCCCGACCCGCTGGTCCGCTGGGCCGCCCAGTGCCTGGCACCGGGCCGCGCCGGCGCCGCCTGGGAGCACGCCGGCGCGGTGGGCGTGCGCGCACCAGCCCTGAACCGCCACGACCGCCTGGTCCTCGCCGGCCCGCTCGAGGGCGTGGCCGCGATCGCGCGAGCCCACCACGAGGGCCTCAAGCCCCTGGTGGTGACCGCGCAGGTGGCGGACCTGACGAGGCTGGTGCCCGACCTCGCCGAGCAGGCAACGTTCGGCTGGATGGAGCGGACCGGGCCCTCGGCCGCCGAACCCGCGCCGCCCCACGCCGAGGGCGGGCACGGCCCACACCGGCGGTCCGGCGGGACGGGACGCACCTCCCCCACCGCCGGCGCGCTTCAGCCGGGCCAGGACGAGCGGACGCAGCCCGGCCGGGCCGGAACCACCTCGGCCACCACCGACGCCTATCCGCCGATCCAGGACGGGCGGACCCCGCCGAGCCTGGCGGCGAACACCCAGACCGACGCCGGCGCGCTTCCGCCGGGCCAGGACGAGCGGTCGTCGCCCGGCCGGGCCGACACCACCTCGGCCACCACCGACGCCTATCCGCCGATCCAGGACGGGTGGACCCCGCCCATCGCCGACGCGCTTCGGCCGGACCCGGGCGCGCGGCCCGCGTCCGCCGCACCGGCCGAGGACGTGCGCTGGCTCGCGCCGGACGAGTGGGGCGGGGTGGAGTCGTTGCTGCGCAAGGCCAATCCGCACACCTACGTGTGGCCGCACGAGCCGGGGCCGCGGCGGTGGGCCGGGGTGCACGTGGCCGGCGGGGTGGTGGCGGTGGGCGCGGACGCGTGGTCGGCGGACGGGGTCGGGTTCGTCGCGGGGGTGGCGACGCTGCCCGACCACCGCGGGCGCGGGTTCTCCACCGCGGTGTGCGCGTTCCTCACCGACGTGCTGCTGGCCGAGCACGGCACGTGCGCGCTGATGGTCGACGGCGCCAACGCCGCGGCCATCGCCGTGTACCGACGGCTGGGCTACGTCTACCGGAGCGTGACGGCCCTGCGCGACGCACGTCACACTCGATCGGTGGAACAGCGCTGACCGCGGGCGGGGTTGTGCGACGTATGACCGTGCCGAGCACCGCGCTGGAAGTACACCTCGCCTCCCGCCCCACCGGCTTCCCGACCCCGGACGACTTCGCGCTGGTCGAGGCGCCCGTGCCGACCCCGGGGCCCGGACAACTGCTGGTGCGCAACACGTTCATGAGCGTCGACCCGTACATGCGCGGCCGGATGAACGACGCGAAGTCCTACGTGCCGCCGTTCGCGCTGGGCGCGGTGCTGGAGGGCGGCGCGGTCGGCGAGGTGCTGGTGTCCGACGTGCCCGGCATCGCGGTCGGCGACACGGTGGCGCACTTCGCCGGGTGGCGCGAGTACGCGGTGGTCGGCGACGCGGTGAAGGTCGACCCGGAGGTCGCGCCGGTCTCGACCGCGCTCGGCGTGCTGGGCATGCCCGGGTTGACCGCGTACGCCGGGTTGCTGGACGTGGCCGCGTTCCGCGAGGGCGACACGGTGTTCGTGTCCGGCGCGGCGGGCGCGGTCGGGCAGGTGGCGGGTCAGGTCGCGCGGTTGCGCGGCGCGAAGCGGGTGATCGGCTCGGCCGGTTCCGCCGAGAAGGTGGCGTACCTGGTGGAGGAACTGGGTTTCGACGCCGCGTTCGACTACCACGACGGCGACGTGCGCGACCTGCTGGCCGCCGCCGCGCCGGAGGGCGTCGACGTGTACTTCGACAACACCGGTGGCCCGCAGCTCGAGGCGGCGCTGGCGTCGGCGAACCTGTACGCGCGGTTCGCGCTGTGCGGCGCGATCTCCAACTACAACACCGACCAGCCGGCCGGTCCGCGCAACCTGAGCCTGGCCGTCGGCAAGAGGGTGACGCTGCGCGGTTTCCTGGTGCGCGACCACGAGCACCTGCGGCCCGCGTTCGAGCGCGAAGTCGGCGGCTGGGTGCGCGACGGCAGCCTGCGCCACCGCGAGACGATCACCACCGGCGGTCTCGCGAACGCTCCCGCGGCCTTCATCGGCATGCTGCGCGGCGAGAACATCGGCAAGGCTTTGGTGGCGCTCTGATCCCCCTGCACGCGTACGGCCGCGCGACGGACACGCCCGGCCACCTGCACGCGCTCCTCGAAGGCACCGCGCAGCAACGAAAAGCCGCGGTCGCCCACCTGCACTCGGCGATCGTCCACCAGGGCACGCCGTGGACGGCGACGCCCGCGACCGCGCTCGCGGTGGTCGCGCTGCTCGGCGACCCGCGGGTGGCCGACGTCCGGGAGGACCTGGTGTGGTTCCTCGCCGAGGTGGTGGAGGTCGCGGTGTACTGCGACGAGGCGTGCGTCGACCTGGCGAACCCGCCCGGCCGCGACCTGGAGGCCGAGGTCGCGGCGTGGCTGGAGGACCCGGACGGCGACGACTCGCTCTACGAGGACGAGGTGCGGGCCAACGGGTTGCTCGCGTGGTCCGCGATGGGCTGCCGCGACGCGGTGCCCGCGGTGCTGGAAGCGTTGCTGGAGCTGGAGTCCGACCCCGATCCGGCGGTGCGCGACGCGGTCGGGCGGACCGTCGTCGCGTGCCGCTCGGTGCTGTCCCGGGACTAGACCAGTTCCCCTTCGACGGCCACGACCCGCCCCGCGTGCACCACGAGTGTGCGCGGGGCGCGGTCCATCACCGCGGCGGTCACGGTGTCGCCCGGCACCACGACGAGGTCCGCGGGCGCGCCCTCGGTGAGCCCCAGCGTCGTGCCCAGCACGGCCGCGCCGCCCCTGGTCGCGATGTCCACGCACATCTCCACCAGCGCGTCCTGCCGGAAACCGTTGCGGTGCGCCAGTTGCCAGGCCCGCTCCAGCATGTCGCCGCTGCCGTAGGGCGACCAGTAGTCGCGGATGCCGTCCTGACCCAGGCCCAGTCGCACGCCGGCCCACCGCAGTTGCCGGATCGGCAGCGGTTCGCGCGCGCCCGGCGACACGGTGGTGACCGCGACGTCGTGCTCCGCCAGCAGGTCCACCAGCTCGCGCTGCCGTTCGGAGTCCACAGAGGACAGTGCGAACGCGTGGCTCACGGTGACCTGGCCCTGCATGCCGAGCGCGGCGACCCGCTCGCAGATCAGCTCGATGGTGAACGCGCCGAGCGACCCCTCGTCGTGCAGGTGCACGTCCACGCCGACCTGGTGCTTCTCGGCCAACCCGAACACCACGTCCAGGTGGCGGACCGGGTCCCGGTCGTACCCGGCCGGGTCGAGGCCGCCGACCAGGTCCGCGCCGGCGCGCAGGGCGGCGTCGAGCAGCTCCGCGGTGCCCTTCTCGCGCAGGATCCCGACCTGCGGGAACGCCACCACCTGCACGTGCGCGCGGTCGGCGTGCGCCTGGCGCGCGGCGAGCACGCCCTCCAGCTTCTCGAGGCCCGAGTCGACGTCGACCTGGGCGTGGCTGCGCACGTGCGTCGCGCCGGCCGCGATGGTCCGGCCGAGGGTGTGGGTCGCCCGCTCGGCCACCGACTTCTCCGCCGACCGCCAGTTGCGCCGGTCGTTGTCGATCAGCTCGGCCAGGCCGGTGCCCGCGCTGTGCGAGCGGAAGGGCAGGCCGAGGCGGGTCGAGTCGAGGTGGGCGTGCGAGTCCACGAACGCGGGCAGCAGCACGCCGCCCCGGCCGTCGACCACGGGCACGCCCTCGGGCGCGGCGAGCCCCGGTCCGGACTCCGCGACGAGGCCGTCCCGGCACAGCACGTCGACCACGGGTTCGTCCAGGGCGTTGGGCCACGGGCGGACGGATCGGATCAGCAGATCACCGGTCACGCAGCGACGCTAGCCCGCCGGGGAGGAGCTTGCCAGGGTTGAGCACCCCGGTCGGGTCAAGTGTCCGCTTGACGGACGTGAGCACGTCCACACCGAGACCGCCGATTTCGGACTCCAGGTACGGCGCGTGATCGGCTCCCACCGCGTGGTGATGGGTGATCGTCCCCAACCCCGCGATGGCCTCGCTCGCCGCGGCCTTCGCGACCTGCCACTGCCCCACCGGATCCGCCACGTCCCGCGCCGCGATCGCGGTGAAGTAGAGCGACGCGCCCGTCTCGTAGGCGTGCGAGATGTGGCACATCACGACGCAGTCGCCGAGCGCGTCCTTGAGCGCCCCTCGCACCGCCGCGCGCAGTTCGGAGATCCGCGACCAGTGGGCCGCGGTCTCCAGCGTCTCGACGCACACGCCGATCTCCATCAGCGCGTCGCGCTGCCTCGGCCCGTTGAACCGACCGTGCCGCCACGCCTCGCCCAGCGGGCGGCCGAGCGAGAGCAGCCGCCGACCCCGCAGGGTGTCCGCGCGCCGCCTGCTGACCTCGGACTCCGACGCCCCGTGCCAGCCCAGGATCAGCAGGCAGGGCTCGGACACCTGACGGGCCTTGAGGTAGCCCTTCATGGCGGCCGTCTTCCACCCCCCGGACAGCGCGAGCGACACCGCCGTCTCGTCCACATCGGACAGTCGGGTCACGTCGGCGAGCACCCGGTCCTGCGCCAGTTCGCGCACCAGCCGCTGACCGCGTTCCCAGCCGTCGAGCACGAAACCCTCGTACCGCTCGACCTTCGGCTTGCGCCGCACCCGCAGCCGCACCTCGGTGATCACGCCCAGCACGCCCTCGCTGCCGACCACGAGCTGCTTCAGGTCGGGACCGGCCGCCGACGCGGGCGCCGCACCCAGCCGCCACTCGCCGACCGGCGTGGCCAGCCGAAGACCCTCGACCATGTCCTCGAACCGCCCGTAGCCGCTCGACGCCTGACCGGCCGACCGCGTCGCGGCGAACCCGCCGATGGTGGCGCGCTCGTAGGACTGCGGCACGTGCCCGAGCGTGAACCCGTGCGGTGCGAGCAGCCGTTCGGCCCGCGGCGCGGTCACCCCCGCCTGGAGCACGACCGTCCGCGACACCGGGTCGACCTCGACCAGCCGGTTCAACCGGCTCAGGTCGAGCGCGACCACCGCCGCCTTGTCCCCGCGCAGCGCGGCGACACCGCCGACGACCGACGTGCCACCGCCGAACGGCACCACGGCCACGTCGTGCTCGACGCACGCCCGCAGCACGGCCACCACCTCGTCGGGCGACCCCGGCAGCACCACGCCGTCCGGCGCCGGCAGCTCGCCGGTGCCGCGCTGACGCAGCAGGTCGAGGTAGGACAACCCGCCCGCGCGCCCCAACCGCGACTCGCGGTCGACCCGCACGTGACCGGGCCCGACGACGGCCGCCAGCGCGGCCCGCGCCTCGTCGCCGAGACCGGACGGCGACACGGACGGGCTGCGGGCGGGTGTGCGTGCGTCGACACCGATCCGCTTGTGGAGCCATTTGAGGGCGTGCGGCGGCAGTGACCCCGTGATGGCGGTCCAGCTGCCCCGGAGGGTGTGGTCGATGCGCTCGGTCACCGCTACAGTGTGACACATGACGTCGCAACGTCACAGTGACGACACCCTGCTCGACGCGGCCCGCGACTGCGTGGTCGAGGTCGGCGTCCGACGCACCACGCTGACCGACATCGCCAAGCGCGCGGGCGTGAGCCGGATGACCCTCTACCGCCGCTTCCCGGACGTCGGCACGCTCGTGCGCGCGCTGATGACCCGTGAGTTCTCGCACCTCCTCTCCCGCGTGACCCCCGTCGGCGACACCGCGCGCACCAGGCTGGTGTCGCAGGCCACCTCGGGCATCAGGTTGCTGGCAGCGGACCCCCTTCTGCGCCGAGTGCTGGACCTCGACGCCGAATTGATGCTGCCCTACCTGGTACAACGCCTGGGCAGCACGCAGAGGTTGGTCGAGGAGTACCTGGTTCACCGGATCGTGGAGGGGCACGCCGACGGCTCGATCCGCCCGGGCGACCCCGCCGTGCAGGCCAGGCTCGTGCTGCTGGCCACCCAGTCGATGGTGCTGTCCGTGCGGCCGGCCACGAACGGGCTGGAATTCGAGGACCTGGTCGGCGAACTGGGCCGCTTCCTGGACGGAGCGCTGTCATGAGCACGTCGCTGAACGCCGCCCGCCGCCGGACCGAGCTGGACGGACTGGCCTCCGAGGTCGTGGACCTGCTGGTGGTCGGCGGCGGCGTGACCGGCGCGGGCGTGGCGCTGGACGCCGCCTCGCGCGGGCTGTCGGTGTGCCTGCTGGAAGCCGAGGACCTGGCGTTCGGTACCTCCCGGTGGTCCTCGAAGCTGGTGCACGGCGGCCTGCGGTACCTGGCGCAGGGCGAGGTCGGCCTGGCCTACGAGAGCGCCGTGGAGCGCGGCATCCTGATGACCACCACCGCGCCGCACCTGGTCCGCGCGCTGCCGCAGCTGGTCCCGTTGCACGGCAAGGGTTCCGACCCGCTGGTGATGGCCGGGCTGCGCGCGGGCGACGTGCTGCGGCGGGTGGCGCGGACCCCGTCGCGCGTGTTGCCGGGCCCGCGCCGGGTGCCCGCCGCGGAGGTGCTCGCGCTGACGCCCGGCGTGCGGCGGGCCGGGCTGCGCGGCGGCCTGCTGGGCTTCGACGGTCAACTGGTGGACGACGCGCGGCTGGTCGTGGCGCTGGCCAGGACCGCGGCGGGTTTCGGCGCGCGGATCCTCACCCGGGCCAGGGTCACCGCCCTGACCGCGTCCGGCGCGCAGGCCGTCGACACCCTGACCGGCACGCCGTTCACCGTCCGCGCCCGGGCCGCGGTGAACGCGACGGGCGTGTGGGCGGGCTCGCTGGTGGACGTGAAGCTGCGGCCGTCGCGCGGCTCGCACCTGGTCCTCGACGGCGCCCGGCTCGGCGTGACGACGTGCGGCCTCACCATCCCGATCCCCGGTTCCCGCAACCGCTTCGCGCTCCTGCTGCCCCAGCGCGACGGCCGCGTCTACCTGGGCCTGACCGACGAGCCGGTCGAGGGCCCGATCCCGGACGTGCCGACCGTGCCGGAGTCCGACGTCGACTTCCTGCTGGGCGTGGCGTCGTCCGTGCTGGAGCACGAGGTGACGCGGTCGGACGTGCTGGGCGCGTTCGCGGGCCTGCGCCCCCTGCTCGACACCGGCGAGGGACCGAGCGCGGACCTCTCCCGCCGGCACGCGATCCTGGACACCGACGGCGTCACCACGGTCGTGGGCGGCAAGCTCACCACGTACCGCCGCATGGCCGCCGACGCCGTCGACGCCACCGCCCTCACCACCACCCGCTCCCGTACCGCGACCCTGCCTCTGGTGGGCGCGGGCCGTGCCGCGGGCGACCCGACCCTGATCTCCCGCTACGGCTCGGAGGCACCGGCCGTGGCCGCCGTCGGCGAGGTCGCCTGGTCGGTGCGCCACGAACTGGCCCTGACCCCCGCCGACCACCTGGACCGCCGCACCCGCACCGGCCTCGTCCCGACCGACCGCGCCCGGGCGGAACAGGAGGTCACCGACACCCTGACCGCCGAACTGACCGCCCTGACCCGCTGACCCACCGCCCCCGCACCGCTCGCCGAGACAGACGGCAACGCGCGACCGACACCGGCCGCAGTCCCCAGGCGGCACAACACCTCGCCCCACCGCCGACCCGACAGACAGCAGCCCCGGGCCGGATCGCGCGGTCCGAACCGGTCCGCCGACCGCGGTCCCAGCCGGCACCGCCCCTCGCCCGCCACGCAACAACCCCAGCGTCCGATCGCCTGCGGCCCGAACCGGTCCGCCGACCACAGTCCCAGCCGGCACCGCCCCCCACCCACCGCCGACCCAGCAGGCAGCAGCCCCAGGCCCGATCGCGCGCCGCCCGAACCGGCCCGCCGTCCGCGGTCCCAGGCGGCACCGCGCCTCGCCCGCCACGCGACAACCCCAGCGCCGGACCGTGCGCCATCCGAGCCGGTCCGCCGGGGCACACCCGAGGCGCAGTCCCCGACACCACGTCGAAACCCTTCAGGGACAACGAGAAGGGCCGTCCACAGTGGACGGCCCTTCTCGACACTGTTGCCTCGCGGCCTACCCGAACTACTCGCCGATCACCGGCTTCGCGGCCTTCGGGGGCTCCTCGGCCAGGGGCTGGCCCTCGATGCGAACCTTGCGCTGGTGGTCCTTGCCGCCACCCTCGCCGCCGCCGGCCGGGGCCATGGGCGCGCCGCCCATCATCCCCATGCCGCCCGCGCCGCCCGCCTTGCCGGCCGCGGCCGCCGCCGCTCCGGCGACACCCGCCGCGCCGCCGCCCGCTCCACCCGGGAGCACGCCCGAGGCGCCACCCGCCTGGAGGGTCGGGGTGCCGCCGGCCATCGCGCCGGCCGCGCCGACGCCACCGACCCCACCCGCCATCGCACCGGCCGCGCCGCCCGCGAACGCGCCGCCCAGCCCGCCGACACCGCCGCCGGCCGCCCCGCTGATGTGCGAGAGGTCGGACGCGGAGAACGGGCGCACCGGCGGGATCACCGGGGACGCGCCGTGCGTCGTGTTCGTGGCGTGCGTGGTGTCCGGGTGGTAGGTCGAACCCGGGTTGTACGTGCCGGGGTCGTACACACCGGGGTTGTACACGCCCGGGTTGTAGACGCCCGGGTTGTAGGTCCCGGGGTTGTACACGCCGGGGTTGAAGGTGCCGCCCGGGTTGTACGTCGGCACGGTGTAGTCGTCCGGCTGGTAGGACACGCCGGGGTTGAGGATCCGGTCGTAGGACGAGCCGGGCGGGGTGTACGTGCCGCCGCCCGAACCGCCGGTGCCCGCCGCGGGCGGGTCCTCGACCCAGTGGCCGGGCACCCAGTGGCCGCCCGTGCCGCCGCCGGTCGAACCCGGCCCACCCGTGGTGCCGCCGGGACCGTGCAGGTTGTCGGGCAGCCGCACGACCGGGCCGCTCGTGCCACCACCGGGGTAGGCGCCGCCGGGGTTGGTCGTGCCGCCGCCGGAGGAACCGCCCGGCAGGCCGGGGATCACCGGCGGACGCGACGCGATCGGACCACTGGCCCCACCGCCGCCACCACCGCTCGGCACCGTCTGGCCGGTCTGCCCGGACGTGTACCGCCCGCCGGCGTTGCGGTCCATGTTCCGCAGCTGGTCCTCGGTCATCCCGAGACCACCCGCGGACGGCCGGGTGTTGCCGCCCGCGCCGTTGCCCTTGTTCGAGTGGGTCATCGCGGTGATCGCCTGGAGGATCTGCTTGGCGGTCTGGGCGATCTGGGCGACCGACTTGATCAGGTCGATGAGCTTCTTCAGCGAGTCGCCGAGCTTCTTGAGGAAGTCGGCGAGCTTCTTGGCGTAGTTGCACGCCATCTGCACGATGTCCGCGATGGCGCCCGCGATCGCCGCGCCGAACGTCAGGAACGACGCCGCCAGCCACTCGATGATCTTCATGACCATGTCGGACACGGCCTGGCTGATCAGGTCCATGATGGTCTTGCGCACGGTCGCCACGAGCTGGCCCGCGCCCTTGGCGGCGTCGGAGATGCCCTTGGCGGCCTTGGCCAGCGTCTCCAGCCCGGACGCGTGCTTCTTGCTCGCGGCCCGGTAGCCGTCGGCGGACTTGCCGTGCCAGCCCTTGGTCTCCTCCACCGACGTGCGGCGGTAGTCGGCCACGATCTGCTCGATCTGCTTGGACGCGGACGCCCAGCTGCCGGACATCTTGCCGATCGCGTCGGGGTTGCCCAGGAGCGCGTCGAACGGCTCCTTGAGGAACGACACGTGGTTGATCGCCCAGCTGAACCCGGCGGACAGGAAGCCCGACAGCGGGTTGGACGCGAGCCCGACGATGCCCATGGCCGTGTTCGCCATGCCGAGGCCCGCCTGGACCCAGTCGCCGCGCTCGACCGCGGACACGGTGCCCTGCACGTCGCCGATCAGGTGCGACGGGTCGCGCCCCTGGGCCGACGTCGCGGTGGCGCTGCTGCCCGTGGTGCTCATCCGCGTGCCTTCCCCTGGAACCCGAACGCGTTGTCGAGGTCGATGTTCTCGTAGAGGTCGGCGACCTCCTTGAGGCCCTGGCACATGTCGGCGACGGTTTCGGCCGCCTGGCCGAGCAGGTCCTGCGAGAGGCCGGCGGTCTTCAGCAGGAAGCCCGCCAGGAAGGAGCCGAACACCCCGAAGGCGTCGGTCGACAGTGACGGGTCAGCGGTTTGCGTGGCCTGGAGCATCCGCTGCGTCAACTGGTCGACCGTGCCCGCATGTGCCCGGATCTCCTCCGGGCTCACGTGGAACGAGTCGAACATCGTCATCTACCCCCTGCTCACGCCATCACGTCGGGTGGATTGGTGAAGTAGTCGTCGTCGGGCCTGTCGTCTCGACGCACCGGTTCCGGCTGCGGTTCCTCGGGGTCCGTGCCGTCACCCGAATAGCCGTTCGGCATGTTGGCCTTGACGAACTCGAGCGCCGCGCCGTCGCCGACGAAATCGGTCATGATCTCCACGACCTGGCCCGCCGCCGCGCGCTGCGCCTTCGCGAGCGCGGCCATGATCGTCCCGGAGATGCGCTCCGGGTCCTCGCCGCGCAGGCCGGGGCGCAGGATCAGGTCCGTCAGCGCGCCCGACGCGTTGACCGACACGGTGACCAGGCCGTCCGGTGACGTCGCGCTGCCGCCGACACCGCCGAGCTTGGCCTCGGCCTGGGAGGCGTTGCGCTTCGCCTCCTCGATCTTCTGCCCGTACTGCGCGAGCCACTGGTCCGGCTCCACCATGTTCACCCCTCACGGCAACGGGGCTTTCGGCCCACGACGCGTTCGACCCGTTCGTGTTCGTTTCGGTTCCCGGCGGCACATCGTTTCACCGAATCGTGACTTCCGGGAGGAGTGCTCGCGGATACCTCCGAACGGCTTCCTCCGCGCACTGTTTACTTGCCGTTGTGTTGGGTTTTCGCAACACTTCGTAGCATGAGTCCGGTGCGCCGGGGGCCCGAACAGCCGATCCACAACCGGATCGGCGTGCTCAGGGCGGAACGGGGTATGACGAGGGCGGTGTTGGCGCGGGCGGTGGACGTGAACCCCCAGACGATCGGCGCGTTGGAGCGGGGAGACCATTACCCCAGCCTCGACCTCGCGCTGCGGATCTGCGAGGTTTTCGGGTTGCCGGTCGAGGCGGTCTTCAGCCGCTCGCCGTTCACGCCGCTGTCGACGCAGGTCTACCGCTGAACAGGGAGGAAGCGTGCCACAGGGGGTGCTGGAGGTCGACCGGGTCTCCAAGCGCTACGGGGAGGTCGTCGCGCTCGACGGGATGACCTTCGACGTGCGCGCGGGCGAGCTGTTCGGGTTCGTCGGCAGCAACGGCGCGGGCAAGACCACGACCATGCGCATCGCCCTGGGCGTGCTGGCCGCGGACGCGGGCGAGGTGCGCTGGAACGGCGCGCCGATCACGCTCGAGACGCGCCGGCGGATCGGGTACATGCCCGAGGAGCGCGGTCTCTACCCGAAGATGAAGGTGCTGGACCAGCTGGTCTACCTGGCCGAGCTGCACGGGCTGTCGGCCAACGACGCGCACCGGTCGGCCCAGGAGTGGATCGCGCGGCTCGGTCTGCGCGACCGGCGCGGCGACGAGGTGCAGAAGCTCAGCCTCGGCAACCAGCAGCGCGTGCAGCTGGCCGCGGCGCTGGTGCACGAGCCGGACGTGCTGGTGCTCGACGAGCCGTTCTCCGGGCTGGACCCGGTCGCGGTGGACGTGATGAGCCAGGTGCTGCGCGAGAAGGCCTCGACGGGCGTGCCGGTGGTGTTCTCCAGCCACCAGCTCGAACTCGTGGAACGGCTGTGCGACCGGGTCGGCATCGTGCGGGCGGGGTCGCTGGTCGCCTGCGGCTCGGTGGACGAGCTGCGGTCCGGCGGCGCGCCGAGACTCGTGGTCGAGGCGCCCGGCGCGGCGCACGGCTGGGCGTCGGCGCTGCCCGGCGTGCGGTCGGCGGCCTACGAGGGCGCGCGGGCGGTGCTGGAGCTGCTGCCGGACGCGGACGACCAGGTGGTGCTGCGCGCGGCGCTCGCGACCGGGCCGGTGCACGAGTTCTCCCGGCAGCGGCCGGGGTTGACGGAGCTGTTCCGCAGCGTGGTGACGGAGGGGAGCGCGGCATGAGCAGCCCGGGCCCGGGTCGGGCGGTGTTCCTGGTGGCGCGCCGCGAGTTCGTGACCAAGGTGCGCACGAGGTCGTTCCTCGTCGGCACGCTGGTGATCATCGCGGTGATGGGCGGCTACGTGCTGCTCCAGTCGTTCCTGTTCGACCGCGACGGCCGCGACACGGTGGCGTTGAGCGGGCAGGCGACCGTGCTGGCGCAACCGTTGAAGGACACCGCGAAGTCGTTCGGCCGGAACGTGGAGACGATCGACGTCACCGACGTGCCCGGCACCGAGGAGAAGGTGCGCGCGGGCGAGGTGGACGCGCTGATCACCGGCGCGCCGGACGCGCTGCGGGTGGTGGTGAAGGACTCGCTCGGCGACGAGCTGCGCAGCTCCATCGACCTGCTGGTCAAGCAGCAGGTGCTCAACGCCCAGCTCGCCGAGGCCGGGCTCGACCCGGCGAAGGTGTCGGCGAACGTGGCCAAGGCCGGCGTCGACGTGGTGCGGCTGGAACCCCAGGACGACCAGCGCGGGCAACGGCTCGCGATCGGGCTGGTGATCGCCGCGCTGCTGTACTACTCGCTGCTGGTCTACGGGACGATGGTCGCCCAGGGCGTGGTCGAGGAGAAGTCCAGCCGGGTGGTGGAGATCCTGCTGGCCACGCTGCGGCCGTGGCAGTTGTTGCTGGGCAAGGTGATCGGCCTCGGCGCGGTCGGCCTGCTCCAGCTGCTGGTGCTCGGCGGCGGCGGTCTGGCGCTGGTCACCACGACCGGGGTGATCGACATCGGCGGCGTCGCGGGCGGCGCGCTGGCCACCGGCGTGCTCTGGTACCTGCTCGGCTTCTTCCTCTACGCCACCGTGTTCGCGGCGGCCGCGTCGCTGGTGTCGCGGCAGGAGGAGCTCCAGTCGGTGCTGACGCCGATCAGCATGGCCATCGTGATCGCGTTCGTGGTCGGCATCAACCTGATGATCCAGGACGCGTCCGACACCACGGTGGCGGTGCTGTCGGTGCTGCCGCCGTTCGCGCCGATCCTGATGCCCGGCCGGATGGCGATGGGCGTCGCGCCGGGGTGGCAGGTCGCGCTGGCGATCGTGCTGGCGCTGATCGCGGCCGCCGCGATCACCTGGCTGGGCGGTCGGGTGTACGGCAACGCGGTGCTGCGCACCGGGGCGCGGGTGAGGCTGCGGGACGCCCTGCGCTAACCCTTGATCGCCTCGTACCGGGCCAGCGCCTCGCGGCGCTCCTCGGCGTGGTCGACGATCGGGTCGTGCGGCCGGTGGACCCGGCGACCCGGCACGTCGCGCAGCTCCGGCACGTAGCGGCGCACGTAGTCGCCGTCCGGGTCGAACTTCTCCCCCTGCGTCACGGGGTTGAACACCCGGAAGTACGGCGCGGCGTCCGTGCCGGTGCCCGCCGCCCATTGCCAGCCGTGCTGGTTGGACGCGAGGTCGCCGTCCACCAGGTGCCGCATGAAGTGCCGCGCGCCCCACCACCAGGGCAGGTGCAGGTCCTTGACCAGGAACGACGCCACGACCATGCGCACCCGGTTGTGCATCCAGCCCTCGGCGAGCAGCTGCCGCATGCCGGCGTCCACGAACGGGTAGCCCGTGCGGCCCTCGCACCACGCCGCGAACCGCTCCCCGTCCTCGTCCAGCGCCATCCGGTCGAACCGGCGGTCGAGGTTGTGCCGCGCGCTGTCCGGGTTGTGCCACAGCACGTCCGCGTAGAAGTCGCGCCAGCACAGCTCGGAGCGGAACGTCCGCGAGCCCTCGTCGCCGCCGAGGTCGGCGAGCAGCGTGCGCGGGTGCACGACACCCCACTTGAGGAACGCGGAGAACCGGCTGGTGCCGTCCAGGTCCGGCCGGTCGCGGTGCTCCGCGTAGTCCGGGAGCTTCTCGTCGCGGAACCGCCGCCACAGCCGCGTGACGTCGGGAAGTCCTTCCCCCGCCGGGAGTTCCTCGGACTTCGCGGGCTCGACCCAGTCCACTGTGGACCGGTTGGTGTGCGCGGGCGCACGCCACCCGTGGTCCTCCCAGGCCCGCTTGAACGGGGTGAACACGCGGTAGGGCGTGCCGTCGGACTTGGTGATCCGGCCGGGCGTGACCGCGTACGGCGACCCGGAGCGCACCAGCTCGACCTCCGCCGCCACCGCCTCGTCCCGCTCCCGCCCGTAGGGACCGGCGTCGGCCGACACGTGGACCTCCTGCGCCCCAACGGATCGCGCCACCCGCGGCACGACCTCCGCCGGGTCGCCGGTCGCGATCATCAGCCGACCGCCCAGTTTCCCGTCGAGGTCGCGCAGGCAGCGGTGCAGGAACTCGACGCGCGGTGTGCCCGACGCCCGCAGCAGCCTCGGGTCGAGCACGAACAGGCCGAGTGCCCGGTCCGCGCCCTCGGCGGCGGCGAGCAGGGCGGGGTGGTCGGCCACCCGGAGGTCGCGGCGGAACCAGACGACGGTAGTGGAACTCACCCGCCCGACCCTAGGAGCGCCGCCGGCGGCCTGCACGACGAGCACGCGGAAGGCCCGCACCACCGGGGTGGCACGGGCCTTCTCGGGTGTGACCGAAGGGTCAGCGCTGCTCGAGCGGCACGAAGTCGCGCTCGGTCGGGCCGACGTAGATCTGCCGCGGGCGGCCGATCTTGGTGGCCGGGTCGTTGATCATCTCGCGCCAGTGCGCGATCCAGCCGGGGAGCCGGCCGAGCGCGAACAGCACGGTGAAGAACTTCGTCGGGAAGCCCATGGCCCGGTAGATCAGGCCGGTGTAGAAGTCCACGTTCGGGTACAGCTTGCGGGACACGAAGTAGTCGTCCGCGAGGGCGACCTCCTCGAGCTTCTTCGCGATGTCGAGCAGCTGGTCGTCGCCGCCCAGCTTGCCGAGGATCTCGTCGGCGGTCTTCTTGATGATCGCGGCGCGCGGGTCGTAGTTCTTGTAGACCCGGTGGCCGAAGCCCATCAGGCGGACGCCGTCCTCCTTGTTCTTCACCTTGCGCACGAACGCCTCGACGTCGCCGCCGTCGTTGCGGATCTTCTCCAGCATCTCCAGCACCGCGCTGTTCGCGCCGCCGTGCAGCGGGCCGAAGAGCGCGTTGATGCCGGCCGAGATGGACGCGAACAGGTTCGCCTCGGACGAGCCGACCAGGCGGACCGTGGAGGTGGAGCAGTTCTGCTCGTGGTCGGCGTGCAGCACGAACAGCAGGTCCAGCGCGCGGACCAGGTCCGGGTCGACGTCGTAGGGCTCGGCCGGGAAGCCGAACGTCATGCGCAGGAAGTTCTCGACCAGTCCGAGGGAGTTGTCCGGGTACAGGAACGGCTGCCCGACGGACTTCTTGTACGCGTACGCCGCGATGGTGGGAACCTTGGCCAGCAGGCGGATCGTGGAGATCTCCACCTGGTTGGCGTCGAACGGGCTCAGGCTGTCCTGGTAGAACGTGGACAGTGCGGACACCGCCGAGGACAGCACCGGCATCGGGTGGGCGTCGCGCGGGAAGCCGTCGAAGAAGCGCTTCAGGTCCTCGTGGAGCAGGGTGTGCCTGCTGATCTTGGAGGAGAACTCCTCCAGCTGCGCGGCGGTGGGGAGCTCGCCGTAGATGAGCAGGTAGCTGACCTCGCTGAAGTTGGACTTCGCGGCGAGCTGCTCGATCGGGTAGCCGCGGTAGCGCAGAATGCCCGCGTCGCCGTCGATGTAGGTGATCTCGGAGGAACAGGACGCGGTGTTCACGAAGCCGCTGTCCAGGGTGACCAGGCCTGTTGTGGCCAGGAGTTTGCCGAGGTCGATACCGGGCGCACCCTCGGTGGCCGGTACTACCTTCATCTCGTGCTCTCCACCCTCATGGCGCAGCGCGACGGTACGGGTGTCGTTCGGCGCAATCGTCGCGTCGGACATGCAGAGTCCCTCTCACGCTAAGGCGGGGTGGCTCACATGCGGGCTCCGCAAGCGCGGCGAAACCGGGCGACCCTGTGGTCGTTCGGCACCGCAGCAACCACCCCGTTGGGGTCCTGTCAGTTCTCCCACGCTAGTCGGCGGGCGACCCGCTCCACAGCCGCGGAGTGAACCGATTCTGCGGGATGGGACCGGCATCACACAGGGATGCACGGTGCCTAGCGTGCATCCCCCACCGTAGCCCTTTCGCCCTGTTTCTCCACCTCGGAGGCGGTGAGAGCTAGGTCATCCCAACTCGCGTTTGAACGGCGGTTCCGCTCCCGCGCGGGAGCACGTGACGGCCGCCGCCGCGCCCGCGAAACCCAGCGCCCGCCGCCACTGCGAGGCGCCCAGACCGCGGACGGCCTCGGCGGACAGCGCGTCGTGGTCGTGCAGCCACGCGAGGAGCGCGCCCTGCACCGTGTCGCCGGCGCCGATCGTGTCGACCACGTCCACCGGCACCGGTGGGACGCGGATCACCTCGTCCGCGCCGGTCACCACGGCGAGCCCCTCGGCGCCCCTGGTGAGCACGACGGCGGCGGGGCCTGCCGCGCGCCACTCGCGCGCCACCTCCAGCACGTCGGCCTCGGGCGCGTCGTCGTCCAGGTCGGCGAGCCAGCGGGCGTCCTCGATGGACACCTTGAGCAGACCCACGTGCGGCAGCCACGCGTCGTAGCGGTCGCGGTAGGCGAGCGGGTCCTCGATGAGCGCCGCGCGGATGTTGGGGTCCAGCACGGTGAGCGCGCCGCGTTCGGCTTCCCGCCACAGCACGCGCTCGTAGGTGCTCGCGCCGGGTTCGAGGACGAGCGAGAGCGTGCCGAAGCTGACCGCCCTCGTGTCCGGCGGCAGCGGGCCGGGATCGGTCACCTCGCGGTCGGCGGTGCCCTCGACGTAGAACGAGTAGCGGGCCGAGCCGTCCTCGGCGAGCCCGACGACGGCGAGCGTCGTGGGTTCGGCACCCCGCTGCACGAGTTCGGTGTGGACGCCGCTGTCCCGCAGCCGGCGCACCAGCCGGTCGCCGAACAGGTCGGTGGAGATCCGCGACAGGAACGACACCGGCGCGTCGAGCCTGCCCGCGGCCACCGCGACGTTGTACGGGCCGCCGCCCAGCCGCGGCGCGAGATCGCCCGGCGGCGTGGGCACGAGGTCGACGAGCGCTTCGCCTGCGACGACGATCACGCCTGGCTCCGTTCTCTGCGCAGTCCGTCCAGCAGCAGTTCGCCCAGGGCGGTGAACGCCTCGGCGTCGGACACCCGCGCCCGCCTGGTCAGCACGCCGGTCTGGATGCCCTCGATCAGCAGGCCGGCCATCTCCGCGATGAGGCTCGCGTGCACGTCCCGGAACACGCCCTCCTTCACACCGTCCTGGATGAACTCCCGGATCCGCTCGGCGGCGGCGCGGGCGTTGCGCTCGTAGGTGGTGCGGGTCGGCGCGAACGCGGACACGTCGGTGATGAACTGGGCCGACGCCCGCCGCAACTCCTCGGCCGCGCCCGCCAGGTAGGTGCCGATCCGGGTGCGGACGTCCTCGATGCCGCCGATCCGGGTTTCGATCCGCTCCGCCGCGCCCTTGAAGTACCGGCCGACGACGCGGACCGAGAGCTGTTCCTTGCTGGCGGCGAGCGTGTAGAGGGTCGACTTCGAGCAGTGCAGCCGGGCGGCCAGGTCGTCCAGCGTGAGGTGGGCGAACCCCTCGGAAAGCACCAGCGCCTCCAACCGCCCGAGCAGTTCCACCTGCCGGGGCGTCAAGGGTCTGCGCACGATCGAGGTCATGGCGGAACTGTGTCACACTCCCTCGTGACAGTACTGGAGTACGTCCTAGAGTACTGCCGTTGGTACTCGCCCTGCCTGCCGGAGGTCATCGATGCCCGCCGAACGCCTGCTGCCCACCACCGAGGCCGAGGACCTGCTGGCCCTGGTCCGCGACATCGCCCGGGACGAACTGGCCCCGCACGCCGCCGCCCACGAGGAGTCGGGCACGTTCCCCCGGGACAAGTTCGCGCTGCTGGGCAAGAGCGGCCTGCTGGGCCTGCCGTACCCGGAGCGCTTCGGCGGCGGCGAGCAGCCCTACGAGGTGTACCTCCAGGCGCTGGAGGAGATCTCGTCCGCGTGGATGTCGGTCGGCGTCGGGTTGTCGGTGCACGTGATGTCGAGCTACGCGCTCGCCACGTTCGGCTCCGAGGAGCAGCGCGAGCGCTGGATGCCGGACCTGCTGGAGGGCGCGTGGCTGGGCGCCTACGCCCTGTCCGAGTCGCACGCGGGCTCGGACGCGGCGGCCCTCACCACCCGTGCCACTCGTTCGGGTGACACCTACGTGGTCAACGGCACGAAGGCGTGGATCACCCACGCGGGCGTGGCCGACTTCTACACCCTGATGGCCCGCACCGCGGACACCGGCGGCAAGGGCGTCAGCTGCTTCTTCGTCCCCGGCTCGCTGCCCGGGATCGGCGCGGCGCACCCCGAGCGCAAGATGGGCCTGACGGGCTCGATCACCGCCCAGCTCCAGTTCACCGACGTGGCGGTGCCGGCGGAGAACCTGATCGGCGCGGAGGGCGACGGCCTCAAGATCGCCCTGTCCGCCCTGGACTCGGGCCGCCTGGGCATCTCCGCCACCGCCGTGGGCCTCGCGCAGGCCGCCCTGGACGAGGCCGTGGCGTACGCGAAGCAACGCACCCAGTTCGGCCGCGCGATCATCGACTTCCAGGGCCTGGAGTTCCTGCTCGCGGACATGGCCGCCGCCGTCGAGTCCGCCCGCGCCACCTACCTGGCCGCCGCCCGCCGCCGCGACCGCGGCCTCCCGTTCACCCGCCAGGCGGCAATCGCGAAACTGGTCTGCACCGACGCCGCGATGAAGGTCACCACCGACGCGGTCCAGGTCCTCGGCGGTGCCGGCTATACCCGCGACTTCCCGGTGGAGCGCTACATGAGGGAGGCGAAGGTGCTCCAGATCTTCGAGGGCACCAACCAGATCCAGCGCGTCGTGATCGGCCGCGAACTCCGCCGCTGACCGTTTCGCCCGGAGAACCCGAATGGAGCATCGACACCCTGCGGCCCGCGAGTGACCATTGTGGACACCGCCGGCCGCGGAGGTGTCGAGGTGAAGTTCAGGCAGAACTCCCGGGCACTGCGGCGCAAGGCGTTGTCGGCGTTGACATGCGCCTTCGAGGCGTTCGACTCCCCGCACGACGAGGGCAGGCACACCAGGGTCCTGCTCCACCTCCAGCACGCCTTCGAAATGCTGCTCAAAGCCGTGTTGGTCCAGGCAGGCACCGAGGTGTTCGACAAGGTGACCGGTCGTTCGATCGGCTTCAGGAAATGCCTCGCACTCGTCCGCTCGTCGTCGACCATTTCACTCGGCGACGACGACGCGGGGACGTTGCTGACCATCAACGCGATGCGCGACGAAGAACAGCACTGGTTCGCCATCGTGCCGGAGCAGATCCTGTACCTGTACGCACGAGCCGCCGTCACGCTGTTCGAAGAATTGTCGACCAAGGCTTTCGGCGACCGCTTGGCCGATCACCTGCCGGCGCGGGTACTGCCGCTGTCCGTCGAGCCGCCCCGCGATCTCGCGCTCCTCCTCGATGACGAGTACTCGCAGATAGCCGTGCTTCTCCAGCCGGGCCGTCGGGCCCGGCACGAGGTCGGTGCGCGGATCAGGACCCTGCTCGCGATGGGGGCGCACACCGAACCGGACGTTTCCGTGTCGGTCAAGGACGTGGCCCGGGTGGAGAACGCCATCCGGCGAGGCGGGCAGCGCGCGGAGGTCCTCCCCAAGCTCGAAGGTCTCACCACGTCCGTCGACGGCGAAGGCCTCGTCGTGACCGTCCACGTCACCAAGTCCCGCGGTGCGCCGATGAGGTACGTCGCCGACGAGGCCGAGCCCGCGGCCGCGATCCGACAGGTGGACCTCTCCGTGAAGTACCACCGCTCCGCGTCGGCCCTCGCGCGCGACACCGGCTTGACCGGACCACGCAGCCTGGCGTTGCGCCGCCACCTCGGCATCGACGTCGAGGGACCGTTCAGCCACCTGTTCCAGATCAACGCGACGAGAACCCGGATGTTCTCCGACCACGCGTTCACCACGATGCGGGACGCGGTCGCGTCGCTGGACCTCGACGCCGTCTGGGCGGCGCACAAGCCGCCGAGGAAGGGAACCCCGAGGATCGAGTGCGCGGAGAGCGGGTGCCGGGCGACGGGTTCCGGTCAGGGCTCCACGTAGTACGGGTTCGCCACGACCGGTTCGCCGTTCTCGTGGCGGTAGACCTCGCGGCCCTCGATGTAGACGCGTTCGGCTCGGCTCAGGACGTCCAGGGGGTCGCCCGACCAGATGACCACGTCGCCGTCCAGGCCCGGGGTGAGGCTGCCTACCCGGTCGGCGAGGCCCATCATGCGGGCCGGGTTGGTGGTGATCGACTCCAGGGCCGTGGTGCGGTCCAGGCCCTCCTTCATCGCGAGGGTGGCCTGGTGGACCAGG
This sequence comes from Actinosynnema sp. NPDC020468, assembly GCF_040642015.1. Lineage (NCBI taxonomy): Bacteria > Bacillati > Actinomycetota > Actinomycetes > Pseudonocardiales > Pseudonocardiaceae > Actinosynnema > Actinosynnema sp. NPDC020468. The sequence continues at coordinate 87,560 of NZ_JBFAEO010000035.1, forward strand.
AAGTGGATCGGGACGACCGGGTGGTCGGTGGTGATCGCGATCTCCACGCCCGCCCTCGCCAGCACGCCCGGGGTGCGCAGGGTGCGGTGGCGCAGCTCCACCTTGGACCGGGTGGTGAACAGCGGGCCCACCACGACCGGGATGTTCTTGTCCGCCAACAGGTCCGCGATCAGGTGACCCTCGGTGCCGTGGTTCACGATCAGCCGGTAGCCGAACTCGTCGGCCAGCCGCAGCGCGGTGGCGATGTCGTCGGCGCGGTGGCAGTGCTGGCACCACGGGAGTTCGCCGGACAGCACCCGCGCCAACGTCTCCAGGGTGTTGTCGCGCTCGAACGGACCGCCCTCGGCGGCGTCCCGGCGCGCCACGTAGTCCTGCGCCTTGGTGAACGCGTCCCGGATCACCGCGGCCACACCCTGGCGGGTGCTCGGCAGCTTCTTCTGGTCGCCGTAGACCCGCTTCGGGTTCTCGCCGAGCGCGCTCTTCACGCTCACCGGCTCGCGCACCACCATCTCGTCCACCGTGCGGCCCCAGCACTTCACCGCGACGGTCCTACCGCCGATCACGTTGCCCGAACCCGGTTTGATCACCACCGACGTGACGCCGCCCGACAGCGCGTCGGCGAAACCGGGGTCCGCCGGGTTGACGGCGTCCAACGCCCTCAACCGCGCGCCGTTCGGGTCGGTCATCTCGTTGGTGTCCTGCCCGGCCCACCCCTCGCCCTCCTCGTGCACACCGAGGTGGCCGTGAGCTTCCACGAAGCCGGGCAGGACCCACTTGCCCGTCGCGTCCACGACCGGCACGCCGTCCGGCACGGGCACCGCAGCACCGACCGCGACGATCCGCCCGTCCTGGACCAGCACCGTCCCGCCCTCGATCGGTGTGCCCGCGACCGGGACGACGTGTCCACCCGTGATGGCGACGTTCATAGTTAGCGACGCTAACGACCTAATCCAGCGGGCGCAAGCCCCAGCGACCGGCCCACGAATCGCCCGGGCCGAGCCAGAGGAGGTCGACGCCCGAGTTCAACGCGTCCGGCGGGCACGTCATCGGCTCGATCGCGACCGCCCGGCCGCGCCCCGGGTAGCCGTCCGGCGTGTAGACCTGCACCCAGCGGAAATCGGGGTCCGCCCACACCTCCACCCCGCCGCCAGGACCCTTCAGCACGTGCCTGACCAGGCCGTCCACCGGCAGGCACCCGCCGAACGCGGTGTCCAGCCGCACGCCCGCGAGCAGCCGGGCGGCGGTGAAGTCGAGATCACCCGACACGGGGACGGCCGGCCCGCTCGGGATCATCCGTTCGGGGTCCAGCGGCAGCACGGTGGTCGCGGCCAGCGTGAGGGTCGTCTCGTCCGTCGCGGAGGCGCCGGCCCTCGGGTAGGGGTGGGCGCCGACGCCGAACGGCGTGCGGGCCGCGCCGACGTTCTGCACGCCGTGCGACACCGTCAGGCCGTGCTCGTCCAGCGCGTAGGTGATCGTGGTCCGCAGCTCGACCGGCCAGCCGAACCCCGCGACCTGGACGTCCAGCGACACCAGCGACCCGGTGTGCTCGACCACGTTCCACAGCGCCCGGCGCACCAGCCCGTGGATCGCGTTGCCCCGCGCGGGCTCGGTCACCGCCAGCCGCTGCTCCTCGCCGTCGAGCACCCACCTCGCACCGGCGGTCCGGTTGGGCCACGGCACCAGCACCGCGCCACTGCCCATGGGGGGATCGCCGTCGTAGGTCTCCAGGTAGGGGACCCCGCCGACCTCGAAGGACACCAGCGCCGCGCCGTCGGGCGCGATGACGGCGCGAGCGGCGCCGTGCGCGATCTCAAGCATCGAGCAAGGGTACCGAGCGGGCCCACCGCCGCCCGTCGGTAATAGACCGGTCTGTATAGTAAAACCATGCCACGCCGAACGGACACCCGCGACCGCATGCTCCGCACCGCCGCGGACCTCTTCCGGAACCAGGGCTACCACGCGACCGGGCTCAACCAGGTGCTCGCCGAAGGCGGTGCGCCCAAGGGCTCGCTGTACTTCCACTTCCCCGGCGGCAAGGAGCAGCTCGCCGTCGAGGCGGTCGCGCTGGCGGGCGAGAACCTGCGGGTGGCGTTGCAGGCGGTGCTGGAGAGCGACCCGGACCCGGTGGCGGCGTTGGACCAGGCGTTGGAACTGCTCGGCGCGAACCTGGAGCGGACCGACTACCGCGGCGGCTGCCCCATCGCCACCGTCGCCCTCGACGCGGCCGCCGAGAGCGAACCCATCCGCGCCGCCTGCGACGCCGCCTACAGCTCGTGGCAACGGCTGATCGCGGCCCACGTGGGCGACGACGGCACGGCCATGGTCGTGCTCGCCGCGATCGAGGGCGCCCTGCTGCTGGCCCGCACCCGCCGCGACCTGACCCCGCTCACCGACGTGCGCAACCACCTGGGCGCGCTCCTCGGCCGGACGCCGCGATGACGGACTCGGCGGTGCCGGACAGCGCGGTGCCGGCCAGCGCGATGACGGACGGCGCGATGACCACCCCGATTTCCCGGACAGGAGAACGACGATGAAGGTCCACCACCTCAACTGCGGCACCATGCGCCCCCTCGGCGGACGGTTGGTCAGCGGCAGGGGCAGCGTCCTGCGCACGGCGGAGGTCGTGTGTCACGTACTGCTGCTCGAAACCGACGACGGCCTCGTGCTCGTGGACAGCGGCATGGGTCTGGAGGACGTCCGCAACCCCGGCCCGACCCTGCCCCGGCACTGGCGCCTGCTCAGCCGCCCGGTGCTGGACGAGCGCGAAACAGCGGTGCGCCAGGTGGAAGCCCTGGGCTTCCGGGCCTCCGACGTGCGACACGTCGTGCTCACCCACCTCGACCTGGACCACGGCGGCGGCCTGCGCGACTTCCCGCACGCCGAGGTGCACGTCCTGGCGGAGGAGTTGGCCGCCGCGACCAGACCGGGGAAGAAGGGCAACGACAAGACCCGCTACCCCGACCACCAGTGGTCCCACGGCCCCCGCTGGACGCCCTACGAGGCGACCGGCGAGTCGTGGTTCGGCTTCGAGTCGGTCCGGGAGGTCCGCCCCGACATCCTCCTCGTCCCCCTCGCCGGCCACACCAGGGGCCACACCGGGGTCGCGGTCCGGACCGGGGACCGCTGGCTGCTGCACGCGGGCGACTCGTACTTCTTCCACGGCGAGATGGCCGCACAACCGCACTGCCCGCCCGGGTTGGTGTTCATGCAGAAGCTCATGGACACCCTCCCCGAAGACCGACTGTCCAATCAGGACAGACTGCGCGCCCTCGTCCGCGCGCACGGCGACGAGATCTCGGTCTTCAGCGCCCACGACCCGGTCGAACTCCGCCGGCACCAGCAGGCGGCACCCATCGCCTGACCCGGGCAGGGTCGCGGAGCAGGCGGTGGGGGTGGGGCGGACGGTGGGGGCGGCGATGTCCGGGGGTTTCGGACGCCCAGGACGCGGATCATCACCTCCTCGGGAAGGTCGGACGGGTCGAACGCGGTCGGCGCGCGCCGAGCCGGACGACCCGCGCCCGGGCCACGACGGAAGAGAACACCTCTTAACACCAGTCACACGAGCATCGAAGTCGGTTTCCGGAGT
>NZ_JBFAEO010000036.1:0-90433 GCF_040642015.1 Actinosynnema sp. NPDC020468
CCGGCGGCGACTTGCCGCCGTGGCGCGCCGTTTTCCCCGTGACCAAGCCGGCTCATCCTCGAAAGTCCCCTGTCCGAGGAGGCCCCATGTCACGCTCCCTCGTCGCCCTGCTCCTCGCCGCACTCCTGACCACCGGCGCACCACCGGCACAGGCCGCGGCACCCGCTACACCTCCACCGCCGGCGGGCCCGGTCCACCGGGTCACCCTGCTCACCGGCGATGTCGTGTCCTACCAGGAAAATCCCGACCACCAGGCCGCCGTCACGGTCGAACCCGCACCCCGCGAGGACGGCACCGCGCCCGCGTTCGGCGTCACCACCACCGCCACCGGCGTCTCGGTCCTGCCCTCCGACGCCGTGCCGCTGATCGCCACCGGACTGCTCGACCCGGGCCTGTTCGACGTCACGGCCCTGGTCGCGGACGGCCGCACGGACACCGTGCCGGTCATCGTCGAGTGGGACGGCCGACCCACCTCCCTCGCCGTGCGGACCCCGTTGGACGGCGCGGCGGGGGTGCACGTCGGCGCGGCCCAGGCGCCGTCGTTCTGGCACGGGCTGACCACCGGCGCGCTCGGCGTGCGCAAAGTGCTGCCGGACCGCCGGGTCCGGGTCGCCGACACCGGGAGCCACGGCCTGGCCCAGCCCGGCGCCGCGCAGGCCGCGGGCCCGGACGGCACCGGCGTCAAGGTCGCCGTGGTGGACACCGGGATCGACGCCACGCACCCGGATCTCGCGGGCCGGGTGCGGGCGTCGGCCGACTTCAGCGGCGAGGGCGACGTGGTGGACCGGCACGGTCACGGCACGCACGTCGCGTCGATCCTGGCGGGCTCCGGCAAGGCCTCGGGCGGCCGCTACCGCGGTGTCGCGCCGGGCGCGGACCTGCTGGTGGCCAAGGTGTTCGACGCCTCGGGCATGGGCGACACCTCGCAGGTGATGGCCGGCATCGAGTGGGCCGTCGAGCAGGGCGCGTCGGTGGTCAACCTCAGCCTCGGCGCGGGCGCCACCGACGGCGCGGACCCGTTGAGCGAACTGGTGGACGAGCTGTCCGCCAAGACGGGCGCGCTGTTCGTGGTCGCCGCGGGCAACTCCGGGCCGGGCGACCGGACCGTCACCACTCCGGGCGCGGCGGCGGCCGCCCTGACCGTCGGCGCCGTCGACCAGCAGGACAGGATCGCCTGGTTCTCCGGGCGCGGGCCGCGACTGCGCGACGCCGCAGTCAAACCCGAGATCACCGCGCCGGGCGTGGACGTCGTCGCGGCCCGGGCCGCCGGCACCACGATGGGCAAGCCGGTCGACAACGCCTACACCGCCGCGTCCGGCACCTCCATGGCCACCCCGGACGTCGCGGGCGCGGCCGTGCTGCTGCGCCAGGTCCACCCCGACTGGCCGCCGCAGGCGGTGAAGGACGCGCTCGTCTCCACCGCGAAGGACGTCGGCGCGAGCTGGTTCGAACAGGGCGCGGGCCGGCTCGACCTGCCCCGCGCGCTGGCGACCACCGCTCGCGGACCGGCGGCCGCGGCGTTCGGCCGGTTGGACGGACCGACCACCCGCGCGGTGACCTACACCAACACCGCCGACACCCCGCTGGCCCTGTCGCTCACGCTCACCGTCCGCTCCTGGGACGGCAAACCCCCGCCCGCCAAGGGCATGGCGCTCGGCGGCGGCGCGCTGACCGTGCCGGCGCGGTCCACCGCCTCGGTCACCGTCACGGCCGACCCGGCCCAGGGCCGTTCCGGCGTCTACGGCGGCACGGTCGTCGCCACCACGCCCGACGGGACCACCCTGCGCACCCCCGTCAGCACCTACAACGCCCCGCCGCTGTTCCCGGTGTCGATCCGGGTGCTCGACGGCACGGGCGCGCCGGCCGCGCTCTCCACCGCGCAACTGGTGGACGACCGCGCGGGCGCGGGCAACGCCAACGACCCGTTCCTGGACCAGGTCACCTACCCGGTCGACCTGGTCGCGGGCGTCGGCCGGACGTCGCTGCCCACGGGCAGCTACTCCGCCCTGGGCTGGTCGATGGAACGCGGTGTCGACGTCCGCCGCTGGTCCGCGCTGGCCGCCGACGAGGTGAAGGTGGACCGCGACACCACGATCACCCTCGACGCGCGCCAGGCCGTGCCGGTGACCCTGGCCGCGCAGGTCCGCACCGACCAGCGCGACCGCACGGTGGCGCTGCGCCGGGTGGTGCCGCCGAACGCCGGCCGACCCGGTGTGGTCGCCGAGGCCTCGCTGACCGCGGGCGCGACCACGTGGGAAATCCGCGCGACACCGGCGCCGGCCGCCGGCACGGGCGCGATCTCCTTGCAGGACACCGCGTCCCTGAGCCCCACCGCGGCGGACGTCGAGGTCGCGGGCGTCGTGCTGCACCCGGAGTACGACGTCGCCTCGGTCGTCGCGAAGTGGCCCGGCACGCACACCGCGCCGGTCGCCGAATCCGGTGACCTGAAGGGAAAGGTGGCACTCCTGCCGATCCCCGTGCCGACCTCCGGCGACCAGGTGGGCGGGGTCGCCCGGGCCGCCGCCACCGCGGTGAAGACCGCCGCCGACGCGGGCGCGGTGGCCGCCCTGGTCTACCCGGACGCGCCGGGCGCGCTGTCCACCGGGCCCCTGACCGGCCCGATCCCGGTGTTCGCGCTCGACCGGGCGGAGGGCGGCCAGGTCCGGAACCGGCCGGGCGAAGCCAAGATCACCGTGCGACCGAGCCCGGACGCGATGTACACCCTGAGCGTCGTGGACCCGGACGGCGTGCCCGCCGCGCACCGGCGCACCGTCCCGAACACCGACCTCGTCGCGACCCGCACCACCTACCACGCCGACCGACCCGGCGTGACCGGGCAGAAGACGGCCTACGCGTTCCCGACCGGCCTGTGGCGGACCCAGTTCTCCCAGGGCACGAAGATCCCGCTGCCCGGCGCCTGGACCGAGTACACCGGACCCGGCGACGACTCGGTGGTCTGGAAGCGCGTCGTGACCACGTCCGCGCCCCAGGCCGCGCTGTCGCTCAACCAGCAGAACGTCTACCACGCGGGCGAGCGGTCCCGCCCGGACGAGCACTGGTTCCGCGCCCCGCTGCACCCCGTCGCGGTCGACCTCGGCGGCGACCACCCGGCCCGCTACCCCACCACGGCGGGCGCGTGGCGGGTGCTGTGCTCGAACTGCCGCGAGGGCGACCTGTTCACCCCCGCACTCCAGTGGACCGACGGCGAGCACTACACCAACCCCTACGAGAACAGCCGCTACTTCACCACCACGACCACCAGGCTCTTCCTGGGGAACAAGGAGATCCCCCGCGTCGACGACCCGCTGGCGTCGTTCCCCCGGTTCCCGCTGACCGCCGAACCCGGCGCCTACCGCCTCCAGCAGACCGACGTGCTGCCGACCACGCCCCAGGTCGGCGCGCCCAGCACCGTCCTCTTCGGACACCCGAGCCGGATCGACACCACCTGGACCTTCACCTCCGCCCGAGCGGGCGAGGCGCCGCCACTGGGCTACGGCTGCCAGGACGGCCCGACCTGCTCGTTCCAACCGCTGATCGCGCTGGACTACCGGCTGCCGCTGGACCCGACCGGCGTCCTGGCCGGGTCGACCTTCGAGATCGCCGCCGGCCACCACACCGGCGCGCGCGGCGGCGGACCCGTCACCACGCTCGGCGTGTCCTACTCCTCCGACGGCACGACCTGGACCACCGCCACCACCACGCCCGTCGCGCCCGACCGCTGGTCGGTGACCGCCGACGCGCCCGCCGGCGACGTGTGGCTGCGCGTGGAGGCCAGGGACAGCAAGGGGAACGCGGTCAGCCAGGTGGTGGCACGGGCCTACCGTCGCGGCTGACCGGCACCCACCCGCGGGCCGCCGCCCGCAACCCCGCCTGGAACCTCGTCTGCGCGCCCAACTCGTCCATCAGCACCCGCAACCGGCGCTGGTAGGTCCGGTAGCTCAACCCGAGCTGCTTGGCGATGCTCCGGTCCGGCATGCCGGTGGTGAGCAGGGCGAGCAGCCGGGAGTCCACTGTGGACAGCACGGACCCGCTCGGCATCGCCAGCGGGAAACCCTGCCGCCACAGGCTTTCGAACAGCACGCCGAGCGCGTCCAGCAACGTGCACGGCCGCACCACCAGCGCGGCGCCCGACGCGGGCACGGCGCTGTCCAGCGGGATCAGCCCGACGCTGCCGTCGACCAGGATCATCTTCAACGGCGCGTCGGGCACCACCCGGGCCTCCTCGCCCAGGTCCAGCCCGGCCTCCAGGTCCGACGCCAGGTCGTGCAGCTCCAGCGCGGCCAGGTCGTACACGCCCCGGAAGCGCACACCCCGCCCCAGCAGGTCCCGCTCCACCGGGTGCAGCACCGTCGGCGGCTGCGCGTACGGCGCCTTGTCCACGAACCGCACCTCGCGCCGCGCGCCGCGCATCACCTGGTCCGCCCGCCGCGCGATCGACGGCCCGCCGGTCACCACCTCCAGCAGCCGACCCGGGTCGTGCCCCAGCACCGCGCGCCGGTGCCGCTCCTGCAACTCCGCCGTCAGCCGCCGGACCGCCTCCAGCTGCCGCTCCTTGCGCAGCACCGCGCCACCCAGCGCCACCTCCGGCGCGATCGCGGTGAACCGGGCCGGCCGGTCCACCGACCGGACGACCATCCCACCGGCCACCAACGCGCGCAGCACCGCGGACAGCCGCCGCGCGGGCAACCCCGTCCGCGCCGCCAGCCCGGCCGCGGTGCCCGGTTCGTCCACCAGCGCCCGGTACACCGCCAGCTCGACCGGCGTCAGGTCACCGTCATCAGGCATCGGGCCGGAGCAGACCGGCCACGTCCGCGTCGTCCCTGATCACCGCCCGGGCCACGTCCACCACCTGCCGCTGCCGCTCCCGCGCCCACACCCGCATCGCGGTGAACGCCTCGGTCGGCGAGATGCCGCGCACCTCCGAGAGCACGCCCTTGGCCTGCTCCACGGTGATCCGGTCGTGCAACGCCCGCCGCAACTGCTCGGCGAGCAGCTCCTGGTACGCGCGGGACCGGATGTGCGGCAACGAGATCGCCGCCAGGTCCGCGAACGCCCGCACCACCTCGGCGTCGTCCTCGCCCAGCCCGTCGGCGCGGAACAGGTTCACCACGCCGACGATCCGCTCGCCGAGCCTCATCGGCACGGCCTGCACCACCTCGAACCCGCACTCCCCCACCAGCGTCGCGAACGGACCCGGCGGCAGGTCCGCGTGCGCCAGGGTCACCGGGGAGCCCGTCCGGTACGCCTCCACCGCCGGCCCGACGTCCTGCTGGAGGTGGAACAGCTCCAGCAGGTCCGGGCGCTCCCGCGACGCCGCCATCAGGTTCAGCGTCCCCCGGTGGTCGGCCAGCAGCACGCCCACCACCGGCGCGTCCAGCACCTGGCCGCAGCGCTCGGCGAGGACCTGGAGGAACTCGATCACGTCCAGCCCGCTCGCCAGGGTGTCCGCCAGTTCGACGAAGGTCCGCGCCAACCGCTGTTCCAACACGTGGATCACCCCTGTTCCGACTCGGACTCGGTATCGGGCTCGTCGTCCAAGTCGGTGTGGAACATCAACCGGTGCGCGAGCACGTCGGCAGCCACATCGGCGAGTCGGGTGCCTGTTCGATACGCGTGCGCGCGCAGGCGCACGAAAGCAGTGGCGAGGTCGCTGCGCAGCTGGACCGACGCGACACCGGTCGCCTGGTGCACCGTCGCCCAACGCACCTCGACCGCGTCGGCGAACGGGTCCTCGCCCACCCCGGACGGCCCGGCGCGCAACAGCAGCAGCATCGCCGCGTCCGCGAGCAGCAGCCCGTCCACGATCTGGCCCGGTGTCGCGGCGCCCGCCACGTCCCGGTAGACCTCCAGGCAGCCGACCACGATCGCGCCCATCATCACCGGGTACGCCGACACCGAGAACACCCCGTGCGTCAGCGCGAACGGCGCGAACACCGGCCACCGCTCACCCGCCGAGCCCGACCTCAGGTCCGCGACCAACACCGGGTACTCGTCGCGCAGCGCGTCGACCGCCGGACCCTCGCCGAAGGTCACCTCGGCTTCGCTGACCTGGTCCGCCGTCGGCCCCGACACCGCCACCGGCTCGCTGCGCACCCCGTCCACCACCTGGTAGACGATCACCGCGGACGCGCCGAGGACGGAGGTCGCGACCACACACAGGTGGCGCGTCCCGACCGCGACGCCCTCGGCGGCGGCCTCCTCGCGGACGAGCTGCCAGAGCCAAGCCCGGCGTGCGTCGTCGGCGGCGTCCCCGTTGTGGTTGGACATTTGCCATCAATGCTCGCAGACGGCGGTTGTCGGGGCGCGGTCGGGCCGGGAATACTCTCCGTGTGTCCACCACGAGGGACAGCTTGCTCGCGGCCGCCGCCACGGCATTCGACCAGAACGGGTACGTGCGAGCGACCATCGATGACGTCTGCGATCTGGCGGGCGTGACGAAAGGCGCTCTGTACGGCCACTTCAGCTCGAAGAAGGCGCTCGCGGTCGCGGTGCTCGACCGCCAGGCCCAGGAGTGGGTCAGGACCCGCGAACAGCTCCAGCAGACCCACCGCAGCCCGCTCCAGGTCATGGTCGACCTCGGCTACGCCGTGCACCGCGACCACCTGGTCGCGCAGCGACTGCTGTTCCAGTCACCCATCTGCGACGACGTCGCGGACCGCCAGATCGCCCAGTGGACCTGGACCAACCACGAGTTGCTGCGCGCCGCCGCGTTCCGGGGCGAACTCCTCGACGGCATCGACCTCGGCGGCTGCGCCGAGGCGATGGTCGCCGCGCTCGTCGGCGCGCACCTGGTGTCCATGGCCATCGGCGACGCGGACCACGTGAACGCGCGCATCGCCGGCATGTGGCGCGCCTGGCTGCCGACGCTGGCCAGGCCGGAGGTGTGCGCGGCGCTGCGCCTGGCCGCGCCGCGCGTCCGGCCCCGCTGACCCTCCACTCAGGACGGTCGACCGGGCCGCACCACCGCCCAGACCACCGTGCCGCCGGTCCAGGTCGTCGACCACCCGCAGCGCGGCTCGGCGTTGCGCGCCGCCGACACCACGCGGCGCAACTCGTGCGGTTCGCACCGGATCGACAGGTCGCTGGTCACCACGACCGCGAGCAGCCCGGCGCGCAGCTCGAACCCGAGCACCGGACGGCTGCCCGGCATCCGGGCCACCAGGTCGACCAGGCCGACCGCGACCGGCACCACGAGCGAGCTGTCCGCGATGCCCCACACCAGGCAGGTCTCCTCGGCCGCGAACCGGGCGAACGCCGGGTCCGCGGCCTCCGGCAGCGGCAACCGCACCACCCGGCGCGCCGGCACCTCGCCGAGGTCCGCCAGCGCGGCGTCGACCGTGTTGTAGTGGCGCAGTGGCCACGAATCCTGGTCGGCGCGGTCGACCAGGACGATCGGCACGCCCGGCCACTCCGAGACCTGCGCGTGCACGGACCGGAACACCGACGCCGCCGTCCACGGGTCGACCTTCAGGCCGCGCAGGTCCACGATGACCGCTTTCGGCTGGGCCAGCACGGTCATCAGCAGCACGTCCCGCATCGCCGGGTACGTCTTCGCGTCCAACGTCCCCGAGGCCTCCAGGATCGCCGTGCCGTCCTCACCCCACAGGGCTACTTCAAGCGCGTTGTCCGACACGGCTCCTCCTCGGCAGCCTGGTGGGCCTTTGTTGACCGAGCGACGCCGGCCGCCCTACCGTTGCGGTGGAAAGGGGCAACCCGTTGACCTTCCTCTCGCAAGGAGCCCGTACCCGGGCACGCCTCGTCGCGGCGAGCATCGAGCTGTTCGACCGGGACGGGTTCGAGGGCACCTCGCTGGACGCCGTGTGTCGCCGGATATCGGTGACGAAGGGCGCGCTGTACCGCCATTTTCCGTCCAAGCAGGCGTTGGCGGTGGCCGTGGTCGAGGAGCACTTCCGACGGTGGCACGAGGTTCGGGCGGAAGTCCAGGAGTCCGGGGCCGGCCCGATGCAAACTCTCATCGATGTCACCCACCGGATGAACAACCTCACCCACTCGGATCAAACCGTTCGGGTGGCAGTTCGGCTGCTGTTCACCAGTGAGCTGTTCGAGTTGTTGGCGGGCATGCACTTCGTGAGCCTGGTCGTGATGGTGCGCGAACTCCTCGGCCAGGCCGTCGCGGAGGGTGAGGTCCGCACCGAGGTCGACACCCGCGAGGAGGCCGAGGCGATCACCGCGACCATCGTGGGCTCCCAGGCCCTGACGGTCGTCACCGCAGGCCACGACGACCCCGCCGACCGCCTGGCCACGATGTGGCGCCACCGCCTCGGCCACCTGGTCGTCCCGGACCGCCTCGCCGCCGTGCGAACCTCCGCACTGGCGTGCTGACCACCGCCCCGCCACCAACCCCACCGCTCCCACCACCGAGCCCAAGCCACGCGCGCCCGATCCACATGTCCGTTATGCGGCACCGGCCCGGTCCGGCGCAACCCTGGGGAACCGTCAACTTTTGTTTGCACTGAAATAATCGTGAAGACCGATGGAGGACGGGGCGACCTGCGATCGACCGCGCTGATCGACCCGCCGGCAGTCAGGCGAACGATCAGGCAATCGATGAGGCAACCCATGAGGCAAACGGCGAGACAAACGATCAAGCGAAACATCAAGCGAACAGACACGCCAGCCAGGGCTACCAGGGCTGCCGGGACGGCAGAGGCGGCAGAGCCGGCAGGGTGCGCGATGCCGCAGAGTTGCTTGCACTGAAGGAAAACTGAAGGAAGTCGAAGTCCCGGAGCACAAGACCCGGCACCCACCGACTGCCGACCCCGGGCCGATGCCCAACCGGGGAGGTCGGTCACCAGCGGCCTATTGGCAACAGTCGGCCACCAGCGGCCGGTTAGCAGCAGTCGGTCACCAGGGTCGGTCATCGGCGGGGCGGAGACCCGACGGACGGCCACCGGCAGGCGGCGCGCACTGCGGGCGGGTGCGGGCGAGGGCGGGTGCGGGCAGGCGGAGGCAAGGCCCAAGCCGAACGACCGGCGGCCGACCCGGGCCGCAGTCCCAGCGGCGCGGTCGGTCCAAGCGAGGCGGTCGGTCATCGGCAGGGCGGTTGGCCCAGGCACGGCGGCAGTCCCAGCGAGGCGGCCGGTCCAGGCCGAGCCGTCGGTCATCGGCGGGGCCGTCGGTCCAAACGAGGCGATCGGTCGTCGGTTGAGCGGTCGGTCCAAGCGGGGCGGTCGGTCCAAGCCGGGCCGTCGGTCGTCGGCGGAGCGGTCGGTCCAAGCGGGGCGGTCGGTCCAAGCCGGGCCGTCGGTCGTCGGCGGAGCGGTCGGTCCAAGCGGGGCGGTCGGTTCAAGCGGGGTCGCTGTCCAAGCGGGGCGGTCGGTTCAAGCGAGACTGTCGGTTGCCGGCGGGTTGTTGCGGGCGGGCAGGTGTGGCTGGTGCTCGGGCGGTCGCTCAAGTGCAATGCCGGAGCCGAAAGCCCGTGGCTGTCGGTTGCTGGGCCGCGGTCCGAGCGAAGCCGGCGCGGGCGGGAAGCTCGGATGGGGGTTGGGGACTGGGCAGGCCGGGGTGGCGGAGGAGGATGCGTGGTGGTCAGGGGACCGGGCGCAGGTGGCGTTCGCCGGCGATCGCGGCGAGCAGGCGGTCCATCTCCACGTTTCCCACCGACTTCGCGTACAGCTCCTCGAACCTCGCCACGTGCTGCGCCACGCTCGCCGCCCCCGTGATGGCCACCGCGCCGGCCACCATGTCCACCACCACCAGCCGGTCGTCGTAGACGTGGAAGGTCGACCCCGGCAGCTCCGCCGTCGAGTGGAACGGCAGGATGCGGAGGTCCACGGTCGGGCGGCGGCTTGCGTCTCTGGCGTCCTCGCACGACTGCGGCGACGAGCGGACCGCGCCCTCGGTCAGGATCGCGCGCACCTGGACGTTCGGGTGCAACTCCGACACCAGCAGGTCCGGCACCGTCGACACGCCCACCGTCCGGATCAGGCTCGACGTCGCCACCGCGCGCGACACGCTCGGACGGTCCGCCGACGCACCCTGGTGGAACACCGTGCGCCGGGTCGGCGTCTCACCGCAAGCCTTGGCGGACAACGCGATCAGCTCCACCGACTTGCGCCGCGACAGCCCGTACGCCCGCGCCAGCCGCTCCACGTCCTCCACCTTCGGCAGCAGCCGGCCCGTCTCGATCTTGGAGATCTTCGACTGGCTCATGCCCGACACCTCCCCCGCGAGCTTGCCCGTCATCCCCTGGTTCAACCGCGCCCGCAACAGCTCGGCGGACAGCTCCTCCCGCCGCGCCCGCGCGTCGCCCGTCGACTCCGCTCCCTCGTGGTAACCCCTGGGCCGCAACGGGATGCCCGCCGCCACCAGCGTCGAGCGCACCGTCCCGTAGGACCGGCCGGTCGTGTCGGCCAGGGCGCGGATCGACGCGCCCTGGAGGTAGGACGTCATCACGTACGTCCTGAAGTTGCTCTTCGCGGTCACGGATTCCCCACCGGTTTCGTCGTGCGCGGCACCGCGTGCCGCGACTGTGCTGGACTCGGCTTCTGCCTCGGGTAGGGCGGTATGCCCTCCCGCTCCCGCCAGACCCGGTCGCAGTCCTGGCACGTGGGCCAGCACCACTCCGGGTACGGCGGGGTGATCGGCACGACCAGTGGCAACCCGCACAGGGTCTCGGCATCGTCCCTGGGCACCCGGTCCTGCCTGATCGCGTGGCGCCGCTCCCCGTACGGCAGCCAGCGGAACTCTCGCTTCACCTCGTCTCCCTGCGTCGGCTGATTAACGTTATAACCTGCACGTGCACCATGGGGAGTACACCATCGGGTGAACCACAAGGACCCGATCTTCGGGCACACTGGACCGCACAAACCCGGAAACCTTCGACAGAATCAGAGGTTGACATGACCAACAGCGCGAGCCCCACTGTCTACAAACGACAGTTGGGCATGGCGCTTGAGTCGATGCGCGAGGCAGCGGGCCAGTCCGTCGACACCGCCGCCACGACGCTGGAGTGCTCGGTCGCCAAGATCCGGCGCATCGAGGCCGGTGACTCCGCGGTGCGCGCGTCGGAGTTGAAGGACCTGCTCGACCTCTTCGGCGCGACCAAGAGCGAGCGCAAGCACATGGAGGAGCTGGGCCGCGAAGCCAGAAAACGTCAGCCGAAGACCGCGTACGGAGTCGTGCTGCCCGACTTCTTCCGCAAGTTCTTCAGCCTGGAGCAGATCGCGGTGGAAATCCTGCTCTACCACGGCGAACTGATCCCCGGGCAGTTCCAGACCCCGGGCTACGCGCGAGCGTTGATCGAGGCCAACCCCGCGCACACCGACGACGAAGAGATCGACCTGCTGATCCAGGCACGTCAGGCGAGGCAGGGTCGGGTCACGCAGGCCGGGGACCCGCAGCGACACCACGTGGTGTTGCACGAGTCGGCGATCCGGACCGTCGTGGGCAGCCCGGAGGTGATGAAGGACCAGCTCCTCCACCTGCGCAAGCTCGCTTCGCTGCCGCACGTGACGTTGCAGGTGATCCCGTTCAGCGCGGGGGCGCACGCAGCGTCCGGGCTGCCGTTCATCCTGCTCCGCTTCCAGGACAACGTGCGCAACGTGGTGTACCTGGAGAACCTGACCACGGCCGCGTCGTTGGACGAGCCGACCCACGTCGCGCAGTACGAAATGGCGTTCCGCCATGTGGTGGGCGCGGCGCTCTCGCCCTCCAAGACCAGTTCTCTGCTGGCTACAGTTGCAGGTGAACTGTGAGCTGAGAGAAGAGGGAGGTGCGGGCGATGAACCCGGACTTGACCTGGCGGAAGTCGAGCCGCAGCGCAGGCAACGGCGGCGCGTGCGTCGAGTTGGCGCACGACACCAGGACGCTGCTGGTGCGGGACTCGAAGAACCCCGAAGGTCCCGTGCTCAGCTTCGACCGAGCGCACTTCGCCGGTTTTCTGGCCGCGGTGAAGGACGCCTGACGGAAGTCCGCGGCTCCCGGTGGATCCTCGCCGGGGCCGCGGCGTCGGGTGGTGTCGGACCGTCAGCGGTAGAGGGCGGTGACGGTAGTCGGAGTGGTCGGTTCGGTGCCGTCGGTGGAGGTCAGGGCCGTGCGGTGGGGCGCGCTGTCCGGTTCCCACAGGTAGGTGGCCGTCGCGCCGGAGACGCAGGCGTACGACCGTTCCGCGGACTCCGGGCGGACGCGGTCGACGGTTTCGGTGCAGATGTCGCCGCCGGCCAGTTCGAGCCGCCACGGGTGGGGCACGGCGACGACGGCGTGCACGACCGGCAGCGGCAGGCCGGTGCGGACGACGAGCGTCGAGCCGAGTGCGACGCAGGCGACCAGCGGGGTCGCCCACGCCGGGTCGCGCGGGTCCGTCGGGCGGGGGCCGAGCACGCACGGGTCGAGGAGTCGGTCACCCACCTGGCACTGGTAGGCGTCCGGTCGGCGCGCGACGTAGGACGGCGCGACGCAGGAGCCCTCGGCCGTCGGTCGCGGCGGGATACCGGCCCACGCGTCGAAGCGCTCGGGGTCGAGCGGGTCGGCGGGTGCGCGTGCGGGTGGCGGCGCGGTGCGCTCGACGGGCGGCGGGTCGGCGCGCCACACGACCGTTCTGGTCGAGGAGTCGACGCCCTCGGTGCCGAACAGCAGCACCCCGCGACCGCCGACGATGATCCGGTCGAGTGACGTGGCGCCGTCGAGACCGTTGCCGTGCAACGGGATCCGCTGCCACCACGAGCCGTCGGCCGAGGTCCACGCCACCCCGACGTCCCGCTCGAGGTCCTGCGCCCGACCGACCGCGACGAAGCCGCTCCCCCACCGCAGCACCTCGGTCGTCTCCCGCTTGTCCGCGGGCACGACGCCGAGGTCGGGCAGCGCCCCGGGGTCGACCGACGCCGTCCGCCACCGGCCACCGCGGCGGTACCAGGTGGTCGTGCCGCCGGTGAGCAACCCGGTGACCGCGACCTCGTCCGTCGCCGTGCCGGCCGACGCCAGCACCTCCTCCGAGCCGAGGTCGAGGTCCGTCCACGCCGCGCCGTCCGGCGACGACAGCACCGAGTCGCCGATCGACAGCAGGAACCCGCGCGGCGTCGCGACGAGGTGCGACGGCACCAGGCCGTCGAGGTCGGACACCGCCCGGATGGTGTCGAACGACCGGCCGTCCGGCGAGTACCACCGGTGCACGCCCTGGACGACCGGTCCCGAGCCGACCACCAGCACCCCGCGCGGTCCGGCCGCGAGCGCGAAGACGGGCAGTTCCGCCACCTCGGTCGCGGGCCCGGTGCCCAGCGGGAACGCCTGCCACGCCACGCCGTCCTCGGTGCGCCACAGCACGATGTCGTCGGCCGTCGACCCGAGCAGGTAGCCGGCGTCGCCGTACCCGGCCGCGTCGATCACCACCGTGATCCCCTCCGGCGGCGCGGAACGCCACTTCAGCCCGTCCTCGGAGGTCAGCACCCGCAACTCCGCGCCGGGTACGCCCGCCGCCAGCAGGTACCCGTCGTCCCAGCCCGCCGACCACGGGTTCGGCGGCGGTTCCGCGAGCTCGCCGAGCCTGGTCCAGTCGGGTCGTGGCGCGGACACCGGTTCCGCAGGGCCGGCCGAGGCCGCCGCGAGCACCAGCACCACCACGAGCACGACCCTGATCAGCACGGCTTGTTCACCTTCAGGTCGTGGTCGGAGCAGAACAGCCTGGCCGCGGTGAGCGAGGTGGTGCGAAAGGGTTTCCCGCCGTCGTCCACGACCAGCTCCCCCGTCCGCGCGCCCGACGACCAGCGCAGCACCAGCCGCCACTCGACCGCGCCGCCGGAGATCCGCGGCACGACCACGAGCTGCTCCGGCTCCGACCGGTCCACCGAGTAGGGAAAGGTCCGCGTGCCGGCCACCGGCGCCAGCACGGGAGCGGCCGCCGTCAGGTCGGTGTCGAAGTAGCGGACGGGCACCTCGGCCTGGCAGCCGTCCGGCAGGTAGGTCCCCGGCACGGCGTCGAACCGGCGTTCGACCCTGATCTCCGCCGACCGCACCACGACCGCCAGGCCCGCGACACCCTGCACGGTCGCCGCCAGCCTGCCGCCCGGTCCGAGCGTTCCGGGGAAGGTCCGCTCGAACGGGACCGGCGCGGTGCCGGAGTAGTCGACCACCTTGCCGCCGTCGCACGTGCCGGTGGACCGGTAGTCGGCCACGACCGCGAGCGGCACGGCCGGCTCCTCCTCAACCTGGCGGTCCCGGCTCACCAGCACGACCGCGACGAGCGACAGCACCGCGACGACCGCGAGCGCCACCACGCCACGCCGGTCCTGCACGGCGATCAGCACGCGGTCGATCCGCGACGCCTGGACGACCGAGTCCGCGTCGCCGACGTGGTGGTTGCGGGTGCGTTCGCCCCGGGTTCGCTCGATGGCACCGATCGTGGTGGTGCGCGACCGTGCCCTGCCACGCAAAAGTGCGGGGTTCAGCGCAGGTTCGCCGCTTTGCCGAGCAGGTAGTGCCGTTCGGGCAGGCTGGTCGTGCGCGCGGCGGCGGCCCGGTAGTGCGTCCGCGCCCGGTCCTTCTCGCCCGCCATCTCGTGCAGGTGGCCGCGCACCGAGTCCAGCCGGTGGTGGCCGGGCAACCGGTCGTCCAGCGTGTCGATCAACGCGAGCCCGGCGGCCGGCCCGCGCGTCATCGCCACCGCGACCGCCCGGTTCAGCGTGACGACGGGATTGCCGGTGACCCGTTCCAGCAGCGCGTACATGGTGTCGATCTGCGCCCAGTCGGTCTGCTCGGCGGTGCGCGCGTCGTCGTGCAGGGCGGCGATCGCGGCCTGGAGCTGGTACTCGCCGATCTCGCCGCGCGCCAACGCCTCCTCGATCAGCGCGACGCCCTCCACGATCAGCGCCTCGTCCCACCGCGCGCGGTCCTGGTCGGCCAACGGGATCAGCTCGCCGTGCGGTCCGGTGCGGGCCGGGCGGCGGGCGTCGGTCAGCAGCATCAGCGCGAGCAGGCCGGTGACCTCGGGGTCGTCGGGGCGCAGCACGTGCACGAGCCTGGTCAGCCGGATCGCCTCGCCGGACAACTCCACCCGGTTCAGCGCCGGCCCGACGCTGCCCGCGTAGCCCTCGTTGAACATCAGGTACAGCACGTGCAGCACGGACCGCAGGCTGCGCGGGTCCGGCTGTTCGAGGGTGCGGACCTTCTGCTTGGCGCGGCTGATCCGTTGCGCCATCGTGGTTTCCGGCACCAGGAACGCGTTCGCGATCTCGGCCGTGGTGAGCCCGCCGACCGCGCGCAACGTCAACGCGATCGCGGACGGCGGTGTCAGCGCGGGGTGGCAGCAGAGGAACAGCAGCGTGAGGGTGTCGTCGTGGTCGGGCACCTCGGGCGGCGGCTCGGCGACGGCGTTCTCCTCGCGCCGCCGCCGGGCGTGCTCGCTGCGCAACCGGTCGGTGAGGGCGTTGGTCGCGGCCTTCACCAGCCAGGCCTTCGGGTGCTCCGGCACCTCCCGCCACGTGCGGACGGCCGCGAGCACCGCGTCCTGCACCGCGTCCTCGGCCGCGTCGAAGTCGCCGTGCCGGCGCACGAGGATGCCGAGGACCTGCGGCACGAGCTCGCGCAACAGGTCCTCGGTGCCGCGGTCCTCGACGGCCCGGCGCGCAGGCCGGCCGTGCTCCCCACCCGGCAATCCTTCGGCGGCACGACCGGCAGGCCGGGCGAGGTCGGCCCGGTCCCCACCCGGCGATCCTTCTGCCGTGCGGCGAGCGGGCTGGGCGAGATCGGCGTGCGCCTCGCCCGACAATCGTTCTGCCGCGGGTCGGGCGAGGTCGGCACGGTCCTCACCCGACAATCCTTCTGCCGCGCGGCGAGCGGATCGGGTGAGGTCGGCGTGCGCCTCGCCCGACGGGTCGCCGATGGACCGGGTCACTCCTCGGGCAGGGTCGGCGCGCTCATCACTTCGCGGACCTCGATGGGCTGACCCATCGGCACCCCGCCCGGACCGGGCGCGGCGGAGGCCTTGGCGGCGATCTCCAGGGCGCGCTCCGGGGTGGCGTCGACCATCCACCAGCCGGCGAGGAACTCCTTCGACTCCGGGAACGGGCCGTCGGTCACCACGGGCGCGCCGCCGGTGGCCGTGACGATCTTCGCGAACTCCGGGCCCGCCAGGCCCTGGCCGTCGACCAGCTCGCCGTTCGCGGTCAGCTCGGCGCCGAGCGCGTGCTGGAACTCGAGGTGCCGGCGGATGTCCTCCTGCGGCCACTCGGGCAGGGGCACGTCGCAGTTCGCGGCCGCGCCGTAGTTCATCAGCAGCAGGAACCTGGCCATGGTGTCGCCTCCCAGCGGATTCGCGCCCATCTTGGCGCGTTCGGCAGTGGAACGGCGCCGACCGGCCGCGCTCGACACCCCGACGTGTGACTTGAGTCACTACACTGGCGCAGGCCGACGCCGGAAACCGGCCACCTCCCACCGATAGTTTCGGAGGCTAGAATCCCTCACATGCCACCTCCGACCTCGGACGGTGCACCGCACCGCACCACCATCGCGCACATCGCCGCCGAGGCGGGTGTATCGGTGCCGACAGTTTCGAAGGTCGTGAACGGTCGCCCGGACGTGGCCCCGGAAACCCGCGAACGCGTCGAGGCCGCCATCCGCCGGCACGACTACCGCCGCCGCGCGGACACCCGCCGCTCGACCGCCGTGGAACTGGTCTTCGGCGACCTGACCTCGCCCCGCACCCAACTCCTGCTCCAGGGTGCGGAGGAGTCGGCCACCGCCCACCACCTCTCCCTCACCGTCTCCACCCCGACCCACCCGGGTTGGCTCGACGCCCTGATCGGCCGCAAGCCCCTGGCCGTGGTCGCGACGACCGCCGCCCTGCCGCGCTCGGACCTGGCGAAACTCGCCGCCCGGGCCATCCCGGTGGTGATGGTCGACCCGACCGCCGAGCCGCCGCCGGACACCCCGTCGGTCGGCGCCACGAACTGGACCGGCGCCGTCACCGCGACCCGGCACCTGCTGACGTCGGGCCACGAGCGCATCGCCCTGATCGCCGGCCCACCCGACGACCTCCCCACCCGAGCCCGCCTGGACGGCTACCGCGCCGCGCTGGAAACCGCCGGCCACCCGTTCGACCCGACCCTGGTCCACCACACGGCGCCGACCCCCTCGGCCGCCGCGACCGCCGCCACCGCGCTGCTCTCCCTGCCGACCCGCCCGACCGCGATCTTCGCGTGCAGCGACCTCCAGGCCCTGGGCGTCTACGAGGCCGCGCGCCGCCACGCCCTGCACATCCCGGACGACCTGAGCGTCGTGGGCTTCGACGACCTCCCGCTCTCCGCCTGGACCTCCCCGCCGCTGACCACGATCAGACAACCCCTGCGCGACATGGCCACCACCGCCACCACGCTCGCGATCTCGCTGGCCGAAGGCAGAACCCCACCCCACCCGAACCAGGAACTCCCCACCACCCTGACCCTGCGCTCCAGCACCACCCCACCCTCGTTCCGCCCCCGGTGCTAAACCCCACCGGGGTATAGTCCCGCCATGCCCGGCCACCCCCACCGCACCCGGTGGCCATCGGCCTGCCTGCTGATCCTCGGCCTGACGTTCGCCGCGATCGCGATGCACCACCTACCCGCCCCCGCCCCGACTCCCCACCCCGGAATCACCCGCACGAGTGGCCACGCCGCGGCAAGCAGCGCGGCACTCGGCGAAGAACACGGCGGCGGCGACCACGGCGCTCGCGATCAGGACAGTGGCGAGCACCGCACCGGCAGCCAGGGCAGCGGCGACCACGACAGTCGCGACCAGGGCAGTCGCGATCAAGGCAGCGGCATACACAGCGGCGGCAACCAGGGCGGCGGGGAGCACGGCGGCGACCAAGACAGCGGGGTGCACAGCGGCGGCACCCAAGACGGCGGCAGCCAAGGTGGTGGGGAGCACGGGCCGGGCGGCCTGCACCTCTGCGTCGCGGTCGTCGGCGTTCTGCCCGGAAGCACGCTCGTCCACCTCACCAAGAGCCTGCTCGCGTCGCCCTCGGCACCGATCGTTGAGTTGTTGGCAGGTAGGATTGTTGAACGATTCTACTTGTCACATGTTCGACCATCCCCTCACCGAGTTCTGGATCTTGTGGGCGTTCTGAGGTTGTGAGGAGAGCGAGTTCTCCGCGCTTTCCGAAAACCGCACGAACGACGACCCAGGACTGGACCATGATCAGGAAGAACCTGGTCGGGGCGCTCACGCGCGCCCTGATCACGAGCGTTTTCGCCGCCTTCGCCCTGGCGGGGTGCGGCGCGTCGACTCCGGTCGACCACAACGACGCCGATGTGGCGTTCGCTCGGGGCATGCTGCCGCACCACCAAGGTGCCATCGATATGGCGAAACTAGTCGAGGAACGTAGTGAGAATCCGTCGGTGATCGCGCTCGCGAAACGTATCGCTAGCACTCAGGGACCCGAGATCACCACGCTCACCCGCTGGTTGACCGAGTGGGACGTCCCGGCGCAGGAAATGGCACACGGCGACACCAAGGGCAACACTCATGGCGACACCCACGGCGACACCAAGGGCGATACGAACAGCGGCACGAACGGCGACACCCAGGGTGGCGATGAATCGGCCGAACTCACTCCACTGTCGGGTGAGGTGTTCGACCGCCGCTTCCTGGAACTGATGATCAAGCACCACGAAGGCGCGATCTCGATGGCTTCGGACGAGCTTCGTGATGGCCGTCACACCGCCGCGAAAGCCTTGGCGCAGCAGGTCAAGGACTCCCAGCAGGCGGAGATCACCGAAATGCGCGGTCTCCTGGAACGCACCGGCTGAGGATCCGGGCGGGACCCCCTATAGACGCCGGGGGTCCCGCTCCGTAACCTGTCCGAGACCTGACGGCGTCACCCGATTGGGCGATGCCCCCGTTCACAGGAGGAATGCGCGACCGTGGCCCCCGCACAGCGCACAGTCCGCGCGGCTCTGACGGCCACTGCCGTCGCCGCACTCGTGGGCGTCCTGCCCCAGCCGATCGCCGCCGCCGACCCGGTGCCGCCGAACGCCTCGGACGCCCTGAAGAAGTACAACGACCTCTCCACCGAGGCGGAGAAGCTCAACGAGGAGCACCTGCGCGCCCAGGACGACCTGAAGGCGAAGCAGGGCGAACTCGACAAGGCCAACGCCGACCTGACCGCCGCCCAGCAGGCGACCGAGTCCCTGCGCGGCGACGTCGACCTGCTGACCGAGGCGTCGTTCGAGGGCGCCCGGTTCAACCAGCTCTCGGCGCTGCTCGTCAGCGACTCCCAGCAGGACTTCCTCAACCGGATGTCCGCGCTCGGCGTGCTGGCCGGCGAGAACGCCGAGGCGCTGTCCGGTCTCACCGCCGCCGTCACCAAGGCCGAGGACGCGCAGAAGCGCGCCACCCAGGCCGCGAACGACGCGGCGAAGATCGTGGAGGACGTCGCCAAGCGCAAGGACGACCTGGACAAGCAGGTCGGCGAGGCTCGCGACCAGTACCAGTCGCTGAGCGCGTCGGAGAAGGCGCAGCTGAGCAACCCCGGCGACACCTCGCCGATCCGGGTCCCCTCCGGCACGGCCGGCGTGGCGCTGGACTTCGCGCTCTCGCAGCGCGGCAAGCCCTACGTCTACGGCTCGAACGGCCCGGACTCGTGGGACTGCTCCAGCCTGATGCAGGCGTCCTACCGCGCCGCCGGCGTCTCGATCCCGCGCACCACCTACGGCCAGGCCGAGGTCGGCCGCTCGGTGTCGCGCGGCGAGGTCAAGGCGGGCGACCTGATCATCTACTACTCCAGCCAGTCGCACGTGGCGATGGCGATCGACAACGTGAACGCCGTGCACGCGTCCACCGAGGGCGTCCCGGTCAAGATCGCGACCATCGACTCGATCGGTCCGATCAGCGTGATCCGCCGGATCGACGGCTGAGCTTCACCCGCCAGTGGGCGGTTCCCGCTCGTCGGGAGCCGCCCGCTGATCGTTTTCACCGCACTCCACCAGGCCGCACTCGCTAGGCTTTTCGTTTCAGAAGCGATGCAACTGGCGAACGGGTGGTGCGGGGTGCTCTGGAGTCCCGGCGCGGTGGCGCGGATGCTCGGCATCTCGCCCACGACGCTGCGCACGTGGGACCGGCGGTACGGGCTCGGCCCGAGCACCCGGCAGGAGGGCAAGCACCGGCGCTACACCGCGGCCGACGTGGCGCGGTTGCGCCGGATGCTGGACCTGACCGGCGAGGGCGTGGCACCGGCCGCCGCGGCGGCGGTCGCGATGGGCGCCGAGCCACCGCCGTCCCCCCGATCGGGTGGCGGACGCCGTGCGGTCGCGGTCGAGGGCGGCTCGGCCCGCGGGTTCGCCCGGGCCGCGTCCCGGCTCGACCTGACCCTGATGACGAGCCTGGCGACCCGGCTGATCGAGGAGCACGGCGTGGTCGGCGCGTGGAACGACGTGCTGATGCCGTTCCTGGTCGCGCTCGGCGACCGGGTCACCGCC
Organism: Actinosynnema sp. NPDC020468; assembly: GCF_040642015.1. NCBI lineage: Bacteria > Bacillati > Actinomycetota > Actinomycetes > Pseudonocardiales > Pseudonocardiaceae > Actinosynnema > Actinosynnema sp. NPDC020468. The sequence continues at coordinate 20,412 of NZ_JBFAEO010000036.1, forward strand.
CAGGGCTCCGGGGTCGAGGTCGAGCACCTCGCGACGTCGAGCATCGTGGGCGTGCTGCGCGGACGCGCGGTGCCCGGGTTCTCCGGACGGCTGCCGGCGCTGCTCGCGTGCGCGCCCGAGGAGCAGCACAGCCTGCCGCTGGACGTCCTCGCGGCGGCGTTGGGCGAGCACGGGTGCGCGACCCGCAACCTCGGCGCGCGGGTGCCGGCCCGGGCACTACTCGATGCGGTGATGTTGCTGGCACCGCGGTGCGTGGTCGTGTGGGCGCACTCGGCGGACCTGGCCGCGCTGGTGCCGGTTGCTGACCTGCTGGAACGCGGCTGCACCGTGCTCGTCGCGGGCCCGGGGTGGCCTGCCGCGCCCCCTGGTTCCCGTTTCCTGGGCTCGCTAAACGAGGCTCTCGCCACGGTTCTGGAGTTGAACCGATTTTGAATCGAATTTAGGCTCTGAAGGGTCGCGCTCGTGCAGATCGAGGTGGTCCCCGTGCCAGAGCTGTCCCGCCTTCCGGAACCGGTCTCGGAGTCGTGGGACTGGCAGTTGCGAGGTTCGTGCCGCGGCATGGACACCGCCCTGTTCTTCCACACGCCGAACGAGCGCGGCTCGGCCCGCCAAGCCAGGGAGAGCCGCGCCAAGCAGATCTGCGCGGCGTGCCCGGTGCGCCAGGAGTGCCGCGCCCACGCGCTGGCGGTCGAGGAGACCTACGGCATCTGGGGTGGTCTCGGCGAGAGCGAACTGCGGGCGTTGATCTCGCGCAACCACCGGCGCGCCTGACGTGAGCACGGTCGAGGACCGCATGGTGGCCCTGGTCTGGTCGGTCGCCGCCAGCTGCCAACCACCGCGCCGGGCGAAGCGCACCGCGCTCCGCGTCCTGCGCGACCACTGGCACCCGCCGACCCCGGACGACCGCCACGCCCGCAACCTCCGAGGCCGCCTGGTCACCGCCCTGCGCCACGAACTGGGCGCCGCCGCCGAAGCCGCCATCGCCACCGCGCGGGTGCTGGACGAACTGACCCTGACCACCCACCGCTGACCGCAGACCACAGGCCGCGGCTCGGCGTCACCGGGCCGGGGACGGACGCCGGCCGGGCGGCGGACGCCGAGCCGGGGACGGACGCCGGGTCGAGCGCGGAGCTGGGTCGAGACCGGACGCCGGGGCGACACCGGACGCCAGGTCGAGACCGCACGCTGGTCGAGACCGGCGTTGGGCGGAGGACGGACACCGAGCCAAGGGCAGGTGTCGGGCTGAGCGCAGGCACGGGGTGGAGGGCAGGCGCCGAGCAGACCCGCACCGCAGGGTCGGGGCTGCTTCGCGGCGCGCGACCGCCAAGCCGAAGGCGGACCCAAGGCGCGGCAGGTACGGCTTCGCCGCGACCACGCCCTGCCGCGAAGCGTCCGCGCTTGGCCGAGCGCGCTCAGGCGGCGCACCGGACGCTCTCCGCGACCGAGGTGCGGCGACGGGCGCTCGCCGGCCGATCCACGAATTCGCCCGGGACACCCGACCCGCGCCAAGACCGTCGCTCACGCCGGTTCGGAACGCACCGCGCACAAAGACGCGCCTCCGCTGCCTCGTCCGCCGCTGCCTCGTCCGCCGCTGCCTCGTCCGCCCCTGCCCCGGCCGCCCCTGCCCCGGCCGCCGAGCCTCGCGTGGCGGTGCACCTCGACACCGGCCGGCGATCATCGCCCCTGGTGCGCGACGGACCTGCCGGCCCCCGGCGGCCCACCGACAGCTCCCCGCGACGCCAACTCCCGGCACCAGCCGGCGCGCCCACCCGGCGCGAGCCCCCGGATCACGCGGCCTTCGGGTACGGGACCGGGCGGCAGCCGCAGTGGGCGCACACCGGGTGGAGCGGGAGCGGGGTGCGGAGGGTGGCGAGGAGTTTGGTGGCGTCGTCGAACGTCGGCGGGCGTTGGCCCGGCACCAGGAGGCTGTCGAGGACCTCCTGGTGGCGGCGGGAGCGGGCGCGGGCTCGCTCCACCGGGTCCTTGAGGCGTTCGCGGACCCGGGCTCGGGAAGCGGCGACCGCGCGCTCACCCGCCGGAGGCAGCGGGCGGCGGGGGCGCGGCTGGTTCAGGTGGGCGTTGCGGCGGTTCACCCGCCACCACTGGCCCAGCGTCATGCCGGGCACCGGGGGGCGCGCCCGACGCGCGCCCCCCTCCCACCACGAGCGCAGGCGCGCACGGAGGAAGTCGTGCGCCACCTGGTCGCGGGTCTTGGGCGCACCCTGGCGAACACCGTCCGGCCGCTTGTCCACCGCGAGCAGGACCGCGTCCACGGTCCAGCCCTCGGCGAACCACGGCGCGAGCAGGGCGCGCACCGACGATCGGTCGGCGTCACCCCACGAGGCACGGCGGCACAGCGACTCCACCGCCGTGTCCACCTCGTGCTCCGTCTCCGGAATCACACGGCCCGGCCACTGCCGGGGATCGAGTCGAACACGCATTGCCGGCTCCTCCCGAACGCGCTCCGAACATCTGTTCGAGATAGTCCCACCGACCACCGACAATTTTGAAGACAGAAGACTTGACTTATATAAGCCATAGCTATAAACATGCAGCGTGCACGCCTTCGACGTCCTCGGCGACCCGGTCCGCCGGCGGATCCTCGAACTGCTCGCCACCGGCGAACGCCCGGCCGGCGAGGTCACCGAGGCCATCCGGGCCGAGTTCGGGATCTCCCAGCCGGCGGTCTCGCAGCACCTCAAGGTGCTCCGCGACCACGGCTTCGCCAAGGTCCGACCCGAGGGCACGCGAAGGCTGTACGCGGTGGACGACGAAGGGCTGCGGGCCGTGGACGCCTGGCTCGACCAGTTCCGCCGCTTCTGGAACCACCACCTGGACGCGCTCGCCACCGAACTGGCCCGCGGCCGAAGGCGACGACGGGAGAACCCATGATCGAGATCGCGGACCAGCTCAAGGCCATCCACCGCTCCGTGCGCCGGGACGAGGAGCACGTGGGCCTGTTCATCGAACGCACCTACGACGCCGACGCCACCGACGTGTGGGAGGCCCTGACCGACCCCGAGCGGCTCAAGAGGTGGTTCCTGCCGGTCAGCGGCGACCTGAAGGTCGGCGGCCGGTTCCAGCTGGAGAACCACGCGGGCGGCGAGATCCTGGAGTGCGAGCCGCCGCGCCGCCTCCGCGTCACCTTCGGCGGCGACGACAGCTTCGTGGAGCTGCGGCTGACCGAAGCCGACGGCCGCACCACGTTCACCCTCGACCACACGGTCCCGTTGAGCACCGCGCAGAACGGCGCCGGCGCGCTGTACCCGGGCCCGGGCTGGGACGGCATCTTCCTGGGCCTCGACATGTTCCTCAAGGGCGAAACCATCGAGGACCCGATCGCGCTGGCCAACTCGACCGAGGGCCAGCGGTTCACCCTGGGCGCGATCGAGGCGTGGGCCGCGGCCGTGGCCGAGTCCGGCACGGCCACGGCCGAGGAGTTGGCCGCGACCGTGGAGGTCGCACGCGGCCACTACGCGCCCGACGTGAGCTAGGGCGCGTCGACGTCGGCCTCCACGCTGCTCAACGTCTTCTCGATGTCGTCGAAGCCGGGATCCCGCACCGACGCGGAATCCCGGCACGCGACGAGCGAGAGCACCAGCGCCACCACGGCGAACGCGGTCCTCACTTGCCGCCGCCGCAGTGCTCGGCCTTGAATTTCGCCGTCCGGTCGGTCAGGTTCGCGAGCTTGTCCACCTGACCGGACCGCCGCTCGATCCGCTGGTCGAGCCGGTCGGCCCGCGCCGTGTCACCCGAGTCGCGCGCCTTCTGCGCCTGCGCCTTCAGCCACGCCGTCGACCCCGCGACGTCGGCGCCGCCGTTGATCCGGGTGGTGAGCTTGCGCACCCGCTCCTCCACCCGCGGCACCCGCTTCTCGCACAGCTCCTTCACCTTGTCGGGGGAGATCGTGATCGGCGCGTACGTGGTGTCCGCCGCCGCGACCCCCGTCGTGACGAGCCCGAACGTGCCGGCGACGACCGCGGCCACCACCGAGGAACGCATCCACTTGGTCATGCCGGCAACGATCGCCGACGACGGTGAGCGCACCGTCCGGCGGATGTTCGGGTTCTGCAAAGGCCGGTCCCGCACCGGTTCCGCGAGGGCCTCGTTTCACCCCGCCGCGCGCCGGCAACCCCCGACCCCATGACCGACACCCTGTGGGACGAGTTCCACCACGTCGTCAACATGACGTCGCACGAACTGGAGGACTGGCTGCGCACCCGGTCGGCCGACGAGGAGTCCGAGGAACTCCCGGACCGGGCGGGCACCCTCACCGGGCAGGAGGTGCTGCGGGTGCTCCGCAAGCGCCGGACCGACCTGACGACCGAGGACGTCCGGGTCATGCGGAAGGTGGTGGACCGGGTCCACGAGCAGCGCCGCGACGACCTGGAGCCCACCGCGGGCGAGGCGCACTGGCGGCACCGGCTGATGTCGATCGGCCACGACCCGCTCAAGCCCGCCTAGCGGGCGGATCCGCGTCCGACAGCCGCACGCCCGCCTCCGGGACCAGCCCGAACCGCACGACCTGGCGGCGGGCGAGCACGTCGGTCGCCCAGTCGGTGGCCACCCGCAGCCGGTTGCCGGGCATCGCGAGCAGGTGGTAACCGCGTGCCACGACCTTCGCGGGCCACCCACTCAACGGCACGTGCAGCGGGTCGGCCACCGCCTGTCCCCCGCCGAGGTCGACCACGAACCCGAGGTCGCGGTGCCGGTAGGGCCGGGCCGGGCCGAACCCGAGCGACGCCGCCAGGTTCGCGCCGGCGAGCTTGCCCTGCCGCTGCGCGTGCTGCGCGGTCATCGGGGTGGGCGCGCCGCCGTTGTAGACGTCCGGCACCGCGGCCACGTCGCCGGCGGCGAACACGTCCGGGTGACCGGGAACGGCCAACCCCTGCCCCACCACGACCCGGCCCTTCAGGGTCCGCACGTCCACCGACTCCACCAGCGGGTCCGGTCGCACGCCGACGCACCACACCACGGTCCGGGTCGGGATCTCGCCGCCGTCGGTCAACGTCGCGCAGGTCGCGCTCACCGAGGCGACCGAGGTGCGCAGCCGGACGTCCACGCCGCGCGACCGCAGCACCCGCTCGGCCGGACCCGACAACCGCTCGTTCAACCCCGGCAGCACCCGCGACGCGGTGTCCACCAGCACCCACCGCACCTCGTCGGGCGAGAGCCCCGACCGGTGCCGCAACGCCTCCCGGGTCAGCTGCACGCCCTGCGCGACCAGCTCGGTCCCGGTGTACCCGGCGCCGACCACCACGAACGTGGCGCGCGACCGCCGTTCCACCGGGTCGTCGGCCAGTTCGGCCAGTTCCACCTGCCGCAGCACGTGGTCGCGCAGGTACACCGCCTCGGCCACCGACTTGAACCCGTGCGCGTGCTCGGCGACGCCGGGCACCGACATCAGCCGGGTGACGCTGCCGCAGGTGATCAGCACCCGGTCCCAGGCCAACTCCTGCTCGCGCCCCTCGACGTCGACCGCCGAGAGCGTGCGCGCCTCGAGGTCGATCCCGGTGGCGTGCGCCTGCACGAGCCGGGTGCGCGGCAGCTTGGGGCGCAGCGGCACGGCGACCCGGCGCGGGTCGAGCACACCGCCCGCGACCTCGGGCAGCAGCGGCACGTAGAGCAGGTAGTCCGCCGGGTTCACCGCGACGAGGTCCACCGCGTCGGGCGGCACCACCCGTTCGAGGGTCCTCAGGGCGTGGTAACCGGCGAATCCGGTTCCCACCACCAGAACGCGTGGCTTTCCCATGTCGACGCCGCCTCTCGCCTAGCGTGTGCGGAGTACGCCGGATACCCGCGTTTGGGAGGGGGTACCCACCGCCATGAGCCTCGGCCTGCCGGATGGGATCACCGCGTGTCTGTTCGATCTGGACGGTGTGCTGACCAGCACCGCGGTGCTGCACCGCCACGCGTGGCGCAGCACCTTCGACGAATTCCTGGTCCCTCGTGGCGAACGCCCGTTCACCGAGTCGGACTACGTCAAGTACGTGGACGGCCGACCCCGCTATGACGGGGTGCGCACGTTCCTCGCCTCGCGGGACATCACCGTGCCCGAGGGCGACCCCGGCGACCCGCCGGACCTGGACACCGTGCACGGGATCGGCAACCGCAAGAACGACCTGCTGGAGGAGATCATCCGCAAGGAGGGCGTCTCGCCCTACCCCGGCTCGGTCCGGTACGTCGAGGCCGCCGAGAAGGCCGGCTTGAAGATCGCCGTGGTGACGTCCTCGGCCAACGCCGAGAAGGTGCTGGAGGCCGCCGACCTGACCCGCCACGTCACGGCGCTGGTCGACGGCAACGTGATCACCCGCGACCGGTTGCACGGCAAGCCCGCGCCGGACTCGTTCGTGGCGGGCGCGCGGCTGCTGGGCGTGCCGGTCGAGCAGGCGGCCGTGTTCGAGGACGCGCTGGCGGGTGTGGAGGCGGGCAAGGCGGGACACTTCGGCTTCGTGGTCGGCGTCGACCGCGCGGGCCAGGCCGAGGCGTTGCGGGAGAAGGGTGCGGACGTGGTGGTCGAGGACTTGGCGGAACTGCTTTGAGCGGGTACCAGGTCGACCCGTGGCTGCTGCGGTGGAACGAGCTGTCGGTGGCCGAGCTGCGCCGGACGGAGTCGACGTTCGCGCTGTCCAACGGGCACATCGGGATGCGCGGCACGCTGGACGAGGGCGAGCCGCGCGGGCTGCCGGGCACCTACCTGAACGGGTTCTACGAGGAGCACGCGCTGCCCTACGGCGAGGGCGGCTACGGCTACCCCGAGGCCGGGCAGACCGTGGTCAACGTGACCGACGGCAAGGTGATCCGGCTGCTGGTCGAGGACGAGCCGCTCGACATGCGCTACGGCCGGGCGCTCTCGCACAGCCGGGAACTCGACTTCCGCTCCGGCACGTTGCGCCGCCGCACCGAGTGGGAGTCGCCGACCGGGCGGCGGGTGCTCGTCGCCTCGGAGCGGCTGGTGTCGTTCACCCAGCGCGCGGTGGCCGCGATCCGCTACGAGGTCACGCCGCTGGACGACAAGCTCCAACTGGTCGCCCAGTCCGACCTGCTGGCCAACGAGCCGATGGAGCACGAAACCGGTGACCCCCGGGTGGCGGCCGCGTTGAACGCTCCGCTGGTGGCCGAGTACTGGGCCGCCGACGGCGCGCGGGCCGTGCTGGCGCACCAGACCCGCAACTCCGGCCTGCGGGTGGCCGCCGGCATGGACCACGAGGTCGAGGTCAACGACGGCCTGCGCAGCAGCGTGGAGGCCAAGGGCGACCTGGCCCGGTTCACCGTGGCGGCGGACGTGCCGGCCGGGGAGACGTTGCGGCTGACCAAGTACCTGGGGTACGGGTGGTCGGCGCAGCGGTCGTTCCCGGCGCTGCGCGCGCAGGTCGAGGCGGCGCTCGCGGGCGCGCGGCAAACCGGGTTCACCGGGCTGCTGGACGAGCAGCGCCGGTTCCTGGACGACTTCTGGGCGGCGGCGGACGTCGAGGTCGACGGCGACCCGGAACTCCAGCAGGCGGTGCGGTTCGCGCTGTTCCACCTGCTCCAGGCGGGCGCGCGGGGTGAGACGCGGGCGATCGCGGGCAAGGGCCTGACCGGTCCCGGCTACGACGGGCACGCGTTCTGGGACACCGAGGTGTTCGTGCTGCCCGTGCTCACCTACACCGTGCCGGACGCGGCGCGCGACGCGCTGCGCTGGCGGCACTCCACTGTGGACAAAGCCCGCGAGCGGGCGGCGGTGCTCGGCCAGAAGGGCGCCGCGTTCCCGTGGCGGTCGATCAACGGCGCGGAGTGCTCGGCGTACTGGCCGGCGGGCACCGCGGCGTTCCACGTGTCCGGCGACATCGCCTCGGCCGTCACCCAGTACGTGTTCGCCACCGGCGACGAGGACTTTCTGGCCGAGCACGGCACCGAGCTGCTGGTGGAAACCGCCCGGCTGTGGTCCTCGCTGGGGCACCACGACCAGCACGGCGGCTTCCGGATCGACGGCGTCACCGGGCCGGACGAGTACTCGGCGGTGGTGGACAACAACGTCTACACGAACCTGATCGCGCAGCGGAACCTGCGGGCCGCGGCGGACGCCTCCGAGCGGCACCCGCGCGAGGCGGGCGCGCTGGGCGTGACCGACACCGAGATCGCGGCGTGGCGGGAGGCGGCGGCCCGGATGCGGATCCCGTTCGACCCGCTGCTGGGCGTGCACGAGCAGAACGAGGGGTTCACCCGGCACGCCGAGTGGGACTTCGAGCGCACCGACCCGGACGCCTACCCGTTGCTGCTCAACCGGCCGTACTTCGACCTGTACCGCAAGCAGGTGGTGAAGCAGGCGGACCTGGTGCTCGCGATGCACGTGCGCGGCGACGCGTTCACCCCGGAGCAGAAGGCCGCGAACTTCGCCTACTACGAGGCGCGGACGGTGCGGGACTCGTCGCTGTCCGCGGGCACGCAGGGCGTGCTGGCGGCCGAGGTCGGGCTGCTGGAGCTGGCGTACGACTACCTGGCCGAGGCCGCGTTCACCGACCTGCACGACCTGCACGACAACGTCCACAACGGACTGCACATGGCCTCGCTCGCGGGCGCGTGGACCGGGATCGTGTCCGGGTTCGGCGGGATGCGCGACCACGGCGGGCGGTTGGCGTTCGCGCCCCGCCTGCCGCCGGGGTTGACCGGGTTGTCGTTCCGGCTCACGTTCCGCGGCACCCGGTTCGTGGTGCGGGTGGCGCCGGGCGAGGCGACCTACGAGATCGTGGCGGGTGGCGCGTTCGACACCTCCCACCACGGCGAGGAGTTCACCGTGGAGCCCGGGTCGCCGGTGACGCTGTCCATCCCGGACCCGCCGACGCCGCCGGAGGTCGCCCAGCCGAAGCACCGCGCGCCGCGGCACCGCGTACCACCGGGCGACTGAGTCCACGGGACGGCGCCGGTGGAACCCGGCGCCGCACCCGCCCGACCGCGGAATCTGTTCGTACACAACCACTTCTCGACGAAGCAGTCGGAACTCCCCGGTCGGTGACGATGAGGCGCCCGGTCGGAACCCCTGGGGGGAGTGGGGTTCCGACCGGGACTTACAGGCGGCCTAGGGGGGCGGTGGCCGCCTACGGCCCTCATCGTGCGACAGATTACCCCCGTTACCCGGCTCCCAAACAACCCCATCAGCCACCGACATGGATACCGGGCCTGCGTTCCGGGTCCTCCTCGCACTTGCGCAGGATTTCCCGCACCACAGGGGCGGTGTCGCCCTTGCCCAGCAGGAGGTAGCGGTAGAGGTGGGCGAGCGGGTTGCCCTCCGACCATTCGAAATAGCAATGGGGTCGCACGCCGGTCGCGTCGCGCAGCGCCAGCAGGACGGCGGCGATCGCGTTGGGCACCGCCGGGCTCTCCACCCGCAGCACCCGGTAGCCGTCCACCTCCACGCCGCGCACCCGCAGCACGTCGCTGAACTCCGACGGGTCGACCACCTCGATCTCCAGGAAGATCACGTCGGCCTGGCCGGGCACCGGGTTGATGACCCGTTGCGCGGCCTCCTTCTGCGCGTACTCGGCGCGGTCGCCCGCCTGCCGCTTGTTGGCGATGATGTTGAGCGCGCCGTCGTGCGCCAGCGAGTCGGTGACGAACCGGCGGGTCAGGTCGGTGAACTCGATCCGGTCGGCGCGCAGCTCGGTGGTCCTTGACACCCGCGACACCAGGGAGATCACCACGATGCCGAGGATGAACGCGGCCGAGATGGCGATGCCGTCGGGCTTCTCGCGGACGTTCTCGACCAGCGCGTAGACCAGGACCAGCGTCAGCACGGTGAAACCGACGCCCGCTCCCCTTCGCCCGCGCCGCCACGCGGAGATCGTCACCGCGACCGAACCGGACACCATCATCGCGAGGATCCCGGTCGCGTAGGCGCCGGCCTGGGCGTTGACGTCGGCCTTGAACGCGATGGTGATGGCGACGCTGATGACCGTGTAGACGAGCACCACGGGCCGCACCGCGCGACCCCACTCGGGCGCCATGCCGTAGCCGGGCAGGTACCGCGGCACGATGTTGATCAGGCCCGCCATCGCGGACGCGCCCGCGAACCACAGGATCAGCACGCTGCTCAGGTCGTAGACGGTGCCGAACACCTCGCCGAGGTGCTCGTGCGCCAGGTAGGCCAGCGCCCGGCCGTTCGCCCGGCCACCGGGCCGGAACTCCTCCGCCGGGATCAGCACGGTGGTGATGAAGCTGGTGGCGACCAGGTACACCGACATGATCAGCGCCGCGACGGTGAGCAGCTTGCGGGTGTTGCGCACGCGGGATTCCAGGCGCTGGGCGGGATCCGCGCCGTCGGCCTCGACCAGCGGCATCATGCTGACGCCCGTCTCGAAGCCGGACAGGCCGAGCACCAGCAGCGGGAACGCCAGCACCGCCGTGCCCGCCACGCTGCCGAACCCGCCGGTCCGGGTCAGCGCGTCGGTCCAGTCGGTCAACGCCTCCGGCCGCTGCACGAGTTGCACCACGCCCGCGACCACCACGATCGCGTTCAGCAGCAGGAAGACGCCGACGAGCGGGATCGCCACGCCGACCGCCTCGCTGAACCCGAGCAGGAACACCCCGCCCAGGATCAGCAGCAGCACCACGGTGATCGTGACCTCGTTGCCGTGCAGGAAGTCCGGCGTGTAGGGGTTCTCGACCAGGTGCACCGACGCGTCGGCGGCGGACAGGGTGATCGTGATGATCCACGAGGTGGCCACGAAACCCAGCAGCACCAGCACGAACAGCTTGCCGCGCCAGAACGGCAGCAGGTCCTCGAGCATCGCGACCGAGCCCTGGCCGTTCGGGCTCTCGCGCGCGACCCGGCGGTACATCGGCAGCATGCCGAGCAGCGTGAGCGCGACGATCAGCAGCGTGGCCAACGGGGAGAGCGCGCCCGCCGCCAGCGCCGCGATGGCGGGCAGGTAGGACAGCGTGGAGAAGTAGTCGACGCCGGTCAGGCACATGACCTTCCACCACGCCTGCGGGGTGGTGTGGTGCTCGTCGCTCTCCGGGCCCACCGGCGCGACCCGGTGCCGCAGCAGCCAGCGGCCGAGTCCGCTCTTCGGGGTAACGGGACGAACCGGACTGTCCACCTCGTCCGGGATCGCGTACTCGCTCGCAGTGCTCATGCCGCCGGACTCCCGGGTGTGCGGTGGTGGGGCGAGCCCAGGATGCAACACCTCCCGATCACGGCGCTCGGCAGCCCGCCAATCCGCACCGATGCGGCCGAAAGCAAGCCGCCGTGTAACCCACACAGGTGAGAGAAGCGGCGCTGAGCGGCGGATCCGGACAGTATGCCCAAACGTGAACACACCCATCTTCGACGAGCTGGCGGCGGTGTACCTCGCCGACATCCCCGACAGCCGGGAGCGGCTCTCCGCCCTGGCCGCCGCGTCGGTGCCGACCCAACCGGCTTCCGCCGAGTCCTCACCCGAAGGGGTGGGCGCCGGCCGATCTTGACACCCGGTCGGGTGACCGGTAGACCGAACTCCATCCGTGTACGGGGCGCCTTACCCGGAGGGTGGAGCGGAATGCGCGTGCGCGCACTGCTCGTCGTCGTGGCCATGGCACTGGGGGCCTGCGGTTCCGGGCCGGTGACCACCGGCGAGGTGCTGACCTGGTGGGACTCGTACTCGACCGAACCCGGCTCGGCGGCGGTGGAGACCGTGCTGACCCGGTTCGAGCAGCAGCACCCCGGTGTGGACGTGCGGCGGACGTCGTTCGGCCGGGACGAGCTGCGCAAGAGGGTGGACGAGGCGGTGACCTCGGGCGGGTTACCCGACGTGGCGGTGGTCGACACGGGCGACGTGGCGCGGCTCGCGCCCGCGGTGGTGGACCTGACCGCGCGCTACGGCGGGTGGGACTCGAAGCTGCTGGACCCGGTGCGGCGCGGTGTGGTCGTCGACGGGAAGTCCTACGGCGTGCCGGTGCGCGCGTCGACCCTGGCGCTGGTGCGCAACCGCGAGCTCGTGCCCGAGCCGCCATCGACCTGGGACGAGCTGAGGTCGGTGGCGCGCGGGCGAACCTCGGGTGAACGCGCCGGGTTGTGCTTCGCGGGCGCGGGCGACGCGCTGGCGTCCGGGTTCCTGCCCGTGCTGTGGCAGGCGGGCGGCGACGTGCGCGACGTCGGCGGCGCGGCGGGCGTGGCCGCACTGTCCTTTGTGGACGGACTGCGCACCGACGGCAGCGTGCCGGCGGGTGTCGCGGACTGGGACGACGCGGCGGCGGCCGAGGCGTTCTCGCTGGGCCGGTGCGCGATGCTGCTGGCCGGGCCCGAGGTGACGCCGTCGGCGAACCTGGCGGGGCTCGACTGGGTGTCCGGGCCGCTGCCGGGCGGCGTGCCGGCGCCGGTGCGCGGCGAGACGGGCGTGATCGGGAGGGGCAGCGCGCACGTCGACCTGGCGTGGCGGCTGCTGACCTGGGTCTCGGACACCAGGGACAACTCGACGCAGCTGGGCGGCGTGCTGTACGCGCTGCCCGATCGCGCCGACACGGTGACCGACCTGGGGTGGCAGTGGGACCCGAACGTGGCCGGGTTCGCCGAGCAGCTGCGCGCGTCGCGGCCGATGGCCGAGTACGGGCCGAACTACCCGAGGATCGCGACCGCGGTGGCCGCGGCGGCGCGCGACGTGCTGGAGGGTCGCAAGGCACCGGCCGCGGCGGCCGAGGAGGCGGGCCGGGTGGTCGGCCCGCTGACCCGCTGATCGCACCCCCGGAACCCGCGGCACGGCGCCCGACGTGCGGGTTCCGGGCGCACGACGCGCGGGGTTCACAGGTGGGGCGGAATTTTCCGGGGGTCCGCTGAGACCGCAAAAATGCGGACTGGGGGGCACACCTGGCGGGTGGTGTGCGCCGGCCCTGCGGGTGGGGTGGGGTGATCAGGAGGCCACGGCCAGGTGCTGGGGCTGGGTGGCCAGCGTGACGAGCGGACGGGCCTGCCGGGGGATGGCGAAGGCCGGGACGTGCCGGCGGTAGTCGCCCGCGGTCATCGTGCCGTCCGGGTGGAAGCGCAGTTTCGGACTGGTGTTCCGGGCGATCGTGTCGAAGATCGCCCGGTCGTCCTTGGTGGTGGGGTTCCAGAACATGTGCGCGCCGTGCGTGACCCCCATGTTCATCGCGATCATGGTGGAGATGGCCTGCTCGTAGCGCCGGCCGCCGAGGACCGCCCCGCCGGCCGCGTGGATGTCGAAGATGTCGTGGTCACCGGTGAGGGGTTGCAGTCGGCCGCTCTTGTCGAAGCCGTGCACCACACCGTCGCGCACGACGTACTCGCCCCTTCTGGCCAGGAGGTCCATCTTGCCCCGGAGCGAGTCGTATTCGGAGCAGCGCTGGTCGAATCGGCGTAACAGCCGCTCGTCGCTGTTGCGCGGCAGGGACGGCCGGAAGAAGCCGACCAGGCCGCGGTGGCGGGTCTGGGCGCCCAGGTGGATGTCGAGGTCGTCGATCGTCTTGGCCTTCACCGGCTCCGGTTTGGGCAGTGCGCCCCGCCGCAGCCACGCCACCGAGTGCGGGTTGGTGGACCGCACGTCGATGACGATGTCCTGCTGGGCAGCCACGTGCTGGAACTTGCGGGCGTGTTCGGTCGGCATGCCGAAGACGGGTTCGACCGACGCCAACGGGAAAAGATGCACGGGTATTAAGGTCCGCCCGAAATGGACGTGCACCAGACGCCGGGCTTCGGTTAGCTCTGGGCGTGACCCCTCATGCGCTGATCGGGCAGCTCGCGGAACCCTCCAGAAGGAGGGTGGTGGCCGCCCTGGTGCTCGGTGCGCGCACCGCTCCCGACGTCGTCCTGGCGACCGGTTTGGACGCCCGCGAGGTGGACTCCGCCCTGCGCCGCCTGCGGTCGAGCGGTCTGGTGGCCGTCGAGGGCGGGACCCTGGTGCTGCGCGAGGAGCTGTTCGACCAGGCCGCCCGGACACCGCGTCCGCCCTCCGACCCCTTTGTCAACGGTGGACGGCTGACCCGGCTGCCGGCGCAGCGCGCGAAGCGGCGCGCGGTGCTCGAACAGGTGTGCGCGTCGTTCGAACCGGGCACGCGCTACCCGGAACGCGAGGTGGTCTCGGTGCTGCGCGGCTGGTGCGACGGCGGCGAGGTCGACCACGTCACGGTGCGCCGGTACCTGGTCGACGAAGGTCTGCTCGACCGCGCGGACGGCGAGTACTGGCGGTCGGGCGGACCGGTGGTGTGAACGGCCCGCCCGACGCGGCGGTCACGGGTTGCCGGGGTTGCCGAACGACGCGGGGTCGGGACCGACGCGCTCGCCGGTTTCCAGGCCCGCGATCCGGTCCAGGTCCTCGGCGTCCAGCGCGAAGTCGAACAGCGCGAAGTTCTCCGCGATCCGGCTCGGCGTCACGGACTTGGGGATGACGACGTTGCCCAGCTGCACGTGCCAGCGCAGCACGACCTGCGCCGGCGTCCGACCGTGCTTCGCGGCGATCTCGGCGAGCAGCGGGTCCCCGAGCAGCTCGCCCTGCGCCAGCGGGCTCCACGCCTCGGTCGCGATGCCGTGCTTGACGTGGAACGCCCGCAGCTCCTCCTGCTGGAGGCGCGGGTGCAGCTCGATCTGGTTGACCGCCGGCACCACGCCGGTCGCGTCGATGACCCGCTCCAGGTGCTCGGGCCAGAAGTTGGACACGCCGATCGCGCGGACCCGGCCCTCGGAGAGCAGCCTGGTCAGGGCCTTCCAGCTGTCCACGTACCGGTCGCGCGCGGGCGCGGGCCAGTGGATGAGGTACAGGTCGAGCTGGTCGAGGCCGAGCTTCTCCAGGCTCGCGTCGAACGCGCGCAACGCCTCGTCGTAGCCCTGGTCGGTGTTCCACAACTTGGTCGTCACGAACAACTCGTCACGCGGGATGTCCGACTCGGCCAGCGCTTGGCCGACGGCGGCCTCGTTGAAGTAGGCGGCGGCGGTGTCGATGCTGCGGTAGCCGGCGCGCAACGCCTCGGCGACCGCGGCGGTGGTGTCCTCATTGGACACCTGGAACACGCCGAAACCGAGCTGCGGCATGACGACGCCGTTGTTCAGGGTGACAGTGAGCATGTGCACCATCATGCCTCCTGTCAACGACGTCCACGCCTTGGACGTCGTTGACGCTGCTCACTCCGGCTGATGCGATCCTCGTCGTGAGGGCAACCCCAGACACGACGACGGTGGAGTTGACGGTCGTGATCCGGCTGAGCGCGCCGTCCGGTCAGGTCGTGGACACCGCGGGCCGGCTCGCCGACGCGTTGCGCGCGGCCCTGGACGTGGACGGCGCGGAGGTCGTGGTCGACCTGCCGGTGCCGATCCGGCGCAACGAGCCGGAGCTGCTGATCCTCGCCGACTCGCGGCGCGTGCTGCACCGCGGCCGGCCGGTCGAGCTGACCCGGTTGGAGTTCGACCTGCTGCACCACCTGTGCGTCCACCCCCGACAGGTGCACCGCCGCACGGCCCTGATGAACAGCGTGTGGGGCGCGACCAGCTTCGTGGACACCCGGACCGTGGACGTGCACGTGCGGCGCATCCGGCGCAAGCTCGGCGACGCCGCGTCGGTGATCACCACCGTGCGCGGCGTCGGGTACCGGGTGGACAGTCCGTTCTCGGTCGTCGTGGAGCACGACGCGCTGGCGGGTTAGGCGCGCCGGTCCCAGCGGAAGTGCCGCCCGGCCACCCAGGCGCCGACCGCGGCCCACGCGAGCAGCGAGCCGACCGCGAGCAGGGCGTGGTCCGTCGAACCGCCCCACGCCGCCCGCACCAGGTCGGCGAGCGCGCCGCCGGGCAGTACCAGCGGCTTCGCGTCGGGCCGGGACAGCGCCCACAGCCCGCCGCCCAGCATCGCCGCCGTGTAGGGCAGGGTGGTGACCTGGGCCAGCTCGGCGGACGCGGTGAACCCGCTCGTCGCCACCCCGACCGCGGCGCAGCCCAGCGCGGCCGCCACCACGCCCAGCACCAGCAGGTCCGGTCGCGGCGGGAACGGCGCGTCGAGCGCGAACGCGACACCGAGCAGCAGCGCGCACTGCGCGAGACCCAGCAGCACGGCGGGCAGCACCACCCCGACCAGCACCACGAGGTCCGGCGCCGCGCCCGTCCGCAACCGCTTGAGGTAGAGGTCCTGGCGACGCGCGGTCAACGACGTGGTGACGGTCAGGTAGACGGTGAACCCGAGCGCGAACACCAGTTGGAGGGTGAGCGCGGCGGTCCACTCGCGCTCGCCGCTGCCGACGGACGTCGCGACGAACACGCCCATCACCAGCGGGACGACGAGCGCGAGCAGCGCGGCGGACCGGTTGCGCAGCAGCAGGAGCAGTTCGACGCGGGCGAGCGAGGCGATCACGAGGACTCCTTGGCGCGGTGGAACACGTCCTCCAGCGAGGCGTGCGAGGCGGACAGGCGGTGCAGGCGGAGGCCGTCGCGGTGCGCCCAGTGCAGCAGGGCGGACAGGTCGTGCTGGAGGTCGCGGGTGCGCACGTCGACCCGGCCGCTCGGGCTGTGCACGACGTCGCCGCCGAGGATGGGCAGCGCGGTCGCGTCGAGTCGGTCGGGCATGTCGAAGCCGATCCGGGCCGGTTGGGCCGCGAGCACGTCGACCAGCGGGCCGGACACCGCCACCTCGCCCCGGTGCAGGATGGCCAGCCGGTGCGCGAGGGACTCGGCCTCCTCCAGGTAGTGCGTGGTCAGCAGCACGGTCGTGCCCTCGGCCAGCACCTCGCGCACGACCTCCCAGGTGCGCTTGCGCGACTCCGGGTCCAGGCCCGTCGTCGGCTCGTCCAGGAACAGCACCTCGGGTCGGCCCACCAGGGCCAGCGCGAGGTCGAGCCGCCGCCGCTCGCCGCCGGAGAGCTGCTTGAGCCGCACGTCGCGGCGGTGCGCCAGGTCGAGCCGCTCGAGCGCCTCGTCGGCGTTCGCGTCGCGCCGCCACAGCCGCAGCATCTCGCGCGGGGTCAGGTCGGCCGGGAAGCCGCTCTCCTGGAGCACGACCCCGGTCCGGGCGCGGACGGCGGCGCGGTCGGCGTGCGGGTCGAACCCGAGCACCCGCACCGTTCCCGCGCTGGGCGCCCGCAACCCCTCCAGCGCCTCCAGGGTCGTCGTCTTGCCCGCGCCGTTGGTGCCGAGCAGGGCGAACAGCTCGCCCTCCCCCACCTGGAGGTCGACGCCCCGCACCGCCTCGAAGTCGCCGTACCGGCAGCGGAGGCCCGCTGCCTCGATCACGTTTCGCATGGTGACGATGCTGTCCGGGCGCCGGCGTGGTCGGCAGTGTCGTCCCACCCGGGTTCTCGTGACAGATGTCAGCAGACAGCGGGGTGGCCGGCCTCGTAGATTCCCGCACGTGGAGAACTCGACGCGGGGGCTACGCCGGTTCACCTGGTTCTCGGTGGTGGCGGGCGGTGTGCTCGTCGCCGGGTTCGCGCTGCTGGACGTGCTGAGCGGTCGGTACGGGCCGTGGTGGCGCGACGCGCTGCTGGTCGCGGCGGTGGTCGTGGTGATCGGGCAGCACATCCGGTACGTGCGGCGGGCGATGAAGGGCATCGGGCGGGACAAACCGCACACCGCGGAGCACCTGGTCACGTTCGCGATCGCGCTGGCGGCGTGGGTCGACACGGCGAACAGCGGTCGTCCGGAGGCGATCGTGTGGGCGATGCTGCCGGCCGCGGTGATCACGCACGTGATGGCGACCCAGCCCGCGCCCGCGCGGTGGGTGCACTGCGCGGCGGGCGTCGCGGTGACCCTCGCGGCCGGCGCGCTGTGGGGACCGCCGGACTTCGGCTCCGCGGTCGTGCTGCCGGCGGTCACGATCGTGCTGGCCACGTTCGGGATCGTGGTGCAGCTGTGGATCTGGGACCTGGTGCGGCGGTTGGAGGAGGCGAACGCGACGGCGCGGGCGCTCGCGATCGCCGAGGAGCGGCTGCGGTTCGCCGCGGACCTGCACGACATCCAGGGGCACCACCTCCAGGCCATCGCGTTGAAGGGCGAACTGGCCGAGCGACTGGTCGGCCGGGACGACGAGAGCGCGCGCCGCAACGCCCGCGAGGTCGCCGACCTGGCCCGGACCGCGCTGCGGGAAACCCGCGAGGTGGTGCGGGGCTACCGGCGGGCGAGCCTGGGCACGGAGATCACCAACGCGGTCGGCGTGCTGCGGGCGGCGGGCATCGAGACCGACGTGCGCGGCGACGCCTCCGCCGTGCCGCCGCCGTTGCAGTCGCTGTTCGGCACGCTGGTGCGCGAGGGGACGACGAACGTGCTGCGGCACAGCGCGGCGAGCCGGTGCGACGTGGTGATCGCGGTGGCCGACGGCCAGGTGTCGGTGCGGCTGCGCAACGACGGCGCCCGGCCGCCGACCGGCGCGCCCGGTTCGGGC
This sequence comes from Actinosynnema sp. NPDC020468, assembly GCF_040642015.1. Classification (NCBI taxonomy): domain Bacteria; kingdom Bacillati; phylum Actinomycetota; class Actinomycetes; order Pseudonocardiales; family Pseudonocardiaceae; genus Actinosynnema; species Actinosynnema sp. NPDC020468. The sequence goes on from NZ_JBFAEO010000036.1 coordinate 38,735, forward strand.
CTGGAGGGCCTGCGCGAGCGGTTCGCCACCGTGGGCGGTCGGGTGGAGGTCGACTCCAGCGACGAGGCCTTCGAGCTGGTGGGCCGTGCCGGGGTGCCCTGGTGAGCCGCCTGGTCCGGGCCGAACCCCTTGTCCCACCGGCACTTGCGCGCACCGGCCGGCCGCGGTGATCCGGGTTGTGCTCGCCGACGACGAGGACCTGATCCGGGGCGCGTTGGCGGCGTTGCTGGAGTTGGAGGACGACATCTCGGTGGTGGCCGAGGTGCGCGACGGCGACTCGGCGGTGGCGGCGGTGCGCGCGCACCGGCCGGACATCGCGGTGTTCGACCTGGAGATGCCCGGTCGGGACGGGGTGCTCGCCGCCGAGGCGGTGCGAGCGCTCGACGGGGTGTCGGTGGTGATCGTGACCCGGCACGCGCGGCCCGGTGTGCTGCGCCGGGCGTTGAGCGCGGGTGTGCGCGGGTTCGTGCCCAAGACGACGCCGGCCGCCCAGCTCGCGTCCATCCTGCGCGACGTGCACGCCGGGAACCGGTACGTGGACTCGGAGATCGCGGCGGCGGCGCTCACCGAGGACGCCTGCCCGCTCACCGCGCGCGAGCTGGACGTGCTGCGGCACGCGTTGCGCGGCGGCACGGTGGCCGCGATCGCCGCCGAGGCGCACCTGGCGCCCGGCACCGTGCGCAACTACCTCTCGTCCGCGATGACCAAGCTCGGTGTCCGCACCCGGTACGAGGCGGCGCGGACGGCGTGGGACGAGGGCTGGATCTGAGCGTTCGTCCACAAAGGACTTAGGCGCTCAGTCGAGCGGTCTGTCCTCGTCCTCCACGACCGGCCCCTGACCCCGTTCCCGCCACGGGAGGGCGAACCACAGCACGCCGAACAGCAGGCCGGCCGCGACGCCCAGTGCCACCGCGACCCAGCCACCGACGATCACCTCGGCCAGCAGCAGGATGGTCCCGGTCATCGCGACCGCGAGGAACGCCAGGCCCGCCACCGCGAACCGGTTGGCCACCGCGATGATGTCCTCGCGCCGGCCGCGCCGAAAGAGGATCCGGTGCCACGCGGCGGGCGCGGTCAGCAGCGCCACGGCTCCCGCCGCGCACAGCACCGTCACCAGGTGCGTCACCCGGACGTAGCCGTCGGTGCCCGCGTAGCGGTCGGTGAACGCGATGGACAGCAGGAAGCCGAACAGGATCTGCACGCCCGCCTGCGCGACCCGCAGTTCCTGGAGCAGTTCGCCCAGGTTGCGCGCCAGTCTCCGCTGCTGCGACTCCTCCGCCTCGCTCACCAGGCTGGAATACCCGGTGTTCCCGCTGGTCAACCTTGTTCCCCGGGGTCCACTGTGGAGGCCGTTGGCCAGGATCCCCCTTTCTAAACAACGGACTTTCCCGTGTGGGACGCGGTGGAGCGGGTAACCGAGGTTCGAACCCGATTTCCCGAACGAGAGGTTGAGTGCCTGTGACGACGATCGAGAAGTCCGTGGACGTCGAGGTTCCGGTGACGACGGCGTACAACCAGTGGACGCAGTTCGAGTCGTTCCCGAGCTTCATGGAAGGTGTCGAGCAGATCACCCAGGTCGGCGACAAGCGCACCCACTGGGTGACGAAGATCGCCGGGGTGACCCGGGAGTTCGACGCCGAGATCACCGAGCAGCACCCGGACGAGCGGGTCGCGTGGCGCTCCGTCGACGGTCCGCCGCAGGCCGGTGTGGTGACGTTCCACCGGCTCGACGAGCGGCACACCCGCGTGCACCTCCAGATGGACTACGACCCGCAGACGCTGACCGAGAAGGCCGGTTCCGCGCTGGGTCTGGTCGAGCACCGCATCTCCGGCGACCTGACCCGGTTCAAGGAGTTCATCGAGCAGCGCGGCGGCGAGACCGGCGCGTGGCGCGGTGACGTGGACCGCTCGCCGCAGGTCGGCGAAACGCCCCACCCGACCGGAACCCCGGGCCACGACCGGACCACCGGCCACCTCCCGGGTCACGTCCCGGGCGGCCAGGTTCCGGGCGGCCAGGTTCCGGGCGGCCAGGTTCCGGGCCACCCGCAGACGCCGGGTCAGGAGCGCTTCGGCCAGGTGCCGCAGGCGCCGAGCCCGCTGGACGCGCCGCGTCCGGGCCAGGACCCGCTGCGCTGACCGCGTCCCACCACGAAAATCGCCCCCCACCTCCGCGGAGGTGGGGGGCGATTTTCGTTACCCCCAGGTGGTTCAGGCGTCCACGACCGCCGGCGTCACGTCGTACACCGCGTAGGCGGAGCGGATGACCGGCTGGGCGACGTTGCGCACCCGCACGCCCCCGGGGGTCATGCCGTGCTCCACGCCGAAGTGCGCGTGCCCGTGCACGGCCAACTGCGTGCCGGTCGCGTCGATCGCCTCGCCCAGCAGGTAGGAGCCGAGGAACGGGTAGATCTCCGGCGGCTCGCCGCGCAGCGTGTCGGGCACCGGCGAGTAGTGCGTCAGCGCCACCTTCACCGAGGTGTCCAATGTGGACAGAGCGGCGCGCAGCCGGTCCGCGATCTCGCCGGTGTGCCGGATGAACGCCTTCATCTCGGGCTCGCCGAACGCGCTGCCGCACTTGCCCGCGAACCCGCCGCCGAAGCCCTTCACGCCGGCCACGCCGAGCGTGCCGCCGGCGAACCCGAACGTCGCGGTGTCGCCCTCCAGCACGGTCAACCCGGCGTCCCGCAGCACGTCGGAGACCTCGACGGGGTGGTCGTCGTGGTGGTCGTGGTTGCCCAGCACGGCGACCACCGGCACCGGCAGGTCGCGGAACTCGTCGGCCACCACGCGCGCCTCGGCGACCGTGCCGTGCCGGGTCAGGTCGCCCGCGAGCAGCAGCACGTCGGCGTGCTCGCCCACGTTCTCCAGCGCGGGCCTCATCCGGCCGCGGGCGTCCTCGCCCAGGTGCACGTCGCCGACCGCGGCGATGCGGATCATCGGATCTCCTCACTTCCGTCGGGTTCGCCGACCGGCACGACCTTCACGTCGTCCAGCACGGTCACCTCCGGCGCGACGTCGTGCACCACGGCCTCCAGCTCGGCGCGCCGCTCGGGGCTCGCCACGTCGCCGGACAGCAGGACGTTGTCGCCGCGCACGGTCACCCGCACGCCGAGTTCGGCGGTGCGCGGGTCCTCGGCCAGCGCCCGGCGCAACCGGGCCGCCAGGTACTGCTCCGCCACGTGCGGTTCGACCGTCATGACGCACTCCTCTCCATTCGGGGCGCCTGCACCAGGTCCAGCCGTCGCACCAGCAGCAGGAACGACTCGGCGTAGGGCGAGTGGCACACGGCCTCGCGCACCCGGTCCCAGTCGATCTGCTCGCGCAGCGCGCGGGCGAACGGCAGCAACTCGGTGAAGTCGCAGCGGTGCCCGTCCAGGACCAGCAGTTTGCTGATCATGACCTGGGTCGCGGGCATCACCGGCAGGGTCACCGAACTGACCGCGAGTTCCTCGGCGTGCGCCAGGATCTCGTCGGTCACCTCGATCTCGTTGGGACGGAACAGGAGGTCCACGAGGGAGTCGCCGTCGTAGACCTTGACCAGCCAGTCCTCCGGCGCCTCGGCGGCGCGCATCCCGCACGCCACCAAGGCTTTCTGCGCGGCGCGGGCGTCGTCCTCGCGCACCAGGATGTCCACGTCGTGCTCGGTCGCCGGACCGCCGCGCGCGTACACCGCGCAGCCACCGGTGAGCGCGAACGGGATCCCTTCCCGGCGCAGCGCCGTAGCCACCTTGACCAGGGAACGCAGCAACTCGTCTTGGACACCGCTCATGGTCCTGACTACCCGGGGTGTCGTTCCCTCACACCGGGCGCGGCGGTGGGTCGCCCTGCTTCCCCCGACCGTGCGCCAGTCCGGCGAGGAACTGCCGCAGCACGTCACGCGCGTCGTGGCGGGGTTCCCAGCCGGCCGCGCGGGCCTGCTCCGCGTCCAGCACCGGGACGGTCAGCGCCAGGTCCACCCAACCGGGTGACACCGGTTGCAGCCGGGCCCACCAGGCGAGCCGGGCCAGGCCGCGAAATGCCGACGGCGGCACCGCGACGTGCCGGGCGCCCAGCGCCTCCGCGAGCAGGGCGGGCGTGATCGGGGGTTGCGCGACGAGGTTCAGCGGCCCGCCCCGCCGGTCGCGCAACGCGAGCGCGATGCCGTCGGCCACGTCGTCGGGGTGCACGACCTGGAGCACCACCCCGGCGGGCAACGGCAGCACGGCCGGCCGGATCCGGAACAGCGCCTCGGGAACGAACCCGCCGAGGAAGTGGCGCCTGGCCTCGCGGGCCGTGATCGGGTGCAGCACCAGGCCCGGGCGCACCCTGGTGATCAGCAGCTCGGGGTGGTCGGCCTGAATCTGGTCGAGCATCCGCTCGAGGGCGACCTTATGCCTGCTGTAGGAGGACGTGCGGATGCCGTCGGTGGGCCAGGACTCGTCCTTGGGCCGCGTCTTCGGCGCCGGGGAGTAGGCCCCGACCGACGACAGGTGCACCAGGTGCGGCACCTTCGCCCGGACGGCGGCGTCGAACGCCCGCGCACTACCGGCGACGTTGGTCCGGTAGAGGGCCTGCTCGTCGTGCCCGGGCTGAACCCGCCAATCCAGGTGCACGAGCGCGTCGGCACCCTCGAGCACCTCGCCCAAGACCACCTCGGCCCCGTCGCGGGAGAGGTCGAGCGGAGTCCACTCGACGTCCCGGTAGGGCGGCACGGCGGCGGGCGGGCGGCGGACCACGCCGTGCAGCCGCACCCCGGGCTCTTCGGCCAATCGGCGCAACAGCGCGGTACCCACGCCCCCGGTCGCTCCGGTCACGACGATCCTCATGTCCCGCCGGGTACCCGACGGGACATCCCGGAACCACCGGGAGCGCTCCGGGAGGTGGCCACGGCATTGCCCGCGAAGGTGGCCGCAGGGCAGCTGGACAACGCGAGCGAGACGAAGGGCTCCGGGCGACGGGCGGGCGCGGCGGGCAGCGCGGCGCGAGGCAGCGCGGCGGGGCGAGGCGGGCGAGGCGGGACAACGCAGCGGGCGAGGCAGTGGCAAGGCGACGCGGCAGGGCAGTGCACCGCGGCAGAACAAGGCAGCGCAAGGCGGCGCGGCAGGGCGGGCACCGCGACGCGGCGGGGCGGCGCGGGGCGGGGCGGGGCGGCAAGGCAAGGCGGCGCAGCGCGGCGCGGCAAGGCAGCGCGGCAAGGCAGCGCGGCGCGGCGCGGCGCGAAAGGGCAAGGCGGGCAGCGCGGCAAGGCGGAGCGGCGGCGGGCAGCGCGGCGGGGCAGGGCGACAGGGCGACACACCCGCACAGTGGCTGGGTGATGGCGCGATTGACCTCCCCGGTTGGGCTTCGGCCCGGGGTCGGCAAGCGACACGCCCGCACAGTGGCTGGATGGTGGCGCGGCCAGCTGGGTGGTGGCGCGGCGGGACAGGGCCGGGACACAGCGGGATGGGGTGGGGTAGTTCGGAGGCATCGTCGGGAGCTCGGATGGGACGGGCGGGCGGCGGGCTTGGCTTTCCGTGGCGGCGCGGCGAGCTTTCCGTGGCGGCGCGGCGGGCTTGGCGGGGTCGGACTGGGTGGAGGCGGCCTCCGAACCCTGTGTGTCGGTGGTCGCCGGGCTCGAGTCCGCCCGGCGAGCCGTGCTCGGCGCCGCGTGACCCTCCCGCTCCGTCCGCCACCGCGCCGCGCGCACTGTGGAGCGCTTTTGGGCTGTGTGCGCCGCCGAAACCTGGGCCAGCCGGGTGAGGGGATTGTTCAACGAGGGGATGATGGAGCGATTCGACAATCCTCACGAGCGATGTGTGAACAAGAGACTCGGGCGGAAGATTGTTGGATTGTGGGGTTGTTCAACGATTCAACGTGAGGTCGCGGGCGGTGGCGTAGCGGTCGCGGACGGACGGGGTGGGGGTGGCTTCCAGGAGGGTTGCGGTCAGGGCCTGCCAGTGCGGTGGGGTCGGGGTGTCGGTCAGGGTCCAGGCGGCTTGGCGGGCGGCGCCGTCGGCCACGTACTCGCTCGGGTCGGGCAGCAGGACCGGGCAGCCGAACACCGCCGGGGCGATGCGGCGGACCGCCTCCGAACGCGCTCCCCCGCCGATCAGCAGCACCCGCGACACCGGCGTCCCCACCGCGCGCAACGCGTCCACCGCGTCCGCCAGGCTGCACAGCAACCCCTCCACCGCCGCCCGGGCGAGGTGCGCCGGCGTGGACGTCTCCAACCGCAACCCGTGCACCGCCCCCGTCGACCGCGGCCGATCCGGCGTCCGCTCCCCCTCCAGGTACGGCACCAGCACCACCCCACCCGCACCGGCCGGCGCGGACAACGCCAGGTCCGACAACCGGTCCAGGTCCACCCCCAGCAACCCGGCCACCGCGTCCAGCACCCGGGACGCGTTCAACGTGCACACCAACGGCAGGTGCGCCCCCTCGGCGTCGGCGAACCCGTTCACCGTCCCGGTGGCGTCCGCGACCGCCGAGAACGACCGCGCGAACGCCGTCCCCGACGTGCCGACCGACACCACCACGTCACCCGGCGCCGCCTGCACCCCCAGCGCCGCCGCCGCGTTGTCCCCCGCGCCGGCGCCGAACCGGCCCACCGAGGAGGACGGCCCCAGCACCCGCGGCAACGCCGGCACGTGCCCCAGCGCCAACTCGACCAGGTCCTCCCGGTACCCGCCGACCGACGCCCAGTACCCGGTGCCGCTGGCGTCGCTGCGATCCGTCACGATCTCCGCCGCGCCGGACAACCGCCACGTCAACCAGTCGTGCGGCAGGCACACCGTCGACGTCCGGGCCGCGTGCGCGGGCTCCTCCCGCGCCAACCACCGCAGCTTCGCCACCGTCAACGACGCCACCGGCACGTTGCCGACCGCCTCCGCCCACGCCGCCGCCCCACCGAGGTCCGCGACCAGCTCCGCCGCCGCGTCCGCCGACCGGGTGTCGTTCCACAGCAACGCCGGCCGCACCACCTCGCCGCGCGAGTCCAGGCACACCATCCCGTGCTGCTGCGCCGCCACCGACACCGCGTCGACGTCGTCCAGCCCGCCGGCGTCGGCCAGCGCCACCCGCAACGCGTCCCACCACGCCGCCGGATCCACCTCGGTGCCCGCCGGGTGCGCGGCCCGCCCTTGGCGCACCAACGCGCCGGACTCCGCGTCCCGGACCACGACCTTGCACGACTGCGTGGACGAGTCCACCCCGGCGACCAGCGCCATCAGCGCGCGCCCAGGAGGTGCTCCAACGCCAACTGCGACAACCGCACGAACCCGTACCCGCGCGCACCGGCCACCTCCGGGTCGACGTCGGCACCGGCCAGGAAGTCCACAATGGACTCACCACGGGACAGCGTGGGCATCGACAGCTGCGCCACCCCGCTGACCCGCAACGCCTCCTGCACCTCGGGGTCGTGCCGGAACGCGGTCGCCCGCTCGCGCAGCAGCCGGTAGGTCCGCATGTTCGCCGCGGCGCTGACCCACACCCCCTCCAGGTCCTCGGTGCGCAACGGCTTGTAGTCGAAGTGCCGCGGCCCCTCGTACCCGCCGCCCTCCAGCAGGTCGACCAGGAAGAACGCGGACAGCAGGTCGCCGTGCCCGAACACCAGGTCCTGGTCGTAGCGCGGCCCCTTCTGCCCGTTGAGGTCGATGTGGAAGAGCTTGCCCTGCCACAACGCCTGCGCGATGCCGTGCACGAAGTTCAGGCCCGCCATCTGCTCGTGCCCGACCTCCGGGTTCACCCCGACCAACTCGTGGTGCTGCAAGGTGGAGATGAACGCGAGCGCGTGCCCGATGGTCGGCAGCAGGATGTCGCCGCGCGGCTCGTTCGGCTTGGGCTCCAAGGCGAACCGCAGCCCGTACCCCTGGTCGATCGAGTGCTGCGCGATCAGGTCGAGCGCCTCCCGGTACCGGTCGAGCGCGGCACGCACGTCCTTGCCCGCGTCGACCTCCGAGCCCTCGCGCCCGCCCCACAGCACGACCGTCTCCGCGCCGAGCGACGCCGCGAGTTCGAGGTTCCGCAGCACCTTGCGCAGCGCGAACCGCCGCACACCCCGGTCGTTGCTGGTGAAACCGCCGTCCTTGAACACGGGGTGGGTGAACAGGTTCGTGGTCACCATCGGCACCACGAGGCCGGTCTCGTCCAACGCGGCGCGGAACTCCCCGAGGCGGCGGTCGCGCTCGGCGGCGTCGGAACCGAACGGGATCAGGTCGTCGTCGTGCAGCGTCACGCCCCACGCGCCCAACTCGGCCAGCTTGCGCACCGCGAGCGGCGCGTCGAGCACGGGCCGGGTCGCGTCGCCGAACGGGTCGCGACCCTGCCACCCGACGGTCCACAGACCGAAGCTGAACTTGTCCACCGTGCCACCTCCGATAAGTTTGATGCCTGAACTTATCCCACGGGACCGCTACGATCCAGTGGTGTCCCGACCCCGACCCGCCGGCCAGCACACCGTGCGGCGCCACAACTCCGCGCTGGTGCTCGGCGCCCTCAGCACCGCGCCCGGATCCTCGCGCGCCGCCGTCGCCGCCGCCACCGGACTCACGAAGGCGACCGTGTCCAGCCTGGTGGACCGGTTGATCGGCGCCGGATTGATCGCCGAGGGCGAGGTGGAGTTCCGCCTCGGCCCCGGCCGCCGGGGCACCGCGCTGCACCTGTCCCCCGCCGGACCGCACGGCCTCGGCGTGGAGATCGGCGTCGACCACATCACCACCTGGCTGGTCGACTTCACCGGTCACGTGCGCCGCAAGTGGGTCCGCCCCGGCGACAACCGGAACTCCGCCCCCGCGCGCGTGCTCGCGAAGGTCGCGACCGCGGTCCGCGCCGCCGCCACGGAGGACGTGCCGATCGGCGGCGTCGGTGTGGCGGTGCCGGGTCTGGTCGAGGCGGCCACGGGAACCCTGCGGGTGGCGCCGAACCTGGGCTGGCGCGAGGTGGACGTGCGGGACGAACTGGTCCGCCGGGCCGCGCTGGACGTGCCGGTGCTGGTGGGCAACGAGGCGAACCTGGCCGCGCTGGCCGAACTCCGGCACGGCGTCGGCGGCCGGGACTTCGTGCACATCTCCGGCGAGATCGGCATCGGCGCGGGCATCGTGGTGCACGGCGCGCTGTTCGAGGGCGTCTCTGGTTTCGGCGGCGAACTCGGCCACCTGCCGGTCGACCCGCGCGGCCCGGTGTGCGGCTGCGGGTCGCGCGGCTGCCTGGAACGCCTGGCGGGTCAGGACCGGATCGTCCGGGCGGCCGGCGTCACCACGGTCGCCGAGCTGCTGACCGCGTTGGCGGGCAACGAGAAGGCCGCGCTGGCGGCGGTGCGCACGGCCGCCCGGTGGCTCGGCGTGGCGCTGTCCGCCGCGATCAACCTGCTGGACCTGCCCACCGTCGTGCTGGGCGGCACGTACGCGCACCTGGAGCCGTGGCTCGGCCCGCCGCTGGCCGCCGAGCTGTCCCGCCGGGTGCTGGGCGCGCAGTGGTCTCCGGTCCGCGTCGTGGCGTCGGAACTGGGCGCCGACGCGGCCGTGCTCGGCGCGGCCGGCAGCGCGATCCGGGCGATCCTGGCCGACCCGGACCCGTACGTGGCGTCAGTGCTGGGCTAGCGCGGCGAGCAGGTCGCGGTACGCCCGGTCCTCCTCACCCGCCGCGGACCTGACCACGGAAGGTCTACGAGTGGTGACGATCCTTTCCAACCGGTCGTGCAGCACGGCCAACTCCGCGTCGGTCGCCTCACCGCCGCGCGCCCGGTACCGCCGCCGCGCGTCCTCCCGGTCGGTGTGCAGCACGACCTCCGCGTACCGGACGCCGAGTTCGCGGGCCAGGGACTCGAGCCGCTCCGCGAATTCCGGCCGGCCGAGGTACTGCGGCACCACGACGTCGTGGCCCGCCGCCAGGTGCACCCGCGCCGCGGCGACCGCGATGTCCCGTGCCAGCACGCCCGCGGTCACCAGGTCGCCCGAGATCAGGTCCCGCACCCGGTCCACGTCGAGGTTCAGCGCCGGCGGGTGGTCGGCGGCGTACCTGCGGGCCAGGGTGGACTTGCCGACGCCCGGCGGTCCGTTCAGCACGATCAACACCGGACCCACCCTGCCCGGTCGGGCGCCCGACCGGAACACGCCGCGTGGTCGCGCCGTTCGCCGGAGAACTGCCCACCCGGGGGATTACACTGTGGGGAACGGCGTACGAGCTCGTCACCCGGATGCGGGCACCCGAGGCAGCGGCACGGCAACACCGGTGGGAAAGCCTGGACGTCGGCCGGAACGCTGCGGAGAATCGGGAAAACTCGCCAGGGGGTGAGCAGGTGCCGCGTGGAGAGCGCCCGTTAGACGTCGGCGACAGCCCGCTGCTGAAGTTCGCGGCCGACCTGAGGTCGTTGCGCGACAAGGCGGGCGGCCACAGCTACCGGCAGCTGGGCGCCCGCGCCCACTACTCGGCGACGACGCTGTCCGACGCCGCCGGCGGCCGGAAGCTGCCGACGCTCGCGGTCACCCTGGCCTACGTGCGCGCCTGCGAGGGCGACGTGATCGAGTGGGAGGACCGCTGGCACCGGGTCGCCGCCGAGGTCGCGCCGCCGGAGCCCACCACCGAGGACGCGCACCCGCCCTACGCCGGGTTGGCCGCGTTCCAGCCCGAGGACGCCGAGTGGTTCTTCGGCCGCGACCGGGTGCTGGAGGACCTGGACGCGCGCATCGCGGCCCGCCGGTTCGTCGGCGTCTTCGGCGCGTCCGGCGCGGGCAAGTCCTCGCTGCTGCGCGCCGGCCTGGTGCCGCGGTTCGCGGGCCGGACGGTCGTCACGACGCCGAGCGAGTCCGGCGTGCGGTCCGACCTGCTGGACCTGACCTGCGACCTGCTGATCGTGGACCAGTTCGAGGAGGTCTTCACCCTCTGCCCGGACGCCGAGCAGCGCGCCGAGTACATCGACACCCTGCTCGACGCCACGTGCCGCGTCGTGGTCGGCGTGCGCGCGGACTTCTACGGCCACTGCGCCGCGCACCCCCGGCTCGTGGAGGCGTTGACCGACGGCCAACTCCTGCTGGGTCCGATGGGCCCCGAGGAACTCCGCCAGGCGATCATGCAGCCGGCCGTCAAGGCGTCCTGCACGGTCGAGACCGCCCTGGTCTCCCGGCTGATCGCGGACGCGACCGGCCAGGCGGGCGTGCTGCCGCTGATGTCGCACGCCCTGCTCGAGACCTGGCGCCGGCGGCGCGGGACCACGTTGACCCTGCCGGGTTACGAGGCGGCGGGCGGCGTCCAGCACGCCATCGCGCAAACCGCCGAGCGCACCTACACCAGCCTGGAGAAGCAGCAACGCGCGCTGGCCAGGCAGGTCTTCCTGCGGCTCACCTCGCTCGGCGACGGCACGGAGGACACCAAGCGCCGGGTGCCGCGGACCGAACTCGACCCGGACGTCGACGTGGACGTGGTCCTCGACCGACTGGCGCACGCCCGGCTGCTGTCCCTGGACCGGGACAGCGTGGAGATCGCCCACGAGGCCCTGATCCGCTCGTGGCCCCGGTTGCGCGGGTGGCTCGCCGACGACCGGGACGCCCTGCGCACCATGCGCCAGCTCACCGAGGCCGCCGCCACCTGGGACTCGCTCGCCCGCGACCCGGACGCGCTGTACCGCGGCACGCGGCTGGACACGGCCGTCGAGTGGGCCCACCGCGACGGGGTCCGCACCAGCGCGCGGGAGCGCGACTTCCTCGCCGACAGCCTCGCCGCCCGCGACCGCGAGCGGAAGACCGCCCACCGCCGGACCCGCCGACTGCGCCAGTTGGTCGCACTCCTGTTGGTACTGCTGGTCTTCGCGAGCGGCGCCGTGGTGCTGGCCATCCGGGCCCAGAAGACCGTCGCCGAGGAGCGCAACCGCTCGGTCGCCTGGTACGTGGCCAGCGGCGCGCAGAGCAAGCGGGACAGCGATCCCCACCTGGCCAACCAACTGGCCATCGTGGCCTACCGGCTGAGCCCGACCGACGACCTGCGCGACGGAGTGCTCAGCGCGTACGCCGCCGAGTCGCACGACATGGTCAGCCGCTCGGCCTTCACCTCCGGCGCCGCGTCGTCGCCGGACGGCCGACCCAGACCCGACGGCCGGGTGCCCACCGAGGCCGACGACCGGGTCTACGTGCGCCTGGGCAGCCGGACCGACCCGCGCGACTCGGTGACGTCGTCGGTGGTCGCGGGCGGCGAACGCGCGTTCGCCACCACCGTCGAGGGGTACACCGGCCGGATCTGGGACATCACCGACGCGATCAAACCGTCGGTGGCGCACACCTTCCCGACCCCGTTGACCACACTGGGCTTCTCACCGGACGGTCACCTCGCGGTCACCGTGTCCGCCGCCAACGAGACCGCCGTCTGGGACACCTCGACCCCGTCGAAACCGGTCGAGCTGTCCCGCCTGCTGGGTCAGCAGCAGATGGTCACCGGACTGGCGTGGGCGGTGACCGGTCAGGTGCTGGCCACGTTCGACACCTCGGGCCTGGTCCGGCTGTGGGACCTGACCAGCGCCGCGGAACCGCGCCGGGTGGGCGAGTTCGCGGCCGGTCCGGACGTCACCGCGCTGGCCCTGTCCTCGGACCTGCGCACCATCGCGGTCGGCTACGCGAACGGCGTGCTGCGGGTGAAGGACCTGACGAACCCCTACGCGCCGCGCGACATCCAGTCCGTGGAGGCGCACACCGACTCGGTGCGCGCGCTGGCGTTCCGCCGCGGCGGGACGTCGCTGGTCAGCGTGGGCAGGGACGACTCGGTCCGGATGTGGGACATGGTCAACCGCGGCCCGGTGCCGCGGGCGAAGATCACCGGCCGGACCACCGGCATCTACGGCGTCTCGTTCGCCGAGACGGCCGACAAGGTGACCACCTCGAACGCCGACGGGACCTCCCGCTCCTGGGAGTTCGACTTCGACGTGGTGGTGTCCGCGATGTGCCAGGCGGTGGAAACCCCGATCTCCCGGGAGGAATGGCAGCGGTACGTGGGAGGTCTGGCCTTCCGGCCACCCTGTCCCTGAGTGGCGGCCGGCCTCCCGGGGTCCGAGAATGAACACGTGACCACCCCGCGTGACCAGGATCGCACCGACGCGATCCCGGTCCAGCAACCCCCGAGGCAGACCGACCCGCCGACCTCACCCCCGGCCGTCGCGCCGGAGCCGCGCGCTCCGGGCGCACCGACCACCCCGGACGCGTCGTCCACGCCGGCGAAGGTCCGGTTCAAGCCGACCCGGATCAGCGGCACCTGGGTGGCGGTCCTGGCGTCGATCGTCGTCCTGGTCTTCCTGCTGGTGTTCATCCTCCAGAACCTGACCGACGCCACGGTCCACTTCCTGGGCGGCGCCGCGACGCTGCCGCTCGGTGTCGCCCTGCTGTTCGGCGCGATCGCCGGCGCGATCCTGGTGGCATTGGTCGGCGCGGCCCGGATCATGCAGTTGCGCCGCCAGGCGAAGCGGCAGCTGTAGATCCACTTCGGAGGCACGTCCGTCCGTCGAGGACACAGGCGACGCGCCGGGGTGAAACGGGAGCGGGCCCCGCGACGATCACCCCGGCATGACCACGCAGCCCGAGGTCCAACCCCACACCGGGAACTTCTTCCGGTTCCTCCTCCCGCAGGGGTGGACGATCCAGGAGAACTCCAACATGCTCTGCCTGAACTCCCCGGACCAGCAGGCGGCGATCATGACCGTGGGACTGGTCGGCCTGTTCCAGCCGTTGCGCCCGGACCAGTTCCTCGCCTACGCCCTCCAGATGCAGAGCATGCAGCTCACCGCGATCCACTCCGGGTACCCGGTGCAGCCACCGCCGGGCGTCACCACGTCCGGCGTGTTCGAGCTGACCTACTCGATCGGCCCGACCGTCTGCCACGGGATGGCCGTCTCCCACGTGACCATCGGCTACGGCCAGTGCAACGCCTCCATCACCCTGGCCGCGGCGCAGGCCCAGTCCTGGCCCGCCTACCGGGAGTGGCTGCCCACCGTCGCCTCCCAGGTCGCGCCCGCCGGGTCCCAGACCTTCATGGCGGGCGCGCTGGCCAGGCAGAACCTGGACAACTCGATCGCGCTGGGCGAGAAGTTCCGCGAGGTCAACGACTACGGTCGGCGACGCTGGGACGAGGTGGTCGAGGACCGGTGGCGCTCGGACGACCGCAACAACTTCGCGTTCCGCGAGGCCCTGGGCAACGTCGACACCCGGGTCAACCCGTACGACGGCAACCGGCCCGTCGAGCTGAGCACCCAGCACAGCTACTACTGGGTCAACCGGCAGGGCGAGATCCGGGGCACCAACGACCCCAACTACGACCCGCGGGTGGGCGGCACCGGCGACTGGACCCCGATGCCGCGCTACCAGCGGTAGCCCCGACGGCCCCCTCCCGCACCGGGAGGGGGCGGCGCGGTCAGTTGTCCTCCAGCGTCCCCTCGGCCGCGAGGTAGACGTCCTTCAACGCGGCCAGCGTGGCCTCCTCGGGGTGCTCCCACAGGCCGCGGTCCGCCGCTTCCAGCAGTCGCTCCGCGATGCCGTGCAGCGCCCAGGGGTTGGACTCCTCCAGGAACTTCCGGTTCTCCGGGTCCAGCACGTACGAGGCGGTCAGCTGCTCGTACATCCAGTCCGCTACGACGCCGGTGGTGGCGTCGTAGCCGAAGAGGTAGTCCACCGTCGCGGCCAGCTCGAAGGCACCCTTGTAGCCGTGCCGGCGCATCGCGGCCAGCCACCGGGGGTTGACCACCCGGGCCCGGAAGATCCGGTTGGTCTCCTCGTGCAGCGTCCGGGTCCGCACCGCGTCGGGTCGGGTGCTGTCGCCGACGTAGGCCTTGGGCGAGCTGCCGGTCAACGCCCGCACGGTCGCGACCATGCCGCCGTGGTACTGGAAGTAGTCGTCCGAGTCCGCGATGTCGTGCTCGCGCGTGTCGATGTTCTTCGCCGCCACCGCGATCCGCCGGTAGGCCGACTCCATGTCCGGTCGCGCCGCGACGCCGTCCAGCTCCCGGCCGTAGGCGTACCCGCCCCACACCGCGTAGACCTCGGCGAGGTCCTCGTCACCGCGCCAGTTCCGGCTGTCGATCAACGGCAGCAGACCCGCGCCGTACGCGCCCGGCTTGGACCCGAAGATCCGCATCGTCGCGCGCCGCTCGTCACCGTGCGCCGCCTGGTCGGCCACCGCGTGCGCCCGGACGAAGTTCGCCTCCGCAGGCTCGTCCAGCGCCGCGACCATCCGCACCGCGTCGTCCAGCAGCGCCACCACGTGCGGGAACGCGTCCCGGAAGAAGCCGCTGATCCGCACCGTCACGTCGATCCGGGGTCGACCCAGCTCGTCGGTCGGCACGACCTCCAACCCGGTGACCCGGCGCGACTGGTCGTCCCACACCGGCCGGACGCCCAGCAGCGCCAGCACTTCCGCGATGTCGTCGCCGGAGGTGCGCATCGCCGACGTGCCCCACACCGACAACCCGACGGACGGCGGCCACTCGCCGGTCTCGCCGCGGTAGCGCTCCAGCAGCGAGTCGGCCATGGCCTGCCCGGTTTCCCACGCCAACCGCGACGGGATGGCCTTGGGGTCGACCGAGTAGAAGTTCCGCCCGGTCGGCAGCACGTTCACCAGCCCGCGCAACGGCGAGCCGCTGGGCCCGGCCGGGATGTACCCGCCGTTCAACGCGTGCAGCACGTGCGCCATCTCGTCGGTGGTCCGCGCCAACCGCGGCACGACCTCGTCCGCCGCGAACTCCAGGATCCGGGCGACGTCCTCCACCTCCGTCAGGGTGCGCGCCGCAGCGCGGTCCCAGCCGGCGTCCTCCATGCCCTGCACCAGAACCCGGGCCTGCGCCTCGACCGCGTCGGTCGAGGTCCGCGAGGAGTCCGCGAGCCCCAACGCCTCCCGCAGGCCGGGCAGCGCCGACGCCTGACCCGCCCACATCTGCTTGGCCTGGAGGATCGCGAGCACCAGGTTGACCCGCGGCTCACCGGTCGGCGCCTCGCCGAGGATGTGCAGGCCGTCCCGGATCTGCACGTCCTTGACCTCGCACAGCCACCCGTCGACGTGCAGGATCAGCTCGTCGAACTCGGCGTCGTGCGGCCGGTCGGCCAACCCGAGGTCGTGGTCCAGCTTGGCGGCCTGGATCAACGTCCAGATCTGCGCGCGGATCGCGGGCAGCTTGGCCGGGTCCATCGCGGCGATGTTGCCGTGCTCGTCCAGCAACTGCTCCAGCCGGGCGATGTCGCCGTAGCTGTCGGCCCGGGTCATCGGCGGGACCAGGTGGTCGACCAGCGTGGCGTGCGCCCGCCGCTTGGCCTGCGTGCCCTCGCCCGGGTCGTTGACCAGGAACGGGTAGATCAGCGGCAGGTCGCCGAGCGCCGCGTCCGGGCCGCAGCCGGCCGACATGCCGACCGTCTTGCCGGGCAACCACTCCAGGTTGCCGTGCTTGCCCACGTGCACCACGGCGTCCGCGCCGAACTCGGCGTCGAGCCACCGGTACGCGGCCAGGTAGTGGTGGCTCGGCGGCAGGTCCGGGTCGTGGTAGATCGCGATCGGGTTCTCGCCGAACCCGCGCGGCGGCTGCACCATCACCACCACGTTGCCCGACCGCAGCGCGGCCAGCACGATCTCGCCGTCCGGGTCGCTCGACCGGTCCACGAACAACGAGCCGGGCGCCTCGCCCCAGTGCTCCTCCATGCCCTCGCGCGCGTCGGCGGGCAGCGTGGCGTACCACTCGCGGTACCGCGCGGCGGGCAGCCGGACGGGGTTGCCCCGGAACTGCTCCTCGGTCAACCAGTCGACGTCCTGGCCGCCGGCCGCGATCAGCGCGTGGATCAGCGCGTCGCCGTCCTGGTTCTCCACCCCGGGCAGCTCGTCACCGATGTCGTACCCGTTGTCCCGCAACGCTTTCAGCAGCCGCACCACGCTGGCCGGGGTGTCCAGCCCGACCGCGTTGCCGATCCGGGAGTGCTTGGTGGGGTAGGCCGACAGCATCACGCACACCCGGCGGTCGGCGGGCGGGATGTGCCGCAACCGCGCGTGCCGCACCGCGATGCCCGCCACCCGCAGCGCCCGCTCGGGGTCCGCGACGTACACGGTCAGCCCGTCCTCGTCGATCTCCTTGAAGGAGAAGGGGACCGTGATGATCCGGCCGTCGAACTCGGGGATCGCCACCTGCGTCGCGGTGTCCAAAGGGGACAGTCCGTCGTCGTTCTCGTCCCACGCGGCCCGGCTGCTCGTCAGGCACAACCCCTGGAGGATCGGCACGTCCAGCGCGGCCAGCGCGCCGACGTCCCAGGCGTCCTCGTCGCCACCGGCGGACGCGGTCGCGGGCTTGGTGCCGCCGGCCGCGAGCACCGTCACGACCAGCGCGTCCGCACGGCCCAGTTCGGCCAGCAGCGCGGGTTCCGGCGTGCGCAACGACGCGCAGTACACCGGCAGCGCCCGACCGCCGCGCTCCTCGATCGCGTCGCACAGCGCGTGCACGAACGCCGTGTTGCCCGCCACGTGGTGCGCCCGGTAGTAGAGCACCGCCACCACGGGCCCGTCCGAGGACGACGGCTCCCGCTCCAGCACGCCCCAGTTCGGCGCGGCGACCGGCGGCGCGAAGCCGAAACCGGTCAGCAGCACCGTGTCGCTCAGGAACCCGAACAGCTCCGCGAGGTTCGCCGGACCGCCGTGCGCGAGGTAGGCGTGGGCTTCCGCGCACACGCCGCCGGGCACGGTGGACAGCTCCATCAACGGCGCGTCGGGGTTCTGCTCACCGCCGAGGACCACCACGGGACGGGGACCGGCGAGGAGCCAGTCCAGGCCCTCCTCCCACATCCGCCGCCCGCCGAGGATGCGCACGACCACCAGGTCCACGCCGTCGACCAGCTCGGGGAGGTCGTCCACGCCCAGCCGCGCCGGGTTGCCCAGGCGGTAGTCGGCGCCGCTGGACCGGGCGGACAGCAGGTCGGTGTCGGAGGTCGACAACAGCAGGATCACAGCGCAGCTCCATCCCTCGGGGTCCTCGCCCCAGGTCGTGGGTGCGGCGGAGCGGAGTTCCTGACTCCCGGTGGGCGGCCGCCCTCCGGTCACAGTGGCGGGACCGCGCCGGACTCGCACCGGCTTCCTCCACGTGCTTCGCCGTTCGGAGTGCACCCTAACCGCCGGGCTAGCATCCAGCCCATGCCCACCGACCGCATTCGCCCGGACGCCTGCCCCGGCGCCGTCGACGTGCACCGGGCGGCCGACGGCGGACTGGCCCGCGTCCGGGTGCCCGGCGGCACGCTCGGCGCCGAGGCGTTCGACGTCGTGCGCACCGCGGCGCTCACCCTGGGCAACGGCGAGATCGAGCTGACCTCCCGGGCGAACCTCCAGGTCAGGGGCTTGGCGCCGGGTGCGGAGCACACGCTCGCGGCCATGCTGACCGACGCCGGGCTGCTGCCGTCGCGCAGCCACGAGCGGATGCGCAACATCGTCGCCGCGCCGCTGGAGGACAACCAGGCCCTGGTGGACGCGCTGGACCGGGCGCTGTGCGCGGTGCCGAAGCTCGCCGACCTGCCGGGCCGCTTCCTCGTCACGGTGGGCGCCGCGGTGAGCGGGCTCAACGGCGACATCGGACTCGTCGGCGACGCGCTGTTCCTGGCCGGCCGGGATTCCGGACTCCGGGTGACCGACCCGGTCGCCGCGGTGGTCGCCGCCGCCGAGGCGTTCCAGGACCTCCGGGGCGACGCGTGGCGGCTGTCCGAAGTGGACGACGGTGTGCGCAAGGTCACCGAGCGGCTGGGCACCCCGGGCGCCGAGCGTCTCGCACCGGCTGTGACGCCGGTCGCACCCGGGCCCGTCGACGGCCGGCTGGTCACCGGTGTCCCGCTGGGTCGGCTCGACGCCCGCCTGCTCGCCGGCACGCCGGTCCGGATCACGCCGTGGCGCGGCTTCGTGCTGCCCGCCGACGCGCCCGTCGACGGCCTGTTCACCTCGGTCGACTCGCCGTGGCACGGGGTCACCGCGTGCACCGGGCGGCCGGGGTGCGCCAAGTCGCTGTCCGACGTGCGCGCGGACGTCACCCGCTGGGTCGGCACGCCGCGCGCCCGTCCGGCGCACTGGTCGGGTTGCGCACGCCGGTGCGGCAGGCCGGCGGGTGACGTGGTGGAGTTCGTCGCGACCGGCGAGGGCTACGAGGAGATCAGGTGACCAGCTACATCAGGGACGGCGCGGAGATCTACCGCCGCTCGTTCGCGACCATCCGGGCCGAGGCCGACCTCTCCGGGCTGCCGACCGACGTCGCGCGGGTCGCGGTGCGGATGATCCACGCCTGCGGCATGGTCGACCTGGTCCGCGACGTCGCGTTCTCCCCCGACGTGGTCGACCGCGCCGCGCGGGCCCTCCGCGCGGGCGCGCCGATCCTGTGCGACGCGCAGATGGTCGCCGCCGGCGTGACCCGCAAGCGGCTGCCCGCCGACAACGACGTGGTGTGCACGTTGAACGACCCGCGCGTGCCCGACCTGGCCCGGGAGCTGGGCACCACCCGCAGCGCCGCGGCGCTGGAGCTGTGGCGGGACCGGCTCGACGGCGCGGTGGTCGCGATCGGCAACGCGCCGACCGCGTTGTTCCACCTGCTCGACCTGATCGCCGCGGGCGCGCCGACACCGGCCGCCGTGCTGGGCGTCCCGGTCGGCTTCATCGGCGCGGCCGAGTCGAAGGACGCCTTGGCCGCCAACGAACTCGGGCTGGAGTACCTGGTCGTGCGCGGACGGCGGGGCGGCAGCGCCATCACCGCGGCGGCCCTGAACGCGATCGCGAGCGAGGACGAATGACCGGGGTCGGCAGGCTGTACGGGGTCGGCGTCGGTCCGGGCGACCCGGAGCTGGTGACGGTCAAGGCCGCGCGACTGATCGGGTCGGCGGACGTCGTGGTGTTCCACAGCGCCCGGCACGGCCGCAGCGTCGCCCGGCGGATCGCCGAGCCGTACCTGCGCGGCGACCAGGTCGAGGAGCAGCTGGTCTACCCGGTCACCACCGAGGACAGCGACGACTACCAGGGCGAGATGGACGGCTTCTACGAGGAGTGCGCGCGACGTCTGGCCGCGCACCTCGACGCCGGCCGCACCGTGGTCGTGCTGGCCGCCGGCGACCCGTTCTTCTACGGCTCGTACATGCACCTGCACAAGCGGCTCGCGCACCGCTACCCGACCGAGGTCGTCCCCGGCGTGACGTCGGTCAGCGCGGGCGCGGCGGTGGTCGGCACCCCGCTGGTGGAGCGGGACGAGGTGCTGACCGTGCTGCCCGGCACGCTGCCGCCGGACACCCTCGTGGAGCACCTGTCGCACGGCGACCCGGTCGCGATCATGAAGCTGGGCCGCACCGTCGACCACGTCCGGGACGCCCTCGCGCGCGCCGGGCGGCTGGACGAGGCCTGGTACGTGGAACGGGCCACCACCGGCGGGCAGCGCACCGCGCGTCTGTCCGAAGTGGACTCCTCCAGCGTGCCGTACTTCTCGTTGGCGCTGCTGCCGAGCAGGCCGAACCACCGCCGGGACAGCGTGGGCGAGGTGGTCGTGGTCGGCCTCGGCCCGGCCGGTCCGGAGTGGTTGACCCCGCAGGCCCGCCGCGCGCTGGCCGAGGCGGACGACCTGGTCGGCTACGTCACCTACCTGAACCGGGTCACCGCGAACCCGAGGCAGCGCAAGCACGCCTCGGACAACAAGGTCGAGTCCGAGCGGGCCGCGTTCGCACTGGACCTGGCCAAGCAGGGCCGGCGGGTCGCGGTCGTGTCCTCCGGCGACCCGGGCGTGTTCGCGATGGCGGGCGCGGTGCTGGAGGTCGCCGCCGAGGCGCAGTTCGCCGACGTGCCGGTGCGCGTGCTGCCGGGGTTGACCGCCGCGCACGCGGTCGCCAGCCGCGCGGGCGCGCCGCTGGGTCACGACTACGCGGTGATCTCGCTGTCCGACCGGCTCAAGCCGTGGGACGTCATCGCCTCCCGCCTGGACGCCGCCGCCGGCGCGGACCTGGTGTTGGCGATCTACAACCCGGCGTCCCGCAGCCGCGCCTGGCAGGTCGAGGCCGCCCGGGACCTGCTGCTGCGCCACCGTTCCGCCGACACGCCGGTGGTGATCGGCCGGGACGTGGGCGGCCCGGAGGAGAGCGTCCGGGTGGTCCGGCTGGCCGACCTCGATCCGTCCACTGTGGACATGCGGTGCCTGCTGCTGATCGGTTCGTCGCAAACCGTGGTGACGGCCAAGGGCGTCGTCTTCACCCCGCGCCGCTACCCCGGGTGAGCCACTCGACGGCCTCCGCGACCGTGCCGACCACGTCGACGTCCGGGAGCGGTGGCCGTCGGACCACGACCACCGGCAGTCCGAGGTGACGGGCCGCGACCAGCTTGGCCGCGGTCATGTCGCCGCCGCTGTCCTTGGTCACCAGCACCTCGGCGCGGATCTCGCGCAGCAGCGCCACCTCACCGTCCACTGTGTACGGTCCGCGGTCCAGCAGCACCCGGACGCCGGGCACCGGCGGGTCGGGCGGGTCGACGGTGCGCGCGACGCCGGCGGTGAAGTGCGCCAACTCCTGCCGTCCGGTGGTGATGAACGCCCGCCGGCCCGCCACCGCGGCGGCGGCCTCGGCGACCGAGGCCACCCACTGCCAGCGGTCGCCCGGCCGCTCGGTCCAGCCGGGTCGGCGCAGCACGAGGAACGGCACGCGGGCCCGGGCGCACGCCGCGCGCGCGTTGGCCGTGATGCGCTCCGCGAACGGGTGCGTGGCGTCGACCACCGCGTCCACCCGTTCCCGCGCCAGGTGGTCGACCAGGCCGTCGACACCGCCGAACCCGCCGATCCGCACCTCGCCGACCGGCAGTCGCGGCGCCGAGACGCGGCCCGCCAACGACGACACCACCCGGAACCCGGTCAGCGCGGCGGCCAGCGCCCGGCCCTCGCCGGTGCCACCCAGCAGGAGCACCGTCCTCACGGCTGCTGCATCCTGTCGTGGTGAGCACGAACCTGCGCTTCGGCTGGACGACCGGCGCCTGCGCCACCGCCGCGACCACCGCGGCCTACACGGCGCTGCTCACCGGCGGCTTCCCGGACCCGGTCACGATCACCCTCCCGAAGGGACAGACGCCCGCTTTCGCGCTGGCCAAGGAGGAACTGGCCACGGGGCGCGCGATGGCGGCCGTGGTCAAGGACGCGGGCGACGACCCGGACGTCACCCACGGCGCGCTGGTCCGCTCGACCGTCCGGCACGGCGAACCCGGCACCGGCGTGGTGTTCCGCGCCGGCGCGGGTGTCGGCACGATCACCAAACCCGGCCTCCCGCTGCCCGTCGGCGAACCGGCGATCAACCCCGTGCCGCGGCGGATGATGCGCGAGCACGTCGAGCTGGTGGCGCGCTCGCACGGCGGCACGGGCGACGTCGTGGTGGAGATCTCGGTGGACCACGGCGCGGAGTTGGCCAAGCGCACCTGGAACCCCCGGCTGGGCATTCTGGGCGGGTTGTCGATCCTGGGCACCACCGGCGTGGTCGTGCCGTACTCGTGCTCGGCGTGGATCGACAGCATCCGGCGCGGCATCGACGTGGCGCGGGCGGCCGGGTACGCGCACGTCGCCGGGTGCACGGGCAGCACGTCCGAGAAGGTCGCGGCGGAGCTGCACGGGCTGCCCGAGGACGCGCTGTTGGACATGGGCGACTTCGCGGGCGCGGTCCTCAAGTACCTCAAGCGCCACCCGGTGCCGAGACTGACCATCGCGGGCGGCGTCGGCAAGCTGTCCAAGCTCGCCGACGGCCACCTGGACCTCCACTCGGGCCGCTCGCAGGTGAACCTGGACTTCCTCGCCGCCCTGGTGCCCGACCCGACCCTGGCCGACGCGATCCGCGACGCCAACACCGCACTCGGCGCCCTCCACGTGTGCCAGGCCGCAGGCGTCCCGCTCGGCGACCTGATCGCGACACGAGCCCGCGCCACCGCGGAAGCCGTCCTCCGCGAAGCCCCGGTCACCGTCGACGTCATCGTCATCGACCGCGCCGGCACCATCGTCGGCCGCGCCTAGCCCACCCCGCACCCCGACCACCCACCGCGCCACCCGGCGCCCCCGCCCCTCGCCCAACCCGAACCACACCCCATCGCCCACCACCGGAATCGTAGTCGGTAAGGATTGTTGAACAATCCCACCTTCCAACAATCCCACGCCCCCGCCACCACGCCACATCAGAGGATCGTTGAACAAAAGGACAATAGGCCGCAAGGATTGTTGAACAATCGAACGACCTCGTGACACCGAGCAAGCCGATACGCAGCCGGGTCGCCCTGCAACCCGAACCGCTGACCTCCCACCGCGAAGTTGTGCCGTTCTTCACGCGGCGGCGTTCGCAGCCGGGACCGGGCCGCCCGACGCACGGCAACGAACCGCTCGGCCACACCGCCCTCACGCACGCCGGCGAGCCGTTTCGGCGAAATCATCCCGCGCACGAGAGCACGCTGTTCGGCGACGCCAGGCCACCCCGCGCACGACAGACAGCGGAACCGCTCAGCGACACCGGGCCGCCCCACCCAAGACAGCGAGCCGCCCGGATTCACCGCCCCCACGCTTCGCGGCGAGTTGTTCGGCGACACCAGACCGCCCTCACGCACGACGGCAGGCGGTTCGGCGGCCCAAGCCGCCCGCCCCACGCACGGTGGCTTGTCGCTCGGCGACACCGCGCCGCCCCGCGCACGACAGACAACCAGGACCGCTCAGCAACACCGGCCCGCCTCGCGCACGACGGCGAGCCGCTCGGCGCCACCGGGCCGCCCCACCCACAACAGCGAACCGCCCGGCCACACCAGGCCTCCCCGCCCACGACGCACCGCCCATCCACAACGCGCCGCCCGGCCACACCGCGCGTCCTACGTGCGGCAGCGGGTTGTCGAGTACAGGTGGCTGTCCGGGAATCCTTCGGCGGCAAGGACTTCGCCTACCACGATGATGGCCGTTCGGCGGACTCCGGCGGTCAGGACCTGGTCGGCGATGTCGGCCAGTGTGCCGCGCAGCACCAACTCGTCGTCCCGCGACGCCCGCGCCACCACCGCGACCGGGCACCCGGCGCCGTAGTGCGGCGTCAGGTCGGCGACCACCTCGGTGATCCGCTGCACGGCCAGGTGCAGCACCAGCGTGGCCCGGGTTCGGCCCAGTGAAGCCAAATCCTCCCCCGGCGGCATCGGGGTGGCCCGGGCCGAGGTGCGGGTCAGGACCACCGTCTGACCGACGCCCGGCACGGTCAGCTCGCGCCTCAACGCCGCCGCGGCGGCCGCGAAGGCGGGCACGCCGGGTGTCACGTCGTAGGGCACGCCGGCCGCGTCCAGCCGACGCATCTGCTCGGCCATCGCGGAGAACACCGACGGGTCGCCCGAGTGCAGCCGCGCCACGTCGTGGCCCTCGGCGTGCGCGGCGACCAGCTCGGCCACGATCTCGTCCAGGGTCAGCTCGGCGGTGTCGACCAGACGCGCGCCCGGAGGGCAGTGCCCCAACACCTCGACCGGCACCAGCGCGCCCGCGTACAGGCACACCGGCGACGCGCCGATCACCCGCGCGGCCCGCAACGTGAGCAGGTCCGCGGCACCCGGGCCCGCTCCGACGAAGTGGACCGTCACCGCTGTTCCTCCACTCGAGAGATCTCCACCGAACACGAGAACGGTCCACCCGCGACATCCCCGCCGGCCGACGACACCGGACCGCGCGCGAGCGTCACCGCTGCTCCTTCACCACGTGCCAGATCGTCACCGGCAGCTGCGGACGCCAGCTCGTGAAGCCGCCGACCGGCGCGTCCCGGCTCACCTCGACCCGGGTCAGCGAGCCGCCCAGGGCGCGGTGGTAGCGGACCAGCACCGACTCCGACTCGAGCGTCACCGCGTTCGCCACCAGCCGGCCGCCGGGCGCGAGGGCGTCCCAGCAGCGTTCCAGCGCCCCCGGCGCGGTCAGCCCACCGCCGAGGAACACCGCGTCCGGGGTCGCGAAGTCCAGCACGCCCGGGCTCTCGCCCACGACCACCCGAACCCGGGGCACGCCCAGCGCCGCCGCGTTCCGCTCGATCCGGGCCGCCCGGGAGGTGTTGCGCTCCACGCAGATCGCCCGACAGGTCGGATGGGTGCGCGACCACTCGATCGCGATGCTGCCCGAGCCCGCGCCGACGTCCCACAGGAGTTCACCCGGTCGAGGGGCCAGCAGGGCCAGCGTCACGGCACGCACCTCGCGCTTGGTGAGCTGGCCGTCGTGCTCGTACGCGTCGTCCGGCAGACCCGGCACCAGCGAGTATCCTTGCCGGCCGCACTCGACCGCGATCACGTGCAGCGGGTCGGCGGACGGCAGGTCGTGGTGGATCCGCTCGTCCGGGCCACCCAGCTGCTCCAGCACGGTGAACCGGGCGTCACCGGCCACCGACGCCACGTCGGCGGGCACACCTCCGAGGACCAGCAGGCGCCTGCCCGGGTGCAGGAACGGCACCAGCAGGGACGCGGGTTTGCCGACCAGGCTCACCACGTCCACCTCGTCCAACGGCCAGCCGAGCCGGGCGCACGCGAGCGACACCGACGACGGGTGGGGCAGCACGCGCACCTCCTCGACACCGAGCAGCCGCACCAGCGTCGAGCCGATGCCGTGGAACATCGGGTCGCCGCTGGCCAACACGCACATCCTGCGCCCGCGGTGCGCCTCCAGCAGCCCGGGCAGCGCGGGCAGCAGCGGCGACGGCCACGGCACCCGCTCGAACCCGCCCGGCACGAGGTCCAGCTGCCGGGCGCTGCCGAACAGCACGTCGTGCTCGGCGACCTCGCGCCGCACCGTCTCCGGCAACCCGTCCCAGCCGTCGGCCCCGACGCCGACGACCGTGATCACACCGAGCCCAGGACGCGGGTCACCGCGATCTCGATCACGACCCGCTCGGGGTTGGGCTTCGGCTGCCGGTAGCGCGCGCCGTACCGGTTCTCCGCGTCCGCGACCGACTCCGGGTCCTGCCTGATCACGGCCCGGCCCTCCAGCGTCGACCAGCGGCCGACGTCGACCTGGCACACCGCGACCGGCACGCCCTCGTCGCCCGCCGCGAGCACCCGGCGCACCTTGTACGAGCCGCGGGTGGCGATCACCCGGGCGATGCCCGCCTCGAAGTCCACCGTGACGCCGACCGGCACGACGTGCGGCGTGCCGTCCGGGCGGACGGTGGTCAGGGTGCACAGGTGGCGCTCGGTCCAGAAAGTCCGGAAGTCCTCGCCCTTGGTCGACAGCATGGGTGCATCATGCGGCACGCGACCGCTAGGCTGGAAAACGTGACGCGTCGATTTAGCCGCCCCCAGCCGGGAGAACCGGCCTTCGGGGCCGTGCGCTGAGTCGACGCGAGGTCCCGGTGGCGGACCGGCTCGGGGGTGTCCTCCCAGCCGACCACCACCGCGAAGGACACCGCGATGAACCGCGACCTCAGCGACCCCGCCTACGGGCCGCACGCCCTGCAAGTCCTGCTCTCGGACGTTCTCGACGCCCTTCCGGGTGACGTGCGCGTGCTGCGCGACCACCCGGACGTGTCGATTGACGACAACTACACCAACCTCGGCTACCCACCGGATTCGGTGACCCGCAACGCCCGCTACACCCGGTACACGACACCCGGTCGGATGCTGCGCAGTCACACCACCGCGATGATCCCGCCCGCGTTGCGGCTGCTGGGCGTGACCGACGACTGGGATGACGTGCTGCTCGCGTGCGTCGGCGCGGTGTACCGGCGCGATCAGGTGGACCGGGTGCACTCGGGCACGCCGCACCAGCTCGACCTGTGGCGGATCTCGCACTCCCGGCGGTCGCTCGCCGAACTGGTCGACGTGGTCGTGACCACCGCGCTGCCCGGCGTCCGGTACCGGACCACGCCGGCCGTGCACCCGTACACCACGGAGGGGGTGCAGGTGGACGTCCTGGTCGACGGCGAGTGGCTGGAGATCGCCGAGGGCGGGCTGGCCGCCCGGCACGTGCTGGACCGCGCGTGGCTGCCGTCGACCGCGCACGGCCTGGCGCTCGGCCTCGGGCTCGACCGGCTGCTGATGGTGCGCAAGGGCGTGCCGGACATCCGGCTGCTGTCCTCGAGCGAGCCGCGGGTGGCGGAGCAGATGCTGGACCTGTCCCCCTACCGAGTGGTGTCGCGGCACCCGGCGGTGGCGCGGGACATCTCGGTCGCGGTCGACCCGGCGCACGACGTGGAAACCCTCGGCGACCTCCTCCGCGACGCCGTCGGCGACCTCGTGGAGGAGGTCGTGGTGCTGGACGAGACGCCGGTGTCCGCGCTGCCCGCCGCCGCGGTCACCCGGCTCGGCGCGGCGCCGGGGCACAAGAACGTGTTGCTGCGCCTGGTGTTGCGGCACCCGACGCGGACGCTGACCGACGAGGAGGCGAACACCGCCCGCGACGCCGCGTACGCCGCCGTGCACGAGGGGAGTCACCCCCTGAGGTGACCCAGCGCGTCCGCCACC
This sequence comes from Actinosynnema sp. NPDC020468, assembly GCF_040642015.1. NCBI lineage: Bacteria > Bacillati > Actinomycetota > Actinomycetes > Pseudonocardiales > Pseudonocardiaceae > Actinosynnema > Actinosynnema sp. NPDC020468. Next base: position 66,113 of record NZ_JBFAEO010000036.1, read on the forward strand.
GCCTCGATCGTCGCGGCGGTGGTGGACGCGTGCGGCGACAGGCGCACGTGGTCGGCGCGCGTGGTGGCGGTGACCCCGGCGGCGCGCAGCGCCTCGCCCACCCCGGGCGCGGGGTGGGCGAACGCGAGGATGCCCGACCCCGGCGTCGACACCACCCGGCCGCCGTGCCGCGCGACCACGTCCGCCAGCGCGTCGACCCGTTCCAGCACGGCCCGTTCCACGGCGTCCGCGCCGACGCCCGCGAGCAGGTCGAGCGCGGCGGCGAGGGCGCCGGCGGCGATCGGGCTCAGGTTCGTGATCGACCAGCCCGCCGCGCCGTCCGCGCGCGGGTGCACCACGTCGTCGAACACGGTGTGGTCGCGCGCGCCGGTCCACCCCGACAGCACCGGTTCCAGCCGGTCGAGCGCGGCGTCCGGCAGCGCGAGGAACCCCGTCGACCAGCCCGCGCGCAACCACTTCTGCCCGCCGACGACCAGCACGTCCGCCGCCGCCCACGGCATATCGACCGCGCCGAAGCCCTGGATGCCGTCGACCACGAGCAGCCGGTCGCCGATCACCTCCCGCAGCCCGGCGAGGTCGGCCCGCCGCCCGGTGCGGAAGTCGACCGCGCTGACCGCGACCGCGCGCACGTCGGCGGTCAGCGCCTCCCGGACCGCCTCGGGCGTGGCGGCGCGCAGCGGCCGGGCCGTGCCGACCCGGGCCCACGGGTAGGTGTTGGCCGGGAAGTCGGTGGCGCTCACCAGCACCGGACCGTCGATCGCGGTGGCCGCCTGGAACAGGCCGGTGCTGGTGTTGGGCAGCAACGTGACCTGCGCGATGCCGGTCAGCCGGGCCGCGAGCCGTTGTGCCGCGCCCACTTCGCGCATCAGGTCGTCCACGGTGGAGGGCCCGGCCGCCGCGGCCAGGTCGGTGAGCCGCGCGGTGGTGGCGACCACCCGCCGGGTCGGCGGTCCGAACCGGGCGAAGTCGAGGTAGCCGGTGGGCTCGGCGCACTCGGCGAGGTAGGTGTGGGGCAGGCTCATGGGGGGAATCTTCCCGGCGCCCGATCCGTTGGACGGGAGGACCGGAGCCGAACCCCCGGCGGAAACGAGGAGGATTTATGGCCACGGTTGAGCTGACCGCGGAGAACTTCGACGCGGTGGTCGAGGAATCGGGCTTCGTCCTGGTCGACTTCTGGGCGTCGTGGTGCGGTCCGTGCCGCCAGTTCGCGCCGGTGTACGAGAAGTCGGCCGAGAAGCACGACGACATCGTGTTCGGCAAGGTGGACACCGAGGCCGAGCAGTCCCTGGCCGCCGCCTTCCAGATCCGCTCGATCCCGACGTTGATGATCGTCCGCGACGGCGTGGTGCTCTACGCGCAGCCGGGCGCACTCCCCGAGTCGGCCCTGGAGGACCTGATCGAGCAGGCCCGCAAGGTGGACATGGACGAGGTCCGCAAGCAGGTCACCGAGCAGCAGCCCTCCTGACCTCCTCGCGGGTGGGGCCGTCGCCCCCCCCGCGGGTCCACCACCACGACCGGGCTGCGAGGGTGATGGCCGCACCGCGTGACGAACCCGTCGGGAGCGACCTCGTCGCCCACCTGCGCCGCGTGATCACCGCGTCCGTCGACCTCGACCAGCGCCAGGGCGGCACGTCCGCCGCGCCGGTCGTCCTGCGCGCCTACCGGGAAGCCCGACGTCACGTCGAGGCCGCCGGGATCCGGCGCGGTCACGTCCGGGACGTCCACTCCGCACTCGCCGAACTGGCCGAGGTGGCCGGGTGGAGCCTGTTCGACGCAGGCCTGCCCGGGTCGGCGACCCTGGTCAACCGCGCGGCGCTCGAGCACGCGACCCGGGCGGGCGACCGGGGCATGGCGTTGTTCGTGCGGCAGAACCAGGCGTTGCTGGCCGAGCACGAGGGCGCGCCGCGCACGTCGATCGACCTCGCGGACCGAGCCCTCGCCGACCGGCTCTCACCCCGGCTGGAGGCGTTGTTCCGGCTGCGGCTCGCCCGGTCGCACGCGCTGCTGGGCCACGACGTCGCGCGCCGGCACCTGATCCGGGCCCGCGACCTGTTCGGCGAGGGTCCGGGCGAGGACGACCCGCACTGGGCGTGGTGGGTGGACGACGCGCAGCTGACCTGGTTCGCGGGCGCGGTCGAGTTGCACCTGGGCCGGCGGACCGCGTCGGTCGACCACTTCGAGCGCGCGGCGGCGGCCGAGGCCGAGCCCCGGATGAGCCACGTATACCGGTCGTGGGCGCTGTACGCGTTCGCCGTCACCGGCTCGTGGACCGAGGTGGACCGGCTGCTGCACGACCTTCTCACCCGGCCGACCCCGATCCGCTCGCACCTCGCGCACCGCAGGCTGACCGCCGCGCTGGACGTGGTGGACCGGCGCCGGGCCCCGGGGTCGACCCGGGACCTGGCGCACGCCCTCCGCGCGTCCGGGCTCAGCTGAGCGAGGCGCCGCACTCGTTGCAGAACGCCGCGCCCGTCGGCACCGTGCCGCGGCACGCCGGGCACACGCCCTTGGGCACCGCCGGCTTCACCCGCTGCGTCACGATCGGGGTCGGCCGCTGGTGCACGCCCGCCCGCCGCTCGTGCGACCGGATGCTGGCCTCGACCACCCGGACCGCCTCGTCGTCGAGTTTCGCCTGCTTCACCAGCCCCCACGCCTGCGTGACCAGCAGCGGGAGGGCCAGCAGGGTCGCGGCGGCGGCGCCCATCGCGACCAGCGCCACCCGGACCGCGCCGGCGCCGAGCAGCGCGGGTGCGGCCTGCTTGCCGAACACGCCCATGCCCGCGTAGACGACCACGCCGTCGGTGTCCGGCTGGAGCAGCACCTTGAGCGCGAGCTTCAACCCGGCGACCGCCTTGAACTTGCCGCCCTTGTGGATGCCGATGTCCCACACCCCGGTGTCGGTGCGGGTCTTCTCCACCTCGTAGCCGAGTCCGCCGAAGTGCGAGACCACGTCCTCCGCCACGGCGTCGAATTCCGTCAGCGGGGTGATCACCACTTTTTCCGTCTTGAACGCGCTCACGCCCGCACCGCCCCCAACTCCTCCGCACCGAGCCGCCGACCGCATTTGTGGCAGAACTTCCAGGACGCCTCGACGTGGTGCCCGCAGGTCTCGCAGCGGGACGCGGTGCGGGCGGAGAGCGCGATGGCGGAAAGCCGGCGGAACGCCTCGGTGTCCACCCACTTCTTCAACTCGAGCACCCGTGCGGACACCAGCGGGTGGGTGGACTGCGGCAGGTAGTGCTGCTCGAGCAACCGGTCCCAGCGCGATTCGCGCAGCGTTTCGGCCTCCACGGCCTGTTCGGCGAACAGTTCGAGGCTGTAGTCGCTCGGCAGCGCGTAGCTCGGGATGCCGACGATGCGGAGCATGGTGCGGGTCATCTCCTCGCCGCTGCCCATGAACGCGGCGGCGGCGCGGTCGGCGGACAGCTCGCTCATCCGCATCCACGCCATCAGCGCGCGGTGCAGCGGGAACGACAGCACCTTGGTGAACAGGTTGTAACCGCTCGCCGTGTTGATCACCCGGGCCATCTGGAGGAGGAGCACGTGCTCGCCGACGATGTGGCCGCACTCGTGCGCGAGCACGGCCTGGATCTCGTCGTCCTGCATCGACTCGACCAGTCCGCTGTAGAGGGTGATCGACGGTCTGGCGTGGCCCATCGTCATCGCGTTGACCGGGCCCGCCATCAGGTACAGCTCGGGTTCCTCGATGCCGTACGCCTCGCAGATCGGGGGCAGCAGGCGGTAGATCCGCGGGTACTGGCGTGGTCCGAGGCGGAGCATGTCGGACATCTGCCAATTGCGCACGGCGCGTTCGTCGAAGTGCTTGAGGTATTTCTCGACGGCCGGCCGCAGGAGGGGTATCGATTCCAGGTTCTGCCGGGCCGACCGGTCGAGCGGGTGCTCGAAATCGCTGGGGTGGAAAGCCATGTGGCGTCCAGACTGGGTCGCGTCGGGGGGACGCTCTCGATATCGCTCCGGATCGACCGCCGGTTACCCGGGTTCAATTATTCCGCACCATTTGTACTATCGGGTGATACATCGCATAGCAATGGGCACTATTTCTGCGGGTACGGTGATCGCCGTGGACGAGCACCTGACGCTGACGACGGCGGGCGCGGTCGCGACGCTGACCATCGACCGGCCGGCCAAGCGCAACGCGATGAGCTACGCGATGTGGTCGGCGCTGCCCGGTCTGCTGGCCCGGGTGGCGGCGGACGACGCGGTGCGGGTGCTGGTCGTGCGCGGTGGCGAGCACTTCTCGGCGGGCGCGGACATCGGCGAGTTCACCACGTTGCGCGCGGGCGCGGAGGGCGCGGCGCGGTACGGCGAGGCGGTGCACGCGGGTGAGCGGGCCATCGCGGACCTCGGCAAGCCGACGATCGCGGCGGTCACCGGGTTCTGCGTGGGCGGCGGGTGCGAGATCGCGCTGGCGTGCGACCTGCGGATCGCGGCGGCGGACGCGCGGTTCGGCATCACGCCCGCGAAGCTCGGCATCGTCTACAACTTCAGCTCGACCCGGCGGTTGGTGGACGCGGTCGGGCCCGCGTGGGCGAAGCAGATCCTGTTCGGCGCCGAGTTGATCGACGCGGCGACGGCGTTGCGGATCGGGTTGGTGAACGAGGTGCACGAGTCCGTCGACGCGCGGGTCGCGGAGCTGGCCGGGGTGATCGCGTCGCGGGCGGTGGTGAGCGTGCGGGGCGCGAAGCACATCGTGGAGCGGATCGGCGACGGGCTGGCGGACGAGGACGACGCGGTGCGGGCCTGGTACGACGAGGCGGTGCACAGCGCGGAGTACGCCGAGGGCGTGCGGGCGTTCCTGGAGAAGCGGCCGCCGCGGTTCTGATCACGTGCCAGTGGGTAGGGGATGGTCATGACCGAACCAGCCCACCCGTTGAACCCGGACCCGCCCTACGCGCCCGGAACGCCGGAGCCGCCCGACCTCGACGTGGACCCGAGCCGGTTCCTCGGCGAGGACGAGCGGAGGGGGCGGCCCGACGAGCCGAGCTAGTCGGCGTCGACGTCCCGGGTGTCGCCGGGCCACTCGCCGGTGAGCTTGTCGTAGCCGGTGGCACCGCCCCGGTCGATGGCGGCCTTGACCAGGCCGAACACCGCGCCCTGGATGGTCGCGGCGAGCAGCACCTCGCCCCAGCCGCGATCCTTCTGGGTCGCGCTGGGTGCGACCCTGTCCCCGCTGATCAGCTTCCAGACCTGGGCGAACAGCCGGCTCGCGACGAGGCCGCCGAGCACGCTGAACACCAGGCCGAGCGGCTTGTAGAGGACCTTGTTCACCGCGGTCACCGTCCCCTGCGGACCAGTCGCCAGACGACGACCACGGCCGCGGCGACGCCGGCCCAGACGAGGGCCGGGCGCTTGCGCGCCTGCTCGGTGACCTGGGCGACCTTGTCCTGGACGGGCGGCGGCAGCGACTCGACGGCCTGCGCGGCGCGGTCCGCGATCTGCGAGGCGGCCTGACCGGCCTTGTCCGCCACCTGACCCGCGACGTCACCCGCCTTGTGCGCGACCTGCCCGGCCACGTCGGCGGCCTTGTGCGCGGCGTCGACCGCGGCCTCCTGCGCCTTGCCCGCGGCCTCGCCGGCCTTGTCGGCGACCTGCCCGGCGACCGTCTGCGTCTTCGCCACGGCGTCGGTGGCGGCGACGTTGACCTTGCCCGTCGTCTCCTTCACCTTCTCCACTCCCTCCCGCGCGCTCTCCTTGACCCGACCGCTCACGTCGGCCTTGTGCGCCAACGCCTCCACCGTGTCCCCGAGTTCGCGCCGGGTCTCCTCGATGTCGTCGCGCAACCCGGCCGACTCCGGCGGAACATCCTTGCCGCTCATCGATGTGCCCTCTCACTCACCGCGGAAATGTCCCGCTTGACGCTCTCGACGGCCTGCTCCGGAAGAGGAGGAGTGCCCTGCCCGACCTGCTTCTTCCCCACGAGCGCGAGCACGCCGGCAACCAGGAAGACCACCCCGGCCACCACCAACGCCGCCGCCCACGCGGGCAACACCAACGCCAACGCCAGGACGGCACCGGCCACCAGCGCCCCGACCCCGAACCAGGCCAGCACCCCGGCCCCACCCAGGAGCCCGGCACCGACCCCGACGTGCTTCCCCTTGTCCTTCACCTCGGCCAGGGCAAGCCGAATCTCGTCGCGAGCCAACCGGCTCACCTGCTCCGACAACCGCCCCACCAACTCGGCGGTGGACGGCTCGTGCTCGGCGGCAACACGGTTCATCCCCACTCCTCTCCTCCCCCACCGACTACCCACCCCGACCCACCCATACGCCCCAACGTTCAACAATCCCTACCCCGAACGGTCGGGCAAGTCGGCCCTGCGGGGATCTTGGGTTGTTGAATCGCCCCATGAAAGGATTGTTCAACAACAGAACATGAGGATTGTCGGATCACCACCGCCGGGGCGCCGAGGTGGAGGCACCCGCAGTACTCGGCGAGCCCCGGCGCCACAGCCACCCGACCGACTCGGCCACCCGACTGACTGGGCCACCCGACCGACCAGCACCCGATGGCTCGAAGGACCGGCAAACCGCAACCCGCAGCTCAGCGGACATGCGGACAGCGGCCCAGCGGCTTGCAGCCACGGGCAACCCAGCGCCAGCGGCCCCGCAGCCTGCGGGCGACGGGCAGGCGACAGGCGGGCAGGCGGCAGGCGGGCAGGCGACCCAGGGGCCAGCAGCCCGGCAAGACGGCAGGCAGCAGCCCGCGACCGGCCAGCGGCCCAGCCGACAGCAGCCCCCAGGCAACGAGCGCCCCAGCGGCGGGCAGCGGCCCTGCGAGCAGCAGCCCACAGGCGGCGTGGCGGGCGGCCAGCAGCCAGGGGCCAGCAGCCGCAAGACAGCAGGTATCAGTCTGCGGCCAGCCAACCGCCCAGCGGCCAGCGGATGGCGGGCGGCGGATGGCGGGTGGCGGATGGCGGGTGGCCCAGCAGCCAGCAGCCCAGCGCCCAGAGGCACGCAGGCAGGCAGCGAGCAAGCGGGCACAAGGCAGCAGGTATCAGCCCGCCGGCAACTCAGCGGCCAGCGGGTAGCGGCCGGCAGCCCCGCAGGCAGCAGCCCGCGACCGACGGGCAGCGGGCGGCGGGCGGCGGGCGGCCCAGCAGTCCGGCGGGTGGTAGCTCAGCCGGTGGCAGTCCAGCAGCCGGCAGCCCGACGGGCGGCAATCCAGCCGGCGGCAGCCCGCGACCGGCCAGCGGGCAGCGGGCAGCGGAGCCCGCAGCCAGCAGCCCCCGGCCGGCAGCCCAGTAGTCCGGAAGTCCGGGAGTCCAACGATCCGGCAGGTCGGAAATCCGGCAGGCCTGCGGGAGGCCGATCAGCCGGGGATCTCCGATGCCGTCGGTTCAGCGGGCCGGGGCTCGGGGGTGCTCGGCGAGGGCGGCGGTCGATGTGCTCGTGGCTCGGCGGGCCGGTGGCGTCGGCTGGTTGAGGTGTTGAGGGAGGGGATTGTTCAACGAGGGGATGTGGGGATTGTGGGTTGAGGGAGGCGGCCCAGGGTGAAGGCGACGGCCAGGTCCAGCGCGCCTCGGACCACGGCCAACGGGTCCAGGAGGTCCTGGCGGGTGGTGACCAGGTGGGTGGCGGGGAGGGTCAGGGCTTGGGACAGGGCGGGGAGGTCCGCGTGCTTCGCGGCGGTGGCGAGGGCGAGCCCGGCGCCGCGGACGTGGCACGCGGGGCCCGAGTCGCCGGCCGCGGTGGCCTTGTGCAGGGCTCGTAGGCGGGCGGGGTCGGTGTGGGCTTCCAGGAAGGCGCTGCGGAGGGTCAGGTGGGCGGTGGGGCGGCCGGATTTCCTTGCCTCGTCACGCAAAGCACGGCAGCGGGTCGGGTCGCCCGCCGGGTTGTGCAGGGTGATCGCGGTCGGTGTGAGGGTGACCTCCTCCGCGGTTCCCGGCACGGTCGGGTCGGGTCGGGCGGCGGTGATCGCGGTGCGCGGGGAGTCGGCGAATTGCAGCACCACCAGGTCCCGTCCGGCGTGCGAGCGGAGCATCCGGTACGCGGGCAGCGCCAGGTACGACGTCAGCACCACCGTCGGACCCGCCAACCCCAGCAGCGGCGTCGCGTCGGTCACCGGGGTCGGGTGCCACACCAGGTTCGGGTGGCGCAGGACGCGGTGCCCCGCCGCCGGCCACGCCCACTCCGCCGGCAGCGTCGTGCGCCACCCCGGTCGCACCACCGTCCGCGCGCCCGCCACCACCTCCACGTCACGCCAGTCGGCACACCCCGCCAGGTCGCCCAACTCCCGGATCCCGTCGTCGTGCGCCACCGTGGCCAGCACCGACAACGCCGTCCGCGAGTCGCACGGCACCGCCCCGGCCTCCAGCGCCGCACCCACCCGGGCCGCCGCCGACGGGAGTTCGGCCCGGTCCACCTCCGCCAGCGCCGCCGCGATCACGACCGCCGTGGCCGCGCCGTCGCCGTGCCGGGAACGCATGGCCCGGACCAGGGGCGCGGCGGCGGTGATCTCGTCCAGGACGTGCTCCGGCGCGCCACGCCCGTAGTGCGGCAACAGGTGGTCCACCGCGTGGGCCAGCCCCACCGAGCCGACCACCGCGACCGGCGGGACGACACGCCGGTGGCGGTTCGGGATCAGGTCCACGTCGGACGTTCCGCGCACCACCGGGCGTTCGGCCGACACCACCGCCGAGGCGATCGCGGGCAACGACAACGACTCCCCCGGCACGCCCTTCCGCAGCACGTCCAGGAAAGCCGGGCCGAAGTCGGGCGACCGGGCGCCTGCCGACGACGCCAGCACCACCGACCCGGGCGCCGGCACGACCCGCGCCCCGAAATCGCAGTCCAGCACCAGAACCGGTCGGCGCGCCACCGACATCCGGGCCAGCACCAGCGACACCGGCACCGAGTCGAACCCGGTGCCGGTCGGCGTCGAGGAGCGGAAGGCCAGGTGCGGCACGCCGTCCCGGTCCAGCAGCGCGCGTCCGGCGAAGTACACCAGCAGCACGTCGCGCGCACCGTCCACCACACCCAGGAACGGCACCAGGTCGGCGGGGCCCGCCAGGTCCGAGGCGACCTCGCACACCCCGAACGACGGCGCCAGCACCTCCCGCAACCCCTCCACCACGGTGGAGTCGCCGATCAGCAACGCCGCGGAGCGGTCCCGGTCTGGCAGCACGCGCGCAGTGTCCGCGACCGCACGAACGCGGACAACGCACGACGGCGGGTTCAGAGCAGGAGTTGGAAGATCGTGCCGCCGACCACCGCGCCCATCACCGCGCCCACGACCACCTGCGGCGCCGTGTGGTCGCCCAGCGCCACCCGCGACCACGCCACCCACGCGACGAGCACCGCGCCGAGCAGCACCCACGGCCCGTAGGTGAGCGCCAGGATCACCAGCGCGCCCGCCGCGACGGCCGCGTGGATCGACACCTTCCACCGCGCGCCGAACGTGACCGCCAGGCACACCACCAGGCTCAGGAACATGGCCAGCGCCAAGGCGAGCATCGCGCGCGGCGCGTGACCGAGGAACAGCGCCGCGATGCCGACGCCCAACGACGCCGCCACGGTCAGCAGCGGCACGACGCGCCCTTCGCGGTTGGTCACGTGGTGCCCGTCCCACCGACCGGCCCGCGCGCCGCGCACGATCACGACCATCGGGATCACCGACCCGGTCACCCCGACGACGAGGCCCCACAGCAGGGTTTCCGGGACGCTGCTGGTGGCGTGCCACGCCACCAGCAGCGGAAGTCCGAGCACGAGCACCCAGGGTGCCAACACCTCCGTCGCCACGCGCGCGAGCAACGGCGTTTCCCCCCGGGTCGTCATGACCGGGGAGGTTACCGGTAGCCGTTCCGGGTGTAGGCGAGGCTGAACGCGCCGCGGTTGCCGAAGTACACCGACACCAGGTACGCCGGGTCGGTCGCGAGCAGACCGCGCTGGAGGTCGGACCCGTCGTTCTGGTCGTCCCAGCCCCACGCGGTGTTCGCGGCGTTCTTCTTCCCGTTGTCACCGCGGAACGTGCCGAACGACGCGTAGGTCGCGGAGTCGGCGCGCCGCGCCCACAACCCGCCCGGCGCGAACGAGTCCACGAGCCGGTACCCGACGGACCGGTCGTTGCCGCCCGAGGGCACCTCGCCGGTCGCGGCCGGCTGGTAGACCACGCCGTCACCGCCGGGGAACTCGACGCCGGTCCACGCGAAGAGCCCGTGCCCCTTGGCTTCCTGACGCGTGGTGAACCGGCCGTTCTGGAGCACCAGGGTGCCGTCGACGGACTCCCGACCACTGGTGAACGTGCTGCCCGGCGCGACGTAGGAGTAGAAGTCGCTGTGCGCCACCGTGACCACGGCCTCCAGCCGGCCGTAGGTCGAGCCGTCCTTGCGCACGGTGGCGAGCAGGCCCTCCATGTCGTTCTCGTGGGTGAACTGCCCCAGCGGGTCGGGGAAGTCCTCCCAGTCGCGCGGGTGGTAGAAGGAGTAGACGACGAACCAGTGCGTCGACGTCTCGACCACCGAGTAGTACCCGGCGCCGGTCAGCCGGGTGACGTCGTCGTCCTGGTCCTCCCAGTTGTTCAGGGTGTTCCACTCGCCGTCGTAGTCCACAGTGGACAGGTAGTCGGCGTCGTAGTCGGACGAGTCGGTGTCCTGGTGGTGCACCGGGGCCCAGTGGAACGCCAGGTCGGCGTCGCTCGCCGCCTCGGCGGGCGCGGTGAGGAAGACAGGGAGCGCGAGGGCCGCGGCCAGTGCCGAGACCACCTTGCGGGCAGGGGTCATGCTCCACCTCCGTCAGGTCTTCCGGAGAAGCCTTCGGGCCGCGCCGGACCCCGAGGTGAAGTACCGCCCAACTCCAGGCGGAAATCAGGTGATCATTGGCCGTTCACCGCCGCAGGAGTCCACAAAGGACACGAGCAACCCTCACGCGGCGGGGAACATCCGGGCCATCCCGGGCGGTGGCGCGAACGGCCGCCACCGGCCTTCGGGCAGCGCCAACCGGTCCGCCACCACCCACAGCACGGTCGCGTTGTACGCGTAGCCGAGATGGCTCGACGCGACCGCGACGTTCTCCTTGCGCGGCCCCGGTTCCTCGACGCACGTCTGCCACGCCACGATTCCGTCCGACTTCGAGTACACCGAGGTCGCGGGCACCGGGAACGGCGGGCGGGTGTGCTCGGGCGGCGGCATCTCCGCGCCGGCCGTGTAGAACCGGGACAGCAGCTGGTAGAACGGGTTCACCCGGGTTTGCCGCAGGTCGGTCATCGCGTACGGGCTGCCGAGCGTGACGACCTGGCGCACCAGGTCCGGCCGCTCCCGGGCGAGCTCGCGCGCGAAGATGCCGCCCAGGCTCCACCCGACCAGGCTGACCCGGCCGGAACCGGCCAGCTCCGCCAACCTCTCCCGCATCCCGGTCACCACCTCGACCGACGGCCCGAGGTTGCGCCCGAGCCCCCAGCCGTGCACGTCGTGCCCGAGCCGTTCGAGGAACCGCCGCAGCATCACCGTGGTGCCGTCCGCGCCGCCCAGACCCGGCAGCACGAGCACCGGGTGCCCGTCACCGCTGGGCGCGGCCCGCAGCAGCGATCTGGTGACGGCGTACTGCCCGAGGTCGACCACGGCGCGCGTCGGCTCCGTGAGGTACCAGACCAGGCCGGGCGGGACATCCGGTGCCATGGCGCCTCCCCTCGCTCCACGTCGAGCGTGCTCCCATGATGTTTCGCGGAGGGGCCTTCGGTCCAGTGCCGGGAAGTCTCGATTTCAGCGCCGGCCCGGGGTCAGACCGTGCCGGACGGGTGGCCGTGCAGGCCGGGACCGGCCACCGAGACGGTGTCCAGGAACGCCGTCGACGCCTGGTAGGAGGTGGCGATCAGATCGGCCGTGTGGGTGAAGTCGAGCGGGGTGACCGGCTGCACCGGCGGGCCGGGCAGGTAGAGCACCGGCACGTCGCGCGCGGCCAGCTCGGCCTCCAGCACGGCCTGGTTGCGGGTGCCGAGGGTGGCCCAGAACAGCAGCGTCTCGGCCAGGTTCTCCGGTGGCTTCGGCAGGTGTCCGGGGAACGTGCAGTCCAGCACCACGAGCGATTTCGCGCCCAGCGCGAGGGCCTGGCGGATCGGCACGTTGGCCAGCACGCCGCCGTCGTAGAGCACCCGGCCGTCCCGGCGCACCGGCGGGTACACGCCCGGGATGGCCGCGCTGGCGAGGACGGCGCTGGTCAGGTCGCCCTCGGTGAGGGTGACGGCGGTGCCGGTCGTGACGTCGACCGCGACCGCGCCGAACGGCAGCAGGAGGTCGGCGAACGTGGTCGCGCCGGCCAGCCCGAGCCGCAGCACCTCGGCCAGCCCGGTGTTGGGGAACAGGTGCGTCCGCTGCCGCCGCGCGGTGCGCAACTGCGCGAACAGCCCGCCCGGGAACACCCTGGGCCGCGTCATGTGCGCCCAGATCGCGGCCAACCGCTCCGCCGCGCGCGCCGGGTCCAGCGCGAGCAGCGCGCCGTTGACCGACCCGACCGACGTGCCGACGACCAGGTCCGGCCCGATGCCGTGCTCGGTCAGCGCGCGCAGCATCCCCACCTGCGCCGCGCCGAGGCTGCCGCCACCGCCCAGCACGAACCCGACCGGCGGCTCCAGTGCGATCACCCGCCGATCGTCGCACGCCGCGGGTGCGCCGGCCGGGCGCGACGAGCGGGTGTCGCGCCCGGCCGGCAAGGGGGTCCACATCCTGGGTGGTGCTGGTCGGCGGGCCGGGCGGGTGCCAGAGTCGGTGCATGTCCCAGGCCACCGGGCTGTGCACGCGCCGCCACGTCGACTTCCGACGGCAGGCGAGCGCCTTGTGTGCGCCGCGCGGTCGCCTCGCCTGAATCAGTCCACAGAGGACACCCCTCGTGCGGGAAGGGACAGGTATGCCCCAGCCACGTCGTGCCGCGACCGCCGCCACCGTGCTGCGGTCCGTGCTGGCCAACGGTCCGATCGCGCGCAGCACCATCGCCCGGCTCACCGGGTTGAGCGCGGCGGCCGTGACCAGGCAGTACGCCGAACTCGCCGATCTCGGTCTGCTCCGCGAGGTCGCGGAGGACCGGGTGCCGCGGGCGACCGTCGGGCGACCGCACGTGCCGGTCGACATCGACGTGGACCGGTACGCGGTGTTCGGCGTGCACATCGCCTACGCGCACACCACGCTGGCGGTCGTCGACCTGCGCGGGCGGGTGCTCGACCAGCAGCGCGAGTCGCACCGCGGCACCACGCCCGAGGCGGTCCTCGGCCGGGTCGTGGAGCGGTTCCCGGCGTTCCACCGCGACCACCTCGGCGACCGCACGCCGCTGGGCGTCGGGCTCGCCATCGGCGGCTGGGTCGACCCGGCGCGCGGCGTCGTGGTGCGGCACAGCCAGCTGGACTGGCGCGACGTCCCGGCCCGGGAGGCGTTGCGCCCCTTGGGTCTCCCGGTCCACCTGGAGAGCCACAGCCGGGCGCTGGCCCGCGCCGAGCAGCTGTTCGGCGCGCAGCGCGGTCGGGGCAGCCTGGTGCACCTGTTCGTCGGCAACGTGGTGGACGCCGCGATCGCGACCGGCGGCACGGTGCACCGCGGACCGCGCTCGGCCGCGGGGTCCGTCGCCCACCTGCGCCTGGAGGGCAGCACCGCCGAGTGCCCGTGCGGACGACGGGGTTGCCTCCAGGCCACGGTGTCCGACCGCGCGGTCGCCGAACGGGCCGTGCGCGACGGCCTGATCCCGCGCGCGGACCTGCAACTGCTGGTCCTGTCGGCCCAGTCCGGCGACGAGCGGGCGAGGCGGGTGTTCCGCGAGCGGGCGAGGCAGGTCGGCCGCGCGGCGGGCCTGCTGCTGGATGTGATCAACCCCGAGGTGCTGGTGGTGACCGAGGCCGGGGTGATCTGCCTCCCCGAGTGCCTGGACGAGGTGCGGGCCCAGGTCGGCGACCGCGGTGAATCGGTGGTGCCGACGAGTTTCGGCGCCGACGTGCTGAGCGTCGCGGCCGGCTCGGTGGTACTCGACACCATTTACGACCACCCGCTTGCACTGAGCGCCTAGGCGTTAATTTCCGAAATCGCAAAATTGACCTCCGGCACCCGACGAGTAAGACTGGACAGGTAAGCAAAACAACCGCTGACCTGCGAAGGTCTATTTTCGCGCGCCGTGAGGAGAATACCCGTGACGGCAACGTTGAACACCCTCGTGGTACGACCTGTGGCCGGGCACATCGGTGCCGACATCTCCGGTGTCGACATTTCCCGACCGTTGCCGGAAAAGGCCGTCGAGGAGATCCGGAACGCACTGTCCAGGTACAAGGTGGTGTTCTTCCGGGAACAGGAGCTGGACCACGCGTCGCAGATCGCGTTCGGCCGCCGGTTCGGCGCGCTGACCTACGCGCACCCGCACGACGACGCGCCGCCGGAGGGCTTCCCGGAGATCTTCACCATCGACCCGCGGCGCTACGAGGAGCGCTACGGCCCGGAGTTCCGCGACCGCGTCGTGCGCCGCCAGTACAGCTACTTCGCCGGCTGGCACACCGACGTCACGGCCGCGGTGAACCCGCCCGCCGGGTCGATCCTGCGCGCCGAGACGGTGCCCGAGCAGGGCGGCGACACCACGTGGACCAACCTGGTCGCGGCGTACGAGGGCCTGTCCGCGCCGGTGAAGTCCTTTGTGGACGGACTGCGCGCCGAGCACCGGTACGGCGGCGCGGAGCGGATCTCGGGCAGCGGGTCCTACGCCAAGCGGGTCAACGACAACCTGCTCGTGGCGGTGCACCCGGTGGTCCGCGTGCACCCGCTGACCGGCGAACGCGCGCTGTTCGTCAACCCCGGCTTCACCAGCCACGTCGTGGACGTCTCGGCGCGGGAGTCCAAGGCGATCCTCGACCTGCTCTACGCCGAGATCACCCGCCCCGAGTACACCGTGCGGTTCCGCTGGGAGCCGGGCAGCGTGGCGTTCTGGGACAACCGCGCCACCGCCCACCTCGCGCCGCGCGACCTGGAGCACCTGGACGTGGAACGCCGCCTGCACCGGGTCACGCTGATCGGCGAGGTGCCGGTGGGCCCAGACGGCCGCGAGTCGGAACTGGTGGCGGGCAAGCCGTTCACCGACGAGCACACCGTGAAAGTGGACTGACACCACCGCATCCGCCCACCACGACCTGGGACTCCCGACATGACTCAGCCCTCCACGCCGGCACCGACCCGGCGTTCCCTCCTGGCCGGCCTGCTCGGCGTGGGCGCGCTCGGCCTGGTCGGCTGCGCGCCGGCGGACGGCGCGGCGGGCGCGCCGGCGCCGGCCGGCCCGCTGCCCACCGCGATACCGCCGGGCACCAAGCTGACCATCGGCATCCGGACCACGCTGAGCCAACTGGAACTCTCCGGCCGGCTCGCGAAGCTGCCGTTCGAGGTGCCCGAGTGGCCGAACGTGCTCGCCGGGCCGGACGTGATCCAGGCGTTCCGCGCGGGCTCGGTCGACGTCGGCCTGAACGCGGGCATCCCGCCCATCCAGGCCGCCGCGATCGGGTTCGACACCAAGATCGTCGCGGTGGTGCAGCGGGAGACGCCGACCTACACCTTCGCCACCGCTCCGGGCAGCGCCGTGAAGTCGTTGGCGGACTTCAAGGGCCGCAAGATCGCGTTCTCCCAGGGTCAGGCGCAGGGCGTCGTGGTGCTGCGCACGCTCAAGGAGCTGGGGCTGCGCAACGACGAGGTCGAGCTGATCTCGTTGACCAGCAACCAGTTCCTGACCGCGTTGCAGTCCCGGCAGGTGGACGTCGCGGTGCTCGCCGAGCCCAGCACCACCAAGTACCTCGACCAGTACGGCAAGGACGGCGCGCGCGCCATCCCGATGACCGCCGTCGACCTGCTGGCCGTGCTGTGGGCGCCCACCTCCGTGCTGCGCGACGACGCGAAGGCCGCCGCGATCCGGGCCTTCGTCCCGTTCTGGGCGCAGGGCCTGGTGTGGGCGTGGGAGAACCCGGAGCCGTGGATCGAGGCCTACTACGTCAAGGACCAGGGCGTCACCGCGGCCGACGGCAGGCGGATCGTCAAGGCCCAGCCCCGGCCGTACTTCCCGGCGTCGTGGGACGAGGCGATCCGCTGGGAGCAGGAGACCTCGGACCTGATGGCGCAGGGCGGTTTCACGCCGAAGGTCGACGCGTCGACGTTGTTCGACCGGCGGTTCGAGTCCCTCGCCTCCGAGTCCGTGCCCGCCCTCTACCGGAGCAAACCATGACGCACACGCTCAGCCCGCCCACCGAGGCCGCGCCCGTGCCGGAACTGCGCGCCACACCGCGAAGACGACGCCTCGGACCGGGCACGCCCGTGCCCTACGGCCGGTTGATCGGCCCGGCCCTGATCCTGGCCGTGTGGAGCGCCGCGTCGGCCACCGGCTGGCTCGACCCCCGCGTGCTGTCGGCGCCGTGGACCGTGATCGACACCGGGATCACGTTGACCCAGAACGGGAAGCTGCCCGAGAGCGTGCTGGCGTCGTTGCAGCGCGCGGGTCTGGGCTTCCTGTTCGGCGCGGTCGTCGGCACCGCGCTGGCGCTCGCCGCCGGGTTGAGCCGGGTCGGCGAGTCGCTGATCGACGGCACGGTCCAGGTGAAGCGGTCGATACCGTCGCTCGGCCTGATCCCGCTGCTGATCCTCTGGTTGGGCATCGGCGAGGGCTTCAAGATCGTGGTGATCGCGATCGGCGTGGCCGTGGTGATCTACATCCAGACGCACTCCTCGTTGACCGGCATCGACAAGCGCTACGTGGAGCTGGCCGAGGTGGTCGGGTTGAGCCGGGCCCGGTTCGTCCGCCAGGTCGTGTTCCCCGGCGCGCTGCCCGGGTTCTTCGTCGGGCTGCGGCTGGGCGTGACCGGCTCGTGGCTGTTCCTGATCGTGCTGGAGCAGATCAACGCCACCAGCGGCATCGGGTACCTGATGTTCCAGGCCCAGAACTACGGCCAGAGCGACGTGATCGTGGTCGGGCTCCTGGTGTACGGGCTGTTCGGCTTCCTGTCCGACGCCGGGTTGCGACTGGTCGAGAGGCGGGTGCTGGCATGGCGGCGGACGTTGGCCTGACCGCGGTGCGGGCCCGGAACCTGGTGCGCCGCTTCGGCGACCGGGACGTGCTCGCCGGGGTGGACCTGGACATCGCGCCGGGCGAGTTCGTCGCCCTGCTGGGGCGCAGCGGTTCCGGCAAGTCGACGCTGCTGAGGGCGTTGGCGGGCTTGGACTACGACGTGGCGGGCAGCGGAGAACTGCGGGTGCCGCAGGAGGTCTCGGTGGCGTTCCAGGACTCGCGGCTGCTGCCGTGGGCGCGGGTGCTGGACAACGTGCTGCTGGGCGTGACCGGGTCCGACGCCCGGGACCGCGGCCGGCGGGCGCTCGCCGAGGTCGGGTTGAGCGGCCGGGAACGGGCCTGGCCCACCGAGTTGTCCGGCGGCGAGCAACAACGGGTGGCGCTCGCGCGGTGCCTGGTGCGGGAACCCGTGCTGCTGCTGGCCGACGAGCCGTTCGGCGCGCTGGACGCGTTGACCCGCATCAGGATGCACGACCTGCTGCGCGAGCTGTGCGCGCGGCACCAACCCGCGGTGCTGCTCGTCACGCACGACGTGGACGAGGCCGTGGAGTTGGCCGACCGGATCGTGGTGCTGGAGGAGGGTCGCATCGGGCTCGACGTCCGGGTGGACCTGCCCGAGCCGCGTTCGCACCGCGACCCGCTGTTCCAGTCCCACCGCGACCGCCTGCTGGCCGCGCTGGGGATCACCGAGGGAGTGTCGTCGTGACCCAATTGCACCTCAACCTGTTCCTGCACGACACGGGCCACCACGAGGCGTCGTGGCGACTTCCGGAGAGCGACCCGCACGGGCACCTGAGCATCGCCTACCACGAGCGGTTGGCGCGCACCGCCGAGGCCGCGCTGTTCGACTCGGTGTTCCTGGCCGACGCGCCGGTGCTGTGGGGTCACGTCGGCCGTCGCCCGTCGGGCACGCTGGAGCCGACCGTGCTGCTGACCGCGCTGGCCCGGGCCACCTCACGGATCGGGTTGATCGCCACCGCGTCCACCACCTACAACGAGCCGTTCAACCTGGCGCGCCGGTTCTCCTCGCTGGACCACGTCTCCGGCGGTCGGGCGGGGTGGAACATCGTCACGACGGCGGGCGACGAGGCGGCGCGCAACTTCGGTCTGGAGGGCCAACCCGCGCACGTCGACCGGTACGAGCGGGCCGACGAGTTCCTCACCGTGGCCAAGAAGTTGTGGGACTCGTGGGACGACGACGCGATCGTGGCGGACAAGGACCGGGGTGTGCACGCGGAAGCCGCGCGGGTGCGGGCGATCGACCACGAGGGCCCGCACTTCCGGGTGCGCGGACCGCTGAACGTGCCGCGCTCGCCGCAGGCCTACCCCCTGCTGGTGCAGGCCGGGTCGTCGGAGAACGGCCGCGGTTTCGCCGCCAGGCACGCGGAGGCGGTGTTCACCGCGCAGCAGACCCTGGCGCGGGCGCAGGCCTTCTACGCCGACCTGAAGCGGCGCGCGGCGGCCGCCGGGCGCGACCCCGACCACGTGAAGATCCTGCCCGGCCTGGTGCCGGTGATCGGGTCGACCGAGGCCGAGGCGCTGGCCGCGGAGGCCGAGCTGGACCGGTTGATCCTGGCCGAGGGCGCGCTCGAGCAGTTGGCCGGGTTGCTCCGGGTGCCGCGGGACTCCCTCGCGCTGGACCGGGAACTGCCGGCGGACCTGCCGTCCGAGGACGAGATCGAGGGCGCGAAGTCGCGGTACACGCTGGTGGTCGAGCTGGCCAGGAGCGAGCGGCTGACCGTGCGGCAGCTCATCGGGCGGCTCGGCGGCGGGCGCGGGCACAAGACGTTCGCCGGCACGCCCGAGCAGGTCGCGGACACGATCGAGCGCTGGTTCACCTCGGGCGCGGCCGACGGGTTCAACATCATGCCCGCCGTGCTGCCGTCCGGGCTGGAGGCGTTCGCCGAGCACGTGGTGCCGATCCTGCGCCGCCGCGGGTTGTTCCGCACCGAGTACACCGGCTCGACGTTGCGCGAGCACTACGGCCTGCCGCGACCGGCCAACCAGTTCGCGCTCACGCCGGTGTGACCGTCCACAGTGGATTTCCGGTGCGGGCGGAATAGCGCGGTTCGGCGCGGTGTTGCGCGCACGTGGGGGAGGCCGCAGCGGCGTCCCGGTCGAGAATGAGGGCAGCATGAGTCACCGACCGTTCGGCCGGACCGGGGTCCGGGTCAGCCCGCTGGCGCTGGGCACGATGATGTTCGGCGCCTGGGGCAACCCGTCGCACGAGGAGTCGGTGCGGATCGTCCACCGCGCCCTGGACGCCGGGATCAACCTGATCGACACGGCGGACGTGTACTCGGCGGGCGAGTCGGAGGTGATCGTCGGCAAGGCGCTGGCCGGTCGCCGCGACGACGTGGTGCTGGCGACCAAGTTCCACGGCGCGCTGGGCGAGGACGTGAACCGGCGGGGCAACTCGCGGCGCTGGGCGGTGCGCGCGGTCGAGGACAGCCTGCGCCGGCTCGGCACCGACTGGATCGACGTCTACCAGGTGCACCGGCCCGAGCCCGACACCGACTTCGACGAAACCCTGGGCGCGCTCACCGACCTGGTGCGCGCGGGCAAGATCCGCTACATCGGCACCTCCACCTTCCTCGCGTCGGACATCGTGGAGGGCCAGTGGATCGCGGACCGGCGCGGTCGGGAGCGAGTGGTGGCCGAGCAGCCGCCGTACTCGATCCTGGCCCGCGCCGTGGAACGCGAGGTGCTGCCGGTCGCCCAGCGGCACGGCCTGGCGGTGATCCCGTGGAGCCCGCTCGCGGGCGGCTGGCTCACCGGCCGGTACCGGGTGGGCGGCGAGCAGCCGCCGTCGTCGCGCGCCGAGCGCTTCCCCGGCCGCTACTCCATCGCCGAGGCGGAGAACGCGGCGAAGCTGGAGGCGGTGGAGGCCCTGGCCCGGTTGGCCGAGCAGGCCGGGTTGTCGTTGGTGCACCTGGCACTGGCGTTCGTGCTGGAGCACCCGGCGGTGACGTCGGTGATCATCGGGCCGCGCACCCCGGAGCAGTTGGAGGGCCAGCTGGGCGCGGCCGACCTGCGGCTGCCGTCGGACGTGCTGGACGAGATCGACCGCATCGTGCCGCCGGGCGTCACGCTGTCCGCGCGCGACCTGGGCTACCACCCGCCGTCGATCACCGACCCGGCCCGCCGCCGGCGCTGAGGTCCCCGGCGGGGCTCAGCGATCGCGCTTGACGAGGTTGCCGAGCCCCGCCAGCAGGGACACGCCGAGGATCCAGCCGGCGAAGGTGAACGCGGCGGTCACCCAGACCACGTCGCCCTTCTCCTGCCACAGGTCCTGGTAGCCGAACCGGGCCACCGGCAGCAGGAGGTCGACGGTGTAGAGCACGGGGTGGAAGTGCGCCTGCGTGTCCTTCGGCACGAACGCCTCCACGCCGAGCAGGCCGAACACCAGCCAGCCGACCCCGATCGCGACCAGGTACCACCACAGGATCCGCAGCGGCCGGAACCCGTACCAGACCGTGTACTTGAACAGCAGGTCCAGCGTCCGGCGCGGCCACCGGGCGAGCGCGCTGCGCGCGTCCTGGCCCGCCACCAGCACCTTCTTCGCGTCGTCCGGCAGTCCGGCGGCCTCGTAGACCTTGGCCAGCTGGAGGTAGATCTGCGGGCTGTACTCGTGCTCGCGCAACCGGGTGATCCGGGTGTGCGGGTCGACCCCCTCCGCGGACAACCCGCCGTAGACGAAGTCGTTGAGCCGCAACCGCTTCTCGGTCGTGAGGCCCTGGTCGTCGAACCGGCCGGCGGTGACCTGGCGCAGGTCGACGTCGTCCTTGAACTCGCCCGCGAGCCGCAGGTGGCCGTCCACGGTCGCTCCGGTCAGCACGAGTTTGCCGTCCGCGACGAAGTCCTTGCCGCACAACAGGTTCTGCGCGATGTGTGCACGGGCGAGGTCGAGTGCGGCGCGACCGCGACTGGTGAACCGGCCGCCGTCGAGCACCAGGCTGCCGCCGATCTCACACCCGGTGAGGTCGACGCCGCCGTTCAGCTCGCAGCGCAGCACGACGTCGCCGGACACCTTCAGACCGTCGGCGCTGACCGCGCCCGCGATGTCGGCGCCCGAGCAGTCCAGCAACCCCTCGAACCTGGCCCACCGCAGGTCGACGTCCCCCTCCACCACGCACCCGCTCTGCCACAGCACGGGTTCCTTCACCACGAGGCCGGCGCAGTCCAGCGCCACGCCGCCCTTGTTGCGGAACGAGGCGCGCTCCGCCCGGAGCCGACCGCCGACCTCGCCGCCGATCATCCGCACCGCGCCCTCGGCGGCGAACCCGTTGGTGAGCAACAGGTCGTCGCGCACCACCAGACCGTCGGCGGCCAGCGCGTCCGCGCCCGGGTTGAGCAACCTCGTTCCGCACAACCAGACCTGGCCGTCGACGTGCGCGCCGTTCAGGGTGACCTCGCCGGTCACCACGCACCCGGTCGCGATCAGGTTGGCGGACAACGAGACCTGGGTGGCGTGCAGGCCGGGCAGCGTGCAGCAGGTGAGGTAGAGGCCCGCGAGGGAGGCCTGTTCGAGGTTGGGCGGTCGGTCGAACACGCAGTCCCGGAACTTGACCGGGAAACCGAGGTGGCCCGCCTCCAGGTCGAGCACGCCGGTGATCGTCGCCGAGCGCAGCGCGACCATCCGCGGCTTCGCGCGGGCCAGCAGGTCTCGCAGGTCTCCGGCCGCGATCGTCGCGCCTTCCGCGGAGAAGTCGACCGCGCCTCCGGCCTCGACGGCCGCTCGCAGGCGTTCCAGGGTGGTGGTCATGACCTGCCTCCTGACCAGGGGCAATGGGGTGACCGTTACGTCGTTCAGGGGAGACGCCCGTTACTCCGCATAGCCGAATGTTCACTCGAACGTGGGACGAATCGGCTGGTCGGGGTGAGCCGGCCCCTGAGTCCTCCGGCTCGGCGTGGTTGGGCACAATGCCGTGGTGACCACAGCCATTCACCAGAGGATCGCCGACGAGCTAGGGGTGCGGGCGGGCCAGGTCGGGGCTGCCGTCGACCTGCTCGACGGCGGATCGACCGTCCCGTTCATCGCCCGCTATCGGAAAGAGGCAACGGGGGCGCTCGACGACGCCCAGTTGCGCACCCTGGAGGAGCGGCTCGGTTACCTGCGCGAGCTGGAGGACCGGCGGGCCGCCGTGCTGGAGTCCATCCGCTCCCAGGGCAAGCTGGACGACGCGCTCGAGGCGGCCGTCCTCGCCGCGGACTCGAAGGCCCGGCTGGAGGACCTCTACCTGCCGTACAAGCCCAAGCGGCGGACCAAGGCGCAGATCGCCCGCGAGCAGGGGCTGGAGCCGTTGGCGGACGCGCTGCTCGGCGACCCCGGCCTGGACCCGCTGGAGACCGCGCGGGGCTACCTGACCGAGGAGGTCGCGGACACCGGCGCGGCGTTGCAGGGCGCGCGGGCGATCCTGGTCGAGCGGTTCGGCGAGGACGGCGACCTGATCGGCGACCTGCGCGAGCGGATGTGGACGCAGGGTCGGGTGGCGTCGAAGGTGCGCGAGGGCAAGGAGGAGGACGGCGCGAAGTTCTCCGACTACTTCGACTTCTCCGAGCCGTTCGGGAAGCTGCCGTCGCACCGGATCCTCGCGTTGCTGCGCGGTGAGAAGGAGGAGGTCCTCGACCTCACCTTCGACCCGGCCGACGAGGACGAGCCCACCGGCTACGAGGCGCGCATCGCGTCCCGGTTCGGCGTGGACGACCGGGGCCGGCCCGCGGACCGGTGGCTGTCGGACACCGTGCGCTGGGCGTGGCGGACCAGGATCCTGGTGCACCTGGGCATCGACCTGCGGTCGCGGTTGCGGCAGTTCGCCGAGGACGAGGCCGTCAAGGTGTTCGCGTCGAACCTGCGTGACCTGCTGCTCGCCGCGCCCGCGGGCACCCGGTCCACGATGGGGCTCGACCCGGGCTTCCGCACCGGCGTGAAGGTGGCCGTGGTGGACGCGACGGGCAAGGTCGTCGCCACCGACACGATCTTCCCGCACGTGCCGGCGAACCGGTGGGACGAGTCGGTGCACAAGCTGGCGGCGCTGGCGAAGGCGCACTCCGTCGAGCTGATCGCGATCGGCAACGGGACGGCGTCGCGGGAGACCGACCGGCTCGCCGCGGACCTGATCAAGAAGCACGAGGACCTGAGGCTGACCAAGGTCGTCGTGTCCGAGGCCGGCGCGTCGGTGTACTCGGCGTCGGCGTTCGCGTCGGCGGAGTTGCCGGGCATGGACGTGTCGCTGCGCGGCGCGGTGTCGATCGCGCGGCGGTTGCAGGACCCGTTGGCGGAGTTGGTGAAGATCGACCCGAAGTCCATCGGGGTCGGGCAGTACCAGCACGACCTGTCCGAGTCGAAGCTGTCGCGGTCGCTGGACGCGGTGGTCGAGGACTGCGTGAACGCGGTGGGCGTCGACCTGAACACCGCCTCGGTGCCGCTGCTGTCCCGGGTGTCCGGCATCACCGCCGGGTTGGCCGAGAACATCGTGGTGCACCGGGATTCCCACGGCCCGTTCCGCAGCCGGCGGTCCCTCAAGGACGTGGCCCGGTTGGGGCCCAAGGCGTTCGAGCAGTGCGCGGGCTTCCTGCGCATCCCGAACGGTGACGACCCGCTCGACGCGTCGTCGGTGCACCCGGAGGCCTACCCGGTCGTGCGGCGGATCCAGCAGAGCGCCGGTGGTGCCGCGTTGATCGGGAACACGACGGTGCTGAAGTCGTTGCGGCCGCAGGACTTCGTGGACGAGACGTTCGGGTTGCCGACCGTGACGGACATCCTGCGCGAACTGGAGAAGCCCGGCCGCGACCCGCGTCCCGCGTTCAAGACCGCGACGTTCGCCGACGGGGTGGAGAAGATCGGCGACCTCAAGCCCGGGATGGTGCTGGAGGGCGTGGTGACGAACGTGGCCGCGTTCGGGGCGTTCGTGGACGTCGGCGTGCACCAGGACGGGCTGGTGCACATCTCGGCGCTGTCGGACACGTACGTGAAGGACCCGCGTGATGTGGTGAAGTCGGGCGACGTGGTGCGCGTGAAGGTCCTGGAGGTCGACATCCCGCGCAAGCGCATCGGCCTGACCCTGCGCCTACAGGACGACCCAGCCCGCAAACCCCCGAAGGACCAACCCCGCGACGCCCGCGCGGGTGGCGGCGGCGGCCGCAACCCCCGCCAACAGGGCCGCCCGCAACAACGCCAGGACCGCCCGCCCGCCAACAACGCCATGGCCGAAGCCCTCCGCCGAGCCGGCCTGGACGGCTCGAAGTAACCACGCCGGTGGCGGGTGGAACCCACACCCCCAGCCCGGTGGCCGGTTGGTGC
>NZ_JBFAEO010000037.1:0-89819 GCF_040642015.1 Actinosynnema sp. NPDC020468
GATCTACTGATCTCGCAACCCCGTCGGGACGCCCCGCCCCGTCGGCCGCCCGGGCGGGGGGGCCGGGGGGGCGGCGGGTCAGGGGGTCACAGGCAGACGTGGCCGATGACCTGGGGTTGTTCGGCCGGGTTGGTCGGGTCGATGAACGTGACCACGTGGACGCAGAGGTGGTCGATGGGCGGGGTGGTCTGGGGGTAGACGCGCAGTGCCTGCCAGGTGCCGCCCGCGGCGACCCACTGGGACTCGGTCGGGTTGCCGCTGACCACGCCGCCGGAGAAGATCGTGATGTCGATGAACACGAAGCGGCGGTCGGTACAGTCGATCTTCCACTCGACCTCTCTGTTCGGCGGGTCGACACGGAGGACGGTGGCCACGCAACCGGTGGTCAGGGCGGTCGTCGGCCGAGGTGCCGCCGACGCGGGCGCCGCGACCAGGGTCAGGGCGGCGGCCGCGAGCAGGGCGGTGACGGCTCGGGCGAGGCGGTGCGGTTTTCGCACGGGGACTCCAGGTTCCTCGAGGGGTTCGGACCTCCTGAGGGTGCCGAGCGCGGCTCGGGGAGACCTACCGCCGTCCGGGCGCGTCGACCGTCACAGGCTTGTTCACTTGCCAGGTGAAGTCGTTGGCGGGTAGAGGAAATCCGTCCCTCCACTATGGATCGGACAGGGTTACCGAAGGGCTTGACGGGCCGTCGGGAGCAACGTGGTGGGACGAACGGGGTAAGGGGCGGATTCCGGCCGAACCGGCCGGAACCGGTCACCCGAGCGGGAACCGGGCCGGTGTGCGGTCGTCTCGGGACCGGAGCACGGCGGGCAGGCACATCACCGCCGCGGCCGCCCACGGGAGCGTGGCCGGGAGCACGTCCAGCAGCACGCCGCCCAGTGCAGCGCCGCCCGCCACCGCGCCGTTCCACGCCGCGATGGTCAGCGACTGCGCGCCGTCGGCGGTGGGACCGGCGACCAGCGCGGTGACGGCCTGGAACGCCGTGGGCGCGCCGCCGAACGCCAGACCCCACACCGCCGCGGCCGCCAGCAGCGTCGGCACGTCTCCCCCGGCCACGCCCAGCAGCAGCATCCCGGCGGCGGCGAACACCGCGCACAGCGCGGGCACCAGCCGGGGTCGCCGGTCCAGCAGCACGCCGACCAGCAGGATCCCGACCACCGCGGCGCAGCCGAACACCAGCAGGGTCGTGCCGAGCAGGGCCGCGCGGCCGACCCGGGCCAGCACCGGACCGAGGTAGGTGTAGAGGGTGTTGTGCGCCAACGAGAACAGGAGCACCACCGGCAGGACCCGGCGCAGGCCCGGTACGGCCAGTGCCGCCCGGACCCCCCCCCCCCCGGGCGCGCGGTCGGTGTCCGGGCGGAGCGGGGGCACCGCCGCGACGACGGCGGCGAACAGCGGCACGGCGACCGCGCCCATCACGACGAACGCCCAGCGCCACCCGACGAGCTCGCCCAGCGCGGTGCCGGCGGGCACGCCCACCGCGAAGCCGATCGGGGTGCCGGCCATCGTGATCGCGAGCGCCCGGCCGGCCGAACCCGGTGGCGCGACGCGCATCGCGTACACCGCGACCAGCGACCACATCACGCCGGTGATCGCGCCGGACAGGATTCGCGCACCCAGGACCAGCGCGTACCACGGTGAGGCGGCGATGACGAGGTTGGTCACGGCGAACCCGGCGACCAGGGCGAGCAGCACCGCCCGACGCGGCAGGCGGGCGGTCAGGGCGGTCAGCGGGACGGCGGTGACGGCCGTGCTGAGGGCGTAACCGGTGACCAGCTGGCCGGTGGTCGCGGGCGGCACGCCGAGGTCGGCCGACATGCCCAGCAGCAGCCCGGCGGGCAACACCTCGGTGAGGCACCCGAGAAGCACCACGACGGCCAGCACGAGCAGCGTGCGCAACGGCAGGGCGGACAAGGGTTTCTCCTCCGGACCAGGGACGGCCCCCGCGGTCGCCACCCGACCGCACGGGCGCGGGATCCCGTTGCGGGACGAGGAGGTGCGGCGGCGTCGGGAGACGGCGCGCCGCCGCACCCGCGGGTCAGCCCTTCGCGAGCTGGCGGTCGAGCCAGGTGCGCAGGGCGGCCTCGCCCGGGAAGCCGACGGTGCGCGAGCCGGTCAGCTCGGCGGCGTTGCGCACCGGCACCAGGGTCGGGATGTACTGGATGCGGTACTGGGTGGACAGGGCGCGGCTGGTGTCCACGTCGACCTCGCCCAGCACGAACCTGCCGCCGTACTCGCCCGCGAGCTTCTCGATGACCGGCTTCATCTGCCGGCACGGCCCGCACCAGGTGGCGCCGAAGTCCAGCACCACGAGCTTCGTCTTGGAGGTTTCCATGACCTCGGCGTAGTTCGCCGACGTCACCTGGACGACGTTCTCGGCCGCGGTGGTCGGGCTCTCGGCCAGCGCGACCGGCGCGCCACCCACGAGCGCGCCGGCGGCGACCACGACCGCGGCGATGACGACGCGCAGCCGGTTTCCGATGGTGGACATGCGTGTTCTCCTCGGGTGCAGGGTGCAGGGTGCAGGGTGTGGCGGCGGAAAGCGGTCAGCCCGCGCTGGAGGTCGGCAGCCCGGCGGCCACCCAGTCCTCGATGCCCTCGCGGTACTCGCGCACCTTGGCGTATCCCAGCTCCACGAGCCGGTTGCCCACGAACCCGCTGTTGCGGCACGGGGTGTTCGCGCAGTACACGACGATGTCGGCGGTGGTGTCCGGGAGCACCGAGGGCGCGTGCCGGTCGGTGGACGCCGCCGCGTCCTCGTAGGGGAACCCGGGGATGTTCACCGCGCCCGGCAGGTGTTCCTTCTCGTAATAGGCCACCGGCATGGTGTCCACGACGACCAGGGTTCCCGCGTCGATGCCCGTGCGCAGTTCGTCCCGCGTGATCAGCGGCAGCATGGCTGGTTTTCCTCTCCGACCCGTCCGGCGCGATTGTGCGGCGCTGCACCGAGTTTGTCCGCCGCGCACACCCGCGCCCACTGCCGACCGGCTATGCCACGCCCTTATCCCGATTTCCCGAGTCGAGCCACCGGCGGTAGACGGGGTTCGCCCGCGCCAGTTCCCGGTACGCGTCGACGGCCGCCGCGTGCAGGTCCGCGAACCGGCCGGCGTCGGGGTGGTCGTGCCGCCACAACAGGATGTGCTGCACGGTCATCGGGGTGCCGAGCAGCGGCCGCACCACCAGGCCGGGCGCCTCCGGTGTCGTCGGCTGCACCAGGCACACCCCGTGACCGGCCTCGACCAGCCGGAACCGCAGGGTGTCCACGTCGTGCGCGATGCGCGGGGTGAAACCGTGCGTCAGGCACATCTCGCGGAACACGACGCGGCACCCGTCGCCGCAACTGGCGACGATCCACCGGTCCTCGGCCAGGTCGGCGAGGTCGACGGCGTCGACGCCCGCCAACCGGTGGTCGGCGGGCAGCGCGACGAACGCGGGTTCGGTGACGATCGGCGAGGCGCGCACGTCGTCGGGCACGGCCAGCGTGCGCGGGCCGCAGATCAGCACCAACGCCAGGTCCACGCACCACCCGGTCACCTGCGCGACCAACCGGGTGTGCGACAGGTCCGCCCGGGTGGTCAGCTCGCGGCCGGGCAGGATCGCGGGCACGCGGTCGAACAGGTCCGGCGCGAGCGCGGAGTCGTTCCACCCCACCCGCACGTCGCCCTGCGCCCGGCGACCCCGCCGGAAGTCCCGGTCCAGCTCGTCGAACGCCGGGATGATCGCCTCGGCCCTGGTCAGCACGAGTTCGCCCACCGGCGTCGGCCGCACGCCCCTGGCGTCGCGGACGAACATCCGGTCGCCGACGAGCTGCTCGATGCGGCGCAACTGGTGGCTCAGCGCCGGTTGGCCCAGCCGCAGCTCACCCGCCGCCCGGTTGAGACTGCCCGCGCGGGCGATGGCCAGGAGCACGCGCAGGTGTCGTACCTGGAGTTCCATTCGGCTCATTAGGCGCGCCCGGTCGCGCGTTGTCACCGTCGTACCCCGTCCGCGCGCCGACCGTGCGCCGTCCGGCCGCACCACCGGACACCGGGCGGCGTCGCGGTCCCGCCGCCGGCATAAGGCGACGGCATGACTGTTCGACAGTAGTGGCACCCGGCGCCCCTCTCCATTCTGGTCCAACGATCACGCTCTTCCCCTGCGACAAATGAATCCTGGAGCCGACGGTGTTGCTGACGACCCCGCTCACCGAGCACTGCGTGGCACCCCTGCGAAGCGCCCGCCACGTGTGCGTCGGAGTGAGTCCGTTCAACGGTTATTTCACGGTGGACCGCATTACCGCGCTGGCGCGCTGGGCGTCGCGCGAATTCGACGGCTTCCACTTCTTCGTCCCGGACCGGGCGGCCGCGTTCACGTTGGAGGCATTGGGTTACGACCCCGACAAGGCCCGGCACAAAGCCCGCCGCCAGGGCCAGTACGTGGTGAACAAGGTGTGCCGGGCGCTGCTGGACCTGGACGTGCCGCAGCCGCGCCGGCACGTGCTCGACGGCGAGGCGCTGGACGCGAACGGCTGGTACCAACGGCTTCTGGCGCACGGACGTCGGTTGTTCGACGGCGACGCGCGGTTCGCCGCGCACTGCCTGGGCGCGACGCGGTGGGTGCTCGACCGCAGGCTGCCCGACGGGCAGGAGCCGACCGAGGCCCAGTTGCGCTGCGCGGTGCGCTACTTCCTGGCCGAGCTGCCGATGTTCGTCGACACCCCGAACGTGGTCGGCGTGGACAGCTCGGTGTTCGCCTACCACCAGCGGGTCCCGTTCCTGGAACGCCTCTACGCGCGGGAACTGCCGTGGTGGCCCCAGGCGCGCCAGGGATTCGTGCTGCTGGACGACGTCCGGGTGGACGGGGACCGGGTGGACGCGCCGTGAGCGCAGACGTGGTGGACCACGAGGACTTCGCGCTGCGCCGGCTGCCCGACTCGGCGCGCTGCTCGTGGATCTCGGTGGCGGTGCAGCGGTTCGGCCAGGTGTCGTCGTTCCACCAGTTCCTGCTCGGCGCGGTGCTGGGGTTCGGCATGGGGTTTCGCGACGCGGTCCTGGCGATCACCGTCGGGTCGGTGATGCTGGAGGTCGTCACGGTGCTGATGGGCGTGGCCGGGATGCGGGAAGGCCTGTCCACGTCGGTGCTCGCGCGCTGGGCCGGGTTCGGCGGACGCGGGTCGGCGGTGGTCGGGCTGCTGGTGACGGTGAGCCTCGCCGGGTGGTTCGGCGTGCAGAACGACGTGTTCGCGCACGGGTTGCACGCGCTGCTGGGCGGTCCGCCGGTGTGGGTGTGGGCGGTCGTCGGCGGCGTCGCCGTGACGGTGGTCGTGGTGGCGGGCTTCCACACCATGGCGTGGACGGCCTACCTGACGGTGCCCGCGTTCCTGCTGCTCGCCGGGTTCGCGATCAGCGCCGAACTGCGCCGGCACGACCTGGCCGAGCTGCTATCCTCGCCACCGCCGGGACCGCCGCTGTCCCTCGCGCAGGGCACGACCCTGGTGGCGGGCGCGTTCATCATGGGCGCGGTGATGACGCCGGACATGACGCGGTTCAACCGCCGGGTCGGCGACGTGGTGAAGCAAACCCTGATCAGCGTCACCCTCGGCGAGTACCTGATCGGGCTGACCGGCGTGCTGCTCGCGCACGCGGCGCGCAGCGCGGACGTCGTCGCGGTGATCACCTCCACCTCGGGCGTGCTCGGCACGCTGGTGCTGGTGACCGCGATCCTGAAGATCAACGACTGGAACCTGTACTCGGCCTCCCTCGGTCTGGTCAACGCGGTGCACGTGCTGACGGGCCGCCGGTTGCGGCGCAGGTCGGCGACGTTGGCGCTGGGCGCGGTCGGCACCGCCCTGTCCGCCTGGGGGATCCTGGACCACTTCACCGCGTTCCTGACGTGGATCGGGGTGGTGACACCGCCGGTCGCGGGCATCGTGATCGCCGAGTACTTCGTGGTGCGCACCTGGCGGGCCCGGCTGGACTCCTCGCGCGCGGTGGGCGAACTGCCCGAGGACCCGCCGGACTGGGTGCCGGCGTCGCTGCTGTGCTGGGCGGCGGGCACCGCGGTCGGGATCTGGCTGCCGGTGGGCATCCCGACGATCAACTCCGTGGTGGCCGCGTTCGGGTTGTACGCTCTGCTCGGCAGGACCGCCGGCATCGGGCGGCCCCGGGTCGACACCCACGGGTAGAGGCGGCCACGGCATGGAGCTCGACGTCCACCACCTGCGCCTGGTGCGCGCGATCGGCGACACCGGCAGCCTGTCCGAGGCGGCCGTCGTGCTCGGCATCACGCAGCCCGCGGTCAGCGGCAAGCTCCAGCGGCTCGAACACGCGCTGGGCCAACGACTGTTCGACCGCGGACCCGCCGCCGTCACGCCCACCCCGACCGGTGAGCTGCTGCTGGCCCGGATCAGCGCCGTGCTGCCGCTGATGGAGGGCCTGGTGCGGGAGATCGAACGGCGGTCGCCCGCCGGGCCGGAGCGGCTGCGGGTCGGCGGGATGTGCTCGCCGATCCTGAGCCGGTTGCCCGCGATCGTGGACGCGCTGCTGCCGTCCGGTCCCGGCTCGGCGCTGTTCGACAGCGGCGACCGGGACCTGGTGGTGGACCTGGTGGCGCAGCGGCGGTTGGACGTGGGCGTGGTGAAGGACTACCCGGGATTCGAGGCGGCACTGCCACCGTCGGTGGCCTCGGCGGTGATCGTCGCGCGCGACCCGACGATGGTGATGCTGCCCGAGGGTCACCGGTTGGCGCACCGCGACGTGATCGGGCTGGACGACCTGGCCGACGAGGAGTGGGTGCTGCCGGGCCCGGACTCGTCGCGGTTCTACGAGTACTTCCACGCCACGTGCCGGAAGGTCGACTTCACGCCGCGGGTGCGGCACCTGTCCGACTCGGCCGCGACGGCGGTGCTCGCGGTGCGCGGCGGCGCGGTCGGGTTGTCGCAGGCGGCGTGCGAGGGTCATCCCCGGGTCGCCGTGCGGCTGCTGGCCGACGACCTGCTGCCGCGCCGGTTCGTGCTGCTGTGGCGGCACGACGGCGTGGTGGCCGGGCACGCCCGCCGGCTGGTGGCCGACGCGACGTCGGCCTACTGGGCGGAGTGCCTGGCCTCGCCGGTGTACTCGCGCTACCTGTGACCCCGGGACGCCCGCGCGCCCCGGGGTCGGCCGGTCAGCGGTACTGGGCGGGCGGCAAGGTGCGGCCGTGCACCCAGGCGTCGTAGAAGCCGGTGAGGTCCCGGTCGGCGACGGCGGCGGTGTAGAGCTCCCAGTCGTGCCACCCCTGGTTCCAGTTGTCGTTGACCTCCGGGAAACCGCGCAGCACGGCGAAGAACCGGTCGTCGCCGAGCAGCTTGCGCAGCGCGTGCACCATCAGCACGCCCTTGTCGGTGACCGCGAACTCGTTGCCGCGCCCGGGATCGGCGAGCACCCGACCCCAGAACGCCGGATCGTCGCCCGCGCACCGCATGGCGTCCTGGTAGCGCCGGTCGACCGGCACGCCGCCGCGCTCCTCGTCCCACAGCCACACCAGGTAGCGGGCGAACGACTCGACCATCGGCTGGTCCCGCCACAGCTTGATCGACAACCGGTTCCCCCACCACTGCGCGGCGATCGCGTGCGCCAGCGCCTGCTGGTCGGCGTCCGCGCCCAGCACCGGACGACCCTGCGCCGGATGGTCCTGGCCGAGCCGGTCCGCCAGGTACACGCCACCGGTCGTCGGATACGGGAACGGACCGAGGCGGTCGGCCATCGCCGTGACCACGCCCGGCAGCGCGGCGGCGAGCGCCGTGGAGGCGCCCGGCGCGAACGCGTCGACCACCGGTGTCCCGGACGGGAGGGTGGACTCGCGCACGGTGAGCCGGTCGATCGCGATCATGGTGGCGCCCGGCGCGATCGGGGTGTTCTCGGCCCACTTCACCGTCGTG
Source organism: Actinosynnema sp. NPDC020468 (assembly GCF_040642015.1). Taxonomy (NCBI): domain Bacteria; kingdom Bacillati; phylum Actinomycetota; class Actinomycetes; order Pseudonocardiales; family Pseudonocardiaceae; genus Actinosynnema; species Actinosynnema sp. NPDC020468. The sequence goes on from NZ_JBFAEO010000037.1 coordinate 7,898, forward strand.
GACTGTCCGGTGTGGACGGACGTGCGGACGCCGTTGGCCACCGCGGTCCAGCCGGCGGGCACGGTGGCCGTGACGTGCAGGGTGGCCTTGTCCGCGGTGGTCTCGTCGACCGGGAACCAGGTGGACGCCGGGTGCGGCGCGCCGGCCGCGAACGCTCCCCCGGTGCGGGAGGTGCGCCAACCGGTGAGACCGCGCGGGGTCTGCTCCGGCGTCGGGCGGCCGCGGTAGGCGACCTCGACGGTGAACTCCTTGCCGGCGGGCAGGATCGTGGCCGGGGTGATCACCAGTTCGTGCTCGCCGGCGCGGCTGAACGCGGCCGGGACGCCGTCGACCGCGACCCGCCACACCGACAGCCCGCGCAGGTCGAGGTCGAAGCGGCTCAGGCGTTGCGTGGTCACTGCGGACACCGTGGTGCGGGCGTCGATCAGCCGGGTCAGCGGGTTGTAGGTGAGCGCGACGTCGTAGTCGGTGACGTCGTAGCCGCCGTTGCCGTCCTTCGGGTAGTAGGGGTCGACGCCGACCACCGTGCCGTCGGGCGCGACGTGCACGTAGCCGTCGGAGCCGATCGTGTCGTCCTGGGCGACGGCGGTGGACGGGCACAGGGTCAGGCCGCACAGCAGCAGGGTGGCCGACGAGCCGAGTCGTCGGAGGCGCACAGCCATGGGGTGGAACCTCTCGGTCGGGGATTTCGGCCAGTCTCGGCCGCGCGCCCGCCCCCGCCCACTGCCGTTCGGCTATGCCTCCGGGTAATGGCCGATTCCGTTGGGGCAGCGAGGATCTAGCATGGTGCGATGGGGGATTCGCGGTTACGGGTGGGGCGGCGCGGGTTCCGGGCCACGTGCCTGGTGGCCGGTCTGGTGTGCGCGGTGTTCGTGGCGGGCACGACCTGGTCGACCCTCTCCCCCGACTACCCCTGGGATCAGGGCGAACTGGTCGCCGACCTGGTGATCGTCGCGGTGAGCGGCGTGGTGTCGGTCGTCGCCGGGCGGTACGCGCGCCGGCTCGGCGGTGACGGTGACGTCGCGCGGTGGTTGCCGCCCGAAACCGGTGGACCCGTCGACCCCGGGCCGCCGCGCCGGGCGATGCGCGTCGGGTTGCGCTGGTCCGCGCTGTGGCTCGTGGTGTGGACCTGCGTGGCGGTGCTGGGCGGCGTGGCGGTGGCGGCGAAGAACCGGGAGGCCCGGTGGCTGCTCGACCACGGCGCGCGCGACCCCGGGGTGGTCGTGGCGGTGCACAAGCCCTCCAAGCGTCCGGTGACCGTCGACGTGCGGTACGGGTCGAGCGTGGTCACCGTGCGCCGGACCACGCGGCGCGAGTACGCGGTGGGCGATCGGGTGGAGGTCTACCACGACCCCGCCGACCCGTCCCGCTTCCGCACCGCCGACGAGCCCAACCCCGACCGGGTGCTGGAGGCCGTCGGCTTCGTCTCGGTGTTCCTCGGGTGGCTCGGCCTGACCGTCCAGGCGGTCGCGGTCGCGCGGTGGGGCCTGCGGTTCCGCGCGGTGTCCCGGACGGGCTGGCGGCACGCCCGGGCGCGCTACACCGTCGAGCCCGGGAAGGCCCGGTTCGTGGTGCGGTTCGCGGACGGCGGCGAACTGCGCGCGTCGGGGTGGGTGATGTCGCGGATGCACGACTCCGGCTGGACGCCGGTGCTGGTCGGCGGCACGGGCGGTCGCATGGTGATCCAGCTCGAGGACGGGCGCGCGGCACGGGTCGCGGCCCGCGCCCCGCGCAGCCTGCCCTGACCGGTTCCCACCCCGGCGTCAGGTGCCGTTCCACCCGCTCGGCGACACGGCGCTGCCGGGGGTGCAGGTCGCGGACGTGGTTCGGATCCGCGACGGCGGGCGCCCGGCCCGGTGTCCGGTCGCCGGGTCGCGCCGGGCCGTGGGATAGGTGATCGGCACCGACGCGAAGCGCGGTCCCGGGGAGGGAGGGTGGCGGCACGACATCCCCACGCCGACAGGAGGGCACCATGTCCACGTCCACCGATCCCGCCGTCCGACGGGCGCCGCTGCCCGTGCTGGTGTCCGCCTGGGCCGTACCCGTGTTCGTCGTCGGCCAGTTCGCGATGATCGCCGTCGTGCCGGTGGCGGTCGTGCTGATCGGGACCCTGCGCACCGGGCGGCTGCGCGCGTTGCGCGGCTGGGCCGTGCTCCTGACCACCGCCTACGCGCTCCCGCTCGCCCTGTGGGCCATCGGTCCCGACCGCGCGCCGAGCCTCTCCAAGGACATGCACCCGGCCCTCGCCGCGCTCGTCGCCGCCGCCGGTCTCGCCTACGTGGCCGCAGACTTCGTCCGCCTCCGCCGCTCGCGTCCGGCAGCCTGAGGTGGTCGTCCGAGCACTGACCGGAGGTACCGTGTCGCAACCCCTCACCCCGGCCGAGGTGGCCCGCTGGGCCGCCCACGCGGGTTTGCCGTTGTCCCCCGACCGGCACGACGCGGTGGCCGCCGTCGCCGCGCGCCTGCACTCCGTCGTCGCCGTGCTGCGCGAACTCGACTTCGGCGACACCACCCCGGAGGACGTCGATGCTTCCCTGTGAGCTGACCCTGGTGGCGGCGTCGGACGCGGTGCGGCGGCGGGAGTTGTCGCCGGTCGAGCTGGTGGAGTCGGTGCTGGCGCGGGTGGCCTCCGTCGCACCGCTCAACGCCTACGTCACCGTGACGGCGGAACGGGCGCTCGCGGCGGCGCGGCGGGCCGAGCAGGAGATCGTCGCCGGGCGGTGGCGCGGTCCGCTGCACGGGATTCCGATGGCGCTCAAGGACCTGATCGACGTCGCCGGGTTGCCGACGACGGCCAGTTCGCGGGTGCGGGCCGACCACGTGGCCGAGGTCGACAGCACGGTGGCGGCGCGGTTGGCGGCGGCGGGCGCGGTGCTGGTCGGGAAAACCCACACGCACGAGTTCGCCTGCGGCCTGATCACCCCGCAAACCGCCAACGCCCGTCGGGCCGACCGGATCGCGGGCGGGTCGAGCGGCGGATCGGCGGTCGCGGTGGCGGCCGGCGCCGCGACGTTCGCCCTGGGCACGGACACCGGCGGCTCGATCCGGGTGCCGGCCGCGCTCAACGGCGTCGTCGGCCTCAAACCGACCTACGACCTCGTGCCGCGCGACGGCGTCGTGCCGCTGTCCTGGTCGCTGGACCACGTCGGCCCGCTCACCCGCACCGTCGCCGACGCCGCGCTGGTGTTGCCGGTGCTGACCGGGCAGGAACTGTCCACTGTGGACCGGAAGATCACCGGGTTGCGGGTGGGGGTGCCGCGCGACCACTACTTCGACCAGGTCGACCCCGAGGTGGAGGGCGCCGTGCGGATGGCGATCGCGCTGCTGGAGTCGCTCGGCGCGCGGCTGGTCGACGTGGACATCCCGATGACCCGCTACTTCCGCCCGATCCACTGGGGGCTGATGGTCCCGGAGGCCACCGCGTACCACGAGCGGACGTTGCTCGGCGCGCCCGAGCTGTACTCGCCGGAGGTGCGGGTGCTGCTGGAGGTGGGCGCACTGGTGTCGGCCGCCGACTACCTGCGGGCACGCCGGGCCCGCACCCTCCTGCGCCGGGAGTGGTTGTGCCTGATGGAAACGGTGGACGTCCTCGTCGCGCCGACGACACCGATCACCGCGACACCGATCGGGCACACCGACGTGACCTGGCCGGACGATTTCGCCGAAACCGTGTCCGAGGCCCACGCCCGACTGTCGACCCCGGCCGACATCACGGGCGTACCGGCCCTGACCGTACCGATCGGCCGCGACCACGCAGGCCTCCCCATCGGCCTACAACTCATGGGCCGCCCGCTCGAGGAGGACCTGCTACTACGCCTGGGCCAAGCCTGCGAACTGGAACTCCCCCCACCCCACCCCTGACCCCACTCCCACTCCACCGCACCTCCACCTACCCCGCCCCGCAGCGCCGCCGCCCCGCCCAGCCCCGCAGCGCCGCTCCGCCTCACCCCGCCCAGCCCCGCCGCGGCCCGCAGCACCGCTGCCCGGCTTCGCCCAACCCCACCTTGTTCAGCCCCACCCTGCCCAGCCGCACCCTGCCGCGCTACCGCCTCACCCCGCCCCGCCCCGCCCCGCCTCACCCCGCCTCACCCCGCTCCGCTCCGCCTCACCCCGCCCCGCTCCGCTCTGCCAAGCCCCGCCACAACCCAGCCGCACCCTGCCCCGCAGCGCCCGATCTGCTTTGCCCAGCCCCAACCACACCCAGCCCCACCACACCCAGCCGAGCCGCACCCTGCCCGCCACCGCCCTGCCCCTGCCCTTCGCGGCGGTGCATGTTCCCTGCCTTAACTCACCCCTTGCCCTACCCCGCGCTGCCCAGCCCCGCCTTACCTCCTACCCCGCCGCGCCCCCACCTTGCCGCGCCATACCCAGTCCGCTTTGCTCCGCCGTGCCCCAAGCCGCCGCGCCCCGCCTTACCTCCAGCCCCACAGCACCCTCGCCCCAGCCCACCCCCCCGTCGTGCCCCGCCCCGCCCTGCCGTGCCCCGTCGTGCCCCGCCCTGCCCTGCCCGCCCCGCGCTGCCATGTCGTGCCTCGCCTGCCCCACCTCTGCCATGTCGCGCAACGTCCGCTGCCTCGCCCTGGCGCCCACCGGTCGGCCCGGCCATGGCTATCGTTCAACAATCCGACGATCCAACAATCTGCGTCCAGGCTTGCCCGAATCGCCCCAACTGCTGTCGGGCAACCGGCTTATTGTTCAACAATCGAGCGATCCGACAATTCAACGATCACCCCACGCGTGGCTGCGGACAGGCGATCGAGGGGATTGTTGAACGATGGGGCGACCGTATTGTTCAACAATACTCTGGTTGAACGATTCAACCTTTATGGCCACACCTGTGCCCGCGCCAACAAGGCCGCGATGGTGGGAAGGCAGGGCCGCAGGCCGCCATGGACGTCACGGAGTGGGCGGGCGCGATTTGGCGCTTCGGGTGAGCTAGGCCGTGTGGGGTGTCCAGGGGACTGTGGGGGCGCTTCGGCGGCGGTTTTGGGTGAGCCGGGCCGGTGTGGGTGTCCTGCTTGCGCGAAATCTGGCACTTGGACGCAGTGCGGTGGGTCGGGCCGGACAGGGCACCGCCGGAGTGAAAGCCCAGGCCTGGCCAGGTGCGAGCGCGTCTGGGGGCGGTCGCGGAGGTGGGGCTCAGCGGCCCGTGGAGCCGTCGATCAGTTCGCGGAGGATGTCGGCGTGGCCGGCGTGTCGGCCGGTCTCCTCGATCATGTGGACCAGTGCCCACCGCGTCGACGGCCGTCCGCGCCGGGCCACCGGCTCGGTGAGGTCGACGCACGCGTCGAGGACCGCGTTCGCCCGGTCGATCGCGTCGCGGTAGTCGGCGAGCAGCGAGCCGACCGTCTCGTCCGGCCGGGGCCGGAACGTGGCGGGCCAGTCGTCCACCTCCTCACCGAGGAACGTGAACCGCTCCACGTGCGCGAGGTGGCGGACGAGGCCGAGCAGCGAGGTACCCGACGGCACGACGGCCGTCCGGACCAGGGGCTCGGGCACCCCCTCCACCTTCGCGACGACCGCAGCGCGCAGGTGGTCGAGGAACCCGCGCAGCACGTCCACCTCCGCGGGTCCGGTGCGCGGTGGCGGGGTGTCCCGCCGACGGCGGGTGCGGGGCGACGGCATGACGGGTCCTCCTCGGCGCGGCAACGCGCACCAGAGTCGCGCCCGCGACCCGACCTCGCACCTCTTCTGGCGGTTTCGGCAAAACCGGGCAGAATCACCCCGTCAGTCCACAATGGACCCCAAGGGGCTCACTCCCGCCCGTCGGCCACGTCCGCCAACCCGGCCCGGTCGAGCAGGTCCAGGCGCTGACCGTCCGGCGAGCGCTTGACCAAACCCTTGCGCTCCAAGTGCCCCATGGTCTTGCGGAGCCGCTCGGTCGCGAGCGATCCCTTGCCCTTGGCCGCGAACTCGGTCTTCTGCTCGGGCGCCAACGTCGGCGCGACCGTCTTCTTCCACTCGGTCAGCAACGCCGACCGCGGCACGGAGGTGGCGGCGCCGGCCACGTCCAGGATGATCCCGGCCAACACCCGCCCGAGGTCGTCCTGCCGCTCCGCGTGCCGCCGCACCAGGTCCTCGACCGAGGTGCGCCCCTCGTCGGTGTCCGGCACGTCCAACTCGCCGAGCCGCGCCCACAACGCCTCGTCGGCGGGGGTCGGCTCGTAGCCCGCGGCCAGCACGGCGGACCGGTGGGCGTCGACGGCCGCACCCAGCGCGAGCACCAGGTCCGTCAACTCGTCCCGCACGTCGTCCCCGCGCAACCGCCGCGCCGCCTGCGCGATCTGCCGGTGGTGCTCCCGCAGCAACGTCTCGAAGTGCGCGGTCTTCGAAGCCTTGGTGGCGTCCTCCGCCGCGTCGCGCTGGTACTCCGCCTGCGTGATCTCCCCGGCCGCGGCCCGGGCCCGAGCGGTCGCCCGCTCCGCCGTCCGGTGCGTCCGCGCCACCGCGATCCGATCGAGCATGGCCCGCAACACCCGATCGGTCTGCTCGACGTGGCTGTCGGCCGCCAACAGCCGCCAGGCCTCGGCGTCCCGACCCCGCAACGCCGCGTTGATGTAGTGGTACGCGGCCGAGTCGTCGTCGCGCCCGTAGGGCAGTGTCATGTGTGTCGATCCTCGGTAGTGGGTGTGCGGACCCCCGTGGGGACGACAGGGCCGGGTGCACAGCGTGCCCGGCCAGACTCGCACACCCGCTCCCGGGGTGCCGCGACGACGCGACGCGCCCGGGTGCTAGGGCCGACCGCGGCCACACCGCTCACCCCTCCTCCAACTCCTCCTTGACCGCCTTGAGGAAGGCCACCGCCTCGCGGCCGTTCACCAGGCGGTGGTCGTAGACCAGGGACAGGTTCACCACCCGGCGCGCCACCACGTCGCCCGCGTCGTCCAGGACCAACTCGTGCGCCACGCCCGCCAGGCACACCACGCACGCGTGGCCCGGGAAGACGATCGGGGCGGCGAGGAGGACGTCCTGGTCGGTGTGCAGGGACACCATGATGTTGGCGCCCGTCAGGTCCGCCGGGTCGAACGCGTCGGACGCGGCGCGTTCGCGGAACGTCATCAGGGTGTCGGCGACGACGGGTGGGGCGAGGGTGTCGGCCGCGCGCACCACCGGGACGAACAGGCCGGTTCCCACGTCCACCGTCACACCCACGTCCGACGACGACGCCAGGCGGGCCGTGCGGTCGTCCAGGCGGGTGGCGAAGAACAGCGGGAAGTCGGCGCGCCTCGCCGCCACGGCGGTGATCAGCAGTTCCGGCAGGCCCACCAGGACCTTCGTCTCCCTGGTCAGGGTGCGGGCCCGGCGCAGGGCCGCGTCGACGTGCACCTTCACCACCGCCAGCGCGGCCGGGACCTCGTGGTGGGTGGCGGTCACCACGGCGGCCACGGCGCGTTGGGAGCGGGACAGGGTCACCACGTCCGTCGACGCCAGCGCCTCGACGTCCGCCGCCTTCACCACCTTGCGGCCCAGGGCGCGCAGGCTTTCCCACGGCACGCCCAGCCGCTCCGCCGCCTCCCGGGCCGAGTTGGTGATCACGACGTCCTCGGTCGGCTCCGCGACCGGCGTCCGGGTGGCCAGGAACGCCTGCCGCTCCTCCTCCGTGGCGAACAGGCGGGCGATCACGTCGCCGAACCGGCACTCGGCGAGCAGCGGGATCTCGCGGTGCAGCACGCCGGAGTGCTCGACCTCCAGGTCGGTCGCGGCCTTGGAGGTTTCGACCACGGCCACCGGGTCGCCCGCCCGCACCGCGCAGCCGTCCTCGACCAGCCACTCCACCAGGGTGTAGCAGTCGTCGTTGTTGTTCAGCTTGGGCACCACCAGCTCAGGCACCGGTCACCAACTCCTTCACGGCCCGCTGGACGTCGGCCGCCTGCACCAGCACCCGGCGCTCCAGGTGCGGCGCGGTCGGCACGATCGCGGCGGCCGAGTGCACCAGTCGGACGGGCGCGGCGAGCGAGCCCCACATGGTGGCGTGCAGGCGGTGCGCGACCTCGGCGCCCCAGGTGCCGCCCGCGGTGCCCTCCTCGACCACGCAGACGAACCGGGCCCGCGGCACGGGCGCGGTGAACGGGTACAGCCTCGACGGCACGAGCACCAGGCAGGTGATCTCGTCCTCCATCAGCAGCGACCGGGCGGCGGCCAGCGCGCGGGCCGCCACGCCGCCGGGCGCGACCAGGACGCAGTCGTACTCGTCCGGGTCGTCGACGAACACCCGCGCCGTGCCGTCGGGCAGCACGTCGTAGCGCAGCACGTCGTCCACCACGCCGTCGCGGAACATCCGCTGCGCGTAGAGCACCTTGTCCTCGAACAGCACCGACGGCTCGCCGGTCGCGAGCGCCTCCGCGAGCACCTCGGCGTTGTCCCGGAACGGCGAGGTCTCGAACAGCGACAGGTGCGCGATGCCCACGAAGTGCTTCTGGAGGCTCTGGCTGTGCGTCGGCCCGTAGCTGCGACCGCCGCCGGTGGGGCAGCGCACGACCAGCCGCATCGGCACCCGCGTGCCGTACATCGACACCGACTTGGTGGCGAAGTTGAGGATCTGGTCGAACGCCAGCGCCACGAAGTCGCTGAACATGATCTCCACGACGGCGGTGTCGCCGGCCAGCGCCAGCCCGCCCGCCACGCCGACGATGCCGCTCTCGCTCAGCGGGGTGGACAGCACCCGGTCCGGGAACCGGGTCGACAACCCCCTGGTCACCTTGAACGCGCCGCCGTAGGGATCGGCGAGGTCCTCGCCGAGCACGTACGCCGACGGGTCGGCCTCCAACAGGCCGTGCAGCGCGGAGTTCAGGTTCTCCGCCACCCGCTCCGTGCGGGTCAGCACTCCGGTCATGCCACCTCCCAGGTGGACAGGGGACGGGCCAGCACGTCCCGGGTGATCGCCTCGACGCGGGCGCGCTGCCGCTCGTCCTCGGCCAGGAAGCGGGCGCCCAGGGCGTCCGCGACGCGCGGGAGCCAGTCGTGGCTCCCGGCGAGCGCGACGTCCTCGGCCGGCCGGGTGTCGTCGCCCTTGCTGTGCGGGCCGAGCCGGTGCGTCGTGAACTCCACGACCAGCGGCGCGCCACCCGCGCGGACCGCGCAGAACAGCGGCTCCAACTCGGCCCGCAACTCCTCCACGTCCACCAGGTCGGTGCGGTGGTGCGACACGCCGAACGCGTGTGCCCGGTCCGCGATGGTGCCCGCGAGCTGGGCAGAGGTCGGCGTCGACTGCGCGATGCCGTTGTTCTCCACCAGCACCACGACCGGCGCGCGCCACAGCGACGCCATGTTCAGCGCCTCGTACACCGAGCCCTCGCCCCACGTGCCGTCGCCGACGTGCACGGCGGCCACCGCACCCGGTTCCCGGCGGCGCAACCGCAGTGCCACGCCCACCGCGACGGGCAGGCTCTGCCCCTGCACGCCGGTGGACAGGTACCGGCCGCGCAGGATGTGCTGGCTGCCGCCCACGCCGCGGCACACCGCGCCCTCGCGGCCCATGATCTCGGCCAGCAACCCCTCCGGGTCGTCGAACCGGGCCAGGTAGTGGCCGTGGCCGCGGTGGTTGCTGAACACGTGGTCGCGCTCGCCGAGCAGGGTGCGCAGGGCGACCGGCACGTGCTCCTGGCCGAGGCACGTGTGCGTGGTGCCGTTGAGCCTGCCCTGGTCGAACAGCTCGAGCAGGTTGCGCTCGAAGTGCCGGATCAGCAGCAGCAGGGCCAGGTCCTCGTCGGCGAGGATCACGTCGTCACCCCCGCCGCCCGGGACACCTCGGCGACCAGGCCGCCGACGTCGTGCACCGCGAAGTACCGCTCCAGGTCCAGCCGCACGCCGAACCGGTCCTCCAGCGCGGTGAGCAGCCGCAGCGCGGTGTAGCTCGTCCAGTCGCCCAGGTCGGCGAACCGGACGTCCGCGCCGAGCCGGTCCGCCGGCAGGTCGGTCACCCGCCCGATCAGCTCCACGACACCGTCGTGCACGTCAGACATCGACGGGTGCTCCTCCCACGTCGAGAACAGTCCACTGCGGACTGATCCGGGGCCGCGGCACGAGCGGGAGCTCGTGCCGGTCGCCGACGGCGGTGAAGCCGACGGCGGGGTAGAACGCGGCGGCCGGGCCGTTGCGGCCGGTCGCCCGGAAGTCCGCCGCCAGCACCACCGCGCCCGCGTCCGCCGCCAGGTCCGCGACGTGCTGGAGCACGGTGTGCTCGACGCCCCGGGAGAACACCCGGCAGCTCATGACGAAGTTCTCCACGACCCACGCGCGGTCGCCCTTCGCGACCCACACCCCGCCGACGATCCCCTCCCGGCCGAACCGGTCGGACACCTCGAACACCAGCGCCAGGTGGTCCGGCGAGTCGGCCATCGCCCGGGTGCGCGCCTCGGTGTGCGGCGTGCCGGTCATGGTGAACTGGTTGGTGCGACCGCCCAGCTGCACCAGCCGGGGCAGGGCGAACTCGTCCACCTCGCGCACCGCGACCCGGATGTCCAGGCTGCGCAGGTACTCCTCGGGCGTGGCGAACGCCGACACGGCCCGTTCCCGCTGCGCCCGCGCCCGGTAGAGCGCGGTGCGCTCCCGGTCCGTCGCGGTCGTGGTGAGCACGTCGAAGTGGCCGTCCGCCAACACTTTCCGCACGTGCTCGGCCGGGTCGCCGTCCAGGTGCACCGTGCTCACCCCGGGCAGCGAGCCGCGCACCAGGCCGACCTCGAACGCGCTGTCGTCGGCGAACACGAACGCGTCCAGGCCCAGGTTGAGCTGCTCGGCGAGCCGCCGGAGGTTGAGGTCCTTCGGCTCCCAGTTCACCGCCTTGGCGGCCAAGTCCTCGTCCCGCAGGTCGAGGTCGGGGTGGGTGGCGAGCACCCGGTCCACCAGGTCGGGGTCGTTCTTGCTGCACAGCGCCAGCAGCACGCCCTGCCGGCGCAGCGCGACGGCCCGGCGCTGGAGTTCGCTGAAGCAGTTGCCGGGGTAGCCGCCGCCCACCTTGACGCCCTCCGGGCCGTCGTCGCCGACGACACCGCCCCAGAGCGTGTTGTCCAGGTCCAGCACCAGGACCTTCTTCGCCTTGCCCAGCACGGCGCGGCCGAAGTTGGCCGCCTGCCGGGCGTAGAGCAGTTCCACGGCGGGCGTCCACGCGGACGTGGCGAACCGGTAGAGCCGCTCGTCGCGCACCGGCACGGGTTCGCCCACCAGCAACGCCTCCAGGTCGAGGGCGTGCACGTGCGGGTACCGCTCGGCCAGCGCGAGCAGCTCGGAGTTCACCTCCCGCCACAGCCTGCCCAGCGCGGCGCGGGCGTCGAACGCGACCACGCCCCGGTGCTCGGCGGGCGAGAGCGGCACCGTGTGCACCAGGACCGTGCCGCCGTACCCGGCGAGCGCGCCCTCCAGCAGCGCCACCCTGGCGTGCAGGTGCCCGCCGAGCGCGTCGAGGTCCGTCGGGTCCCAGCCCTCCGGCACCAGCCAGCCGTCGTGCAGCAGGCACAGCACGACGTCCGGCGCGAACGCGGCCAGCGCGTCCGGGTCGGCCAGGTCGGCCACCAGCCGATCGAACCCGGACACCCGGATCTCGGCCGCGATCCCGTGGCGCAGCAAGGCGATCCGCAGCAGCGGCGCGACGCCGGCCGCGGTGAACGTGCCGGTGATCGCGACCTTGAGCGCGCGCGTCGCGCCCACCGCCGGTCCCGGCACCCGCTCCAGCAGCCGGCCCGCCTCCAGCAGCACCGGGATCTCCCCCGCCGCCACCAGGTCCCCGGGCAGCGCGAGGTCCGGCTCCGCGTCGGGCAGCGCCGCCGCGCGGACGCGGGCGAGCAGTTCGTGCGCTTGCATCGTTCCCCCAGTTCCCTTCGCCGGTCAGACCGCGAGCAGGGTGCACAGCCAGTGCATCCCGCTGGCCGTGCTCGTCAGTGCCACGAGATCGCCCTCGGCGAGGTCGCCCGCGGCGAGGTGGTGCTCCAGGGACAGCAGCTGGTCGGCGCAGCCCACGTGGCCGTGCGCGACGGCCAGGTCGACGTTCGTGCGCGCCGGCCCGAAACCCAGGTCCTTGGCCAGTTCCGCGATGGCCGCGACGTTGTCGTTGAAGTGGATCAGCCGGGCGAGGTCGTCCGGCGTCACGCCGATCCGCGCGCACGCCCGGCGCACGATGTCGTGGTTGCGGGCCCGGATGGTGGCGACGAACTCGAACATCCGCCGCACGTCGCCCTCGAAGAACTCCGCCAGCCGCTGGGCGGGCGGTTTCACCGCGACCGGACCGTGCCCGGTGAACGGGTCCTTCGCGCCGCCGACCTCCATCCGCATGAAGTCCGCGTACCGGCCGTCGGTGACGATCTCGGTGGTGAGCCAGCGGCACGACCCGTGGTCCCGGCGCACCACGGCCGCCGCCGCGCCGTCGGAGAACACGCTGGTGTTGATCTCCATCCGGTTCCAGTAGGGCTCGGCGACCCGGTTCGCGCCCACGATCAGCGCGGTCCGGTAGCCGGGGTGGGTGGCGAACTTGCCCGCCACCACGTCGAACGCCGCCACGCCGCCGCCGCACGCCTGGGTCAGCAGCACGGCCTCCGCGCCCGTGGCGCCGACCCGCGCGGCGGTGGCGGCGGCCGGGTCCCAGTACAGGTGCTCGGCCAGGTCGGACATGGCCAGCACCACCAGGTCCACCTCCGCCGCGTCCACCCCGGCCTCGTCCAGCGCCTTCGCCGCCGCCGCCACGGCGAGGTCGGTCAGGCCGACACCGTCGGGCGCGCGGTGGAACGTGCGGTAACCCCAGCCGAGCACCCGGTCCACGTCGGCGGTGAAGTCCTCGACCACCTCCGCCACGTCCACCGGCTCGCCCAGCACGTGCGCCAGTGCCACCACGCCGAACGCCGTCACCGCTCCTCCACGCTCAGGTCGGTGCGGTCCAGGAACCGCGTCGCCACGTCGTTGTGCGGGGTGCGCTCGTGCCGGAACACCACCCGGCCGCCGGTGGTGGCCAGGATCTCGGCCACCACCCGGTCCTCGACCCCCTTGCCCAGCACCGGGCAGGACAGCGAGAACACGTCCACCGCCCAGTCCTCGCCCTCGCGCCGCAACCCGATCGCGCCGCTGACGCCGTAGTCGCCCAACCGGTCGGCCACCCGCACGGCCAGCACGATCCGGGTCGGGTCGGCGAGGTCGGGGGCACCACCGAGGGTGAAGTCCTTGGCCCGTCCCACCACCTCCGCGACCTTCTCCGCGGTGTCCGGGCCGACCGGCTCGCAGGTCACCCGGACGTCCAGGCCCGCCACGAAGTCCGCGAGCGACACCCCGTCGGACACCGGTCCGACCGGGTCGACGCGTTCCGGCGGCACGGCGGGCAGCCGGTCGAACACCCCGAGCCGGTCGAGGTCGGACGCGTCCCGCACGTCCGGCTCGGCCGAGCTCCACCCGTCGACCACGTCGAGCAGCGCGTCCACCCGGTCGGTGAGCGCGACGCGGACTCCCAGGCCCCGCAACAACCTCAGGTCGTCCACGAGGTCCTCGACACCCGGCGCGGCCGCGTCGACCACGACCGCGCGCGGCGTCGCGCCGAACACCGCCTTGACCGCCTTGGCCAGCCGCGAGGCCAACTCGGCGAACACCTGCTCCACGTAGGGCACCTTGGCGAACCGGAACAGCGCCTCGTGGTGCGCCTGCCGCGAGCCGACCGCGCGGACGGCCTGCTCGCCGTCGACCACGAGCACGTCCGGCCGGGCCGCGAGCCTGGCCCGCTCGGCCTCCCGCGCCGCCACGGCGGGTTGCGGCAACCCCTCGGCGAGCGCCGACCGCCGGGTGGGCAGCGGCGGCAGCACGACCACCAGCAGCGCGCCCCACCGGGACGCCGCGCCGTCGGCCGCGTCCACCGCCGCGCGCAACCCCGAGGCGTGCCCGGACTCCTCGCCCAACTCCTCGAACCTCGGCGCGACCACCAGCACGTCCGGCCGGTGCCGCGCGCTCGGCGACGCGTCGTCCAGGCACTGCTGGACGATCTGGTTGTAGGGGCCGACGTGCGCGTCCATCGGCAGGCCCGCGTCGTGCAGCGCCACCCCGAGGTAGGGCAGCACCGGGTCGATCGTGTAGCTGGCGAGCAACGAGATCCGCACCACGGCCGCGGGCTGTTCCCGGACGACCTCCTGCCAGCGGGCGCGCACGCCCGGCAGGTCACCGACGACGGCGGCCATCTAGACCAGCACCCCCTTCGCCCGCAGCAGGCCGCGCAGCGCGCCCACCGAGCGGGTGTCCCGGATCTCGCCGTAGTCGAACGCGAGGCCGAACGCCTCCTCCAGCGTCACCACCAGCTGGATGTGCCGCATGCTGGTCCAGCTGGGCAGCGTGTCCTGGGTCGCGTCGTCGGTGACCTCGGCGGGCGCGACCTCCAGCACGCCCGCCACGACGGCCTCGAAGTCCGCGCTCACGACGTGCCCCGCAACGACTTGGGCCGCATGTCGGTCCACACCTCGGACACGTGCGCGAGGCACGCCTCCCGGTCGCCCGCCACGCCGGTGTCCCGCCAGCCGGGCGCGGCGTCCTTGTGCTCGGGCCACAGCGCGTACTGCTCCTCGTCGTTGACCACGACGCGGTAGCGCGGTTGTCTCGACGTCTCCACGTGCTCCCCCTCAGTCGTTGACCGGCACCGCGGTCTTCGCGGCCGGCTGCGGGTGGTCGGCGGTCGCCTGCACCGCGTCGTCGGTCGGCACGGCGGCCGACGCGGCGATCGGGCCGTCGGTCGCGTCGTGGTCGGGCAGGTCGATCTCGACGTCGCGGATGGTGCGGCTGGCGAAGCCCCACGCGGCCAGGGCGATGCCGAGCACGCCCACCAGCACGCACAGCAGCCCCATGCCCGCGCCCGGACCGGTGCCGACCAGCCAGCCGAACTCGTCGGCGAGCGGACCGCCCTCGCGCATCGCGGGCTCGAACACGGTGTCCGCCACCGGTCCCGCGACCAGCAGGCCGATCGGGATGGCCAGGTTCTCCAGGAACTGCCGCGCCGCGAACACCCGGCCCTGCACGGCGGGCGCGACCTTCTCCTGCCAGATGGTCTGGCCGACGCCGTCGATGAACGGGATGAACAGGTGGGTGAAGAACAACCCGGCCGACCACGCCACCACGCTGTCGCCCACGCCGTAGACGACGCGGCCCAGGATGGAGAAGCCGAGGATCGCCGTCAGCACCCAGGTGATCTTCTTCTTGGGCGGCTTCAACGCGCCCAGCAGCACGCCGCCCAGCACACCGCCGAACGCGCCGACGGACTGCACGACGCCCATCGACGCCTCGCTGCCGCCGGTGCGCGCCAGTACCAGCGGCACCAGCATCGCGAACCCGATGGCGGCGAACAGGCCGATGGTGAACAGCACGATCTCGAGCCCCACCAACCCGGGTCTGGCCAGGATGTACTTGAACCCGTAGACGCTGTCCGACCACAGGCTCGCGCGCGGACCGTCCGCCTTCGGGATCGCCGGTATCGACACCAGGAACACCGCGCCGATCGCGATCACGAACGACAACCCGTCCAGCAGCAGGATCAGCTTCACGCCGGTGAAGCCGAGCAGCGTCGCGGCGAACGCGGGCGCGAAGATCACCGGCAGCGTGCGCACCGCCCACATCATGGCGTTGGCCCTGGTGTAGCGGCCCTTGTCCATCATCACGGTGATCGCCGACGAGTAGGCGGGCGCCTGGAACGCCAGGAACGCGCCGGTCGCCAGGTTCACCACGTAGAGCTGCCACAGCTGCACGTCGCCGGTGAGGAACATGGCCAGCAACGCGAAGGTGGCCACCGCCGAGCCGACGTCGCTCAGCACGATCGTCAGCCGTCTGCTCCAGCGGTCGACCAGGCTGCCCGCGATCGGGCTGAACAGCACGGTCGCGCCGAACGCGAAGAACATCATCAGCGAGAGGTCGGTGGCGGACCCGGTCTGCTGCCACACCCAGATGCTCAGGGCGAAGTTCGTCATGCGGGTGCCGAGGGCCGACAGCAACTGCCCGGCCCACATCACCGTGAAAGCGCCGAATCCCGAGGGGCGTTTCACCACGGTCATCTCATCCCTTCCGATTCGTCAGGGCGACGAGCAGCCCCTCGACGCGGCCGAGCAGTCGCTCGACCGCGGCCCTGCGGTACACCTGCGTGCCGTAGTTGACGTCCACCCGCAGCCGTTCGCCGACGAGCGTCCCCACCACGTCGAGCCGGTACGGCCACCGGCCCGACGGGTCCTGCACGGCGCCGAGGTCGTCCCGGCAGACCTCGAACAGCTCGTCCGCCGCCGACACGTCCTCGAAGCCGAAGGCGCCCATGTAGTTCACGGTCAGCTGCGGCGCGACGGACAGCCGGTCCCGCACCGCGGGGTCGGGGTGGCCCGCGCGCAGCAGGCTGTGCCCGACACCGCCGCGCGGCACCTCGCGCAACCGCGCCGCGACCTCCTCCGGCGTGCCGGCGGGCAGCCGCACCGGGTAGAGCACCTGGAACCAGCCGAGCGTGCGGGACAGGTCCACGTCGTCGGACAGCGCCTGCCGGCCGTGGCCGGTGGTGGCGATGGTCCACTCGGTGTGGTCCGTCCCGTCGGTGGCCAGTCGCACGGCCGCCCACACCAGCAGGTCGCTCAACCCGACGCCGCGCCGCCGCGCCTCCTCGCGCAGCGCCGCCGTCACCTCCGAGTCGAGCACCACGCCCGCGGTGTCCAGCGTGCCGAACGTGGCCTCGCCGTCCAGGTCGACGGGCAGCCGCTCGGCGCCGGGCGCCTGGGCCAACCAGAACGGCAGTTCGGCCGCCACCTCCTCGCCGGCGCCGTACTCGTGCAGCAGCCGCGCCCAGTCCCGGTAGGACGTGGTCTTGGCCGGCAGCACCGGTTCGCCGCCCGCCTCCAGCTGCCGGAGCACGAGCTGGAAGTCCTCCAGCAGCAGGTTGCGCGACACGCCGTCGGTGACGAGGTGGTGGCACACCACGAGGACCCGGTCCGGCTCGTCGTCCAGTCCGAAGTGGACGAACCGGGTCAGCGGTCCGGCCAGCCGCAGGCTCTCCTGCACCCGCGCCAGCACCGGCGGGACGGCGTGCGCCGTGCCGACCCGGTGCGACTCGAACGCGACCTCCCCCGCCGGGCCGTGCGCCGCGGTCCAGCCGTCCTCGGTGCGCTCGAACCGCAGCCGCAGCGCGTCGTGGTGGTCGGTCAGCGCCGCCGCGGCCCGCGCCAGGTGCTCGACCGGCACGTCGCGGCGCAGCACCAGGTAATAGGGGTGGTTGAAGTGCTCGGGCGCGGCCATCGTGGGCGCCAGGAGGTCGAGGAACCAGCGTTGCGCGCCGGTCGGCGGGAACTCGCCGGTCACCTCGCCCTGCTCGGCGGTCACCGCGACCGGTTCCGCCGCGCACAGCTCGGCGATGGTCGGCATGGCGGCCAGCTCGCGCGGCGTGATCGCCCAGTCGCCGCGGCTGACCAGGGCCGCCGCCTGGATCAGCGCCATCGAGTCGCCGCCCAGCTCGAAGAAGTCGTCGTGCACGCCGATCTCCGACACGTGCAGCACTTCCCGCCACACGTCGGCGAGCGCGCGTTCCCGCTCCGTGCGCGGCGCCAGCTTCGGCTTGGTCTCGGCCGGCGCGCCGGTCATCGCCCGGCGGACGCCCTCGGCGGTGCGCAGCGGACCCGCGATCTCCGCGATCACCTCGGCCGGCAGCACCAGGTCACCGCCGGGGCCGGGCTCGTCGAGCGGCCACAGGTGGTCGAGCGCCTGAACGTCCGGCACGTCGACCACGAACCCCTCGCCGCGCTCCACCACGGTCCGGCCGAGCGCGCGCTGGTCGCGGGTGAACAGCACCGGGTCGCCGGGGAACCGCGCCGGGTCCACCACCACGGTGTCCACCGGCCGGGCCACGTGCCGGTGCGCCACCCGGGCCAGCGCGGTGCCGGGGTCGTCGGTCTCCAGCACCCGCACCGGAAGCGCGCGCAACCGGTCGGTGGCGTGCCCGAACACACCCGGCCACGGCGCCGAGGTCGGCTCCGACGGCACGACCACCACGGTCAGGTCGCCCGCGAACCGGCGCAGCGCCCGGCACAACCGGGCGAACCGCACCTCGAACCCGGCGACCGCGCCCGGAGCCGGGTCGGGCGGCAGGTAGTCCTGCCACCGCAGCACGACCACCGGCACCCCGTCGGCCAAGCCGGCGTGGGGGTCCAGCAACGGCCGGACCACCTGGCCGGGCGGCAGCGCGGCGAGCCGGACCCGCAGGCCCAACCGGCCCTCCCACCACCGCAGCACCGGCGAGGCCTCGTCCACCGGGCACGTCGAGGCGACCCGCAGCACGACCGGCGCGTCCTCGGCCGGCTCCAGCACCACCGGCACGTCCGGCGCGGCCACCAGCTCGCCGAGCCGGGACGCGTAGTCCTCCAGCAGGTCGCGCCCGCCGTCGGCGGTGAACAGGTCGGAGCTGTGCTCCAACACCGCGTCCAGCTCGTCGCCCTCCCAGGACAGGTTCAGGAACAGGTCGAAGTCGATGCCCGCCGCCGGCACGTCCACCTGCCGCACGGCCAACCCCGGCCAGGTGAACGCCTCCGCCGGCAGGTCGGCCAGGTTGAACGCGCACTGGAACACCGGGTGGTGCGCGCCGCGGCGGTGCCCGAGTGCGTCCACAATGGACGCGAACGGGGCGTCCTGGTGCCGGTAGGACTCGACCACCGACCGGTGCACGCGCTGCGCCACCTGCCGGAACGACGCGCCGCGCAGGTCCACCCGCACCGGCAGCAGGTCGCTGAAGCACCCGATCAGCGGCTCGAGCTCCGGCCGGTTGCGCCCGGCCTGCGGCACGCCGACCACCACGTCCGGTCCCGCGCCGCGCTCGGCCAGCAGCACCGCGTACGCCGACAGCAGCACGGTGAACGGCGTGATCCCGGCCTGGCGCGCGAGTTCCCGCACCGCGGCGCCGTCGATCCGGGTCCGGCTGCGGCCCGCCTTGTCGGTGCGCTCCGCGGGCCGCGGCCGGTCGGTGGCGATGTCGGTGGTGGCGGGCGCGCCGCGCAACCGCTCGCGCCAGTAGTCCAGGTGCGGTCGCAGCTCGTCGCCCTCGAGCAGTGCGTGCTGCCACGCCGCGAAGTCCGCGAACTGGAGGTCGAGCGGCGGCAGGTCGCGGCCGGCGTAACGGGCGGCCAGCTCGGACAGCAGCACGCCCCACGAGCTGTTGTCGCACACCACGTGGTGCATGCCGACCAGCAGGTGGTGCTCGGTGTCGCCGGTGCGCAGCAACCGGACCCGCAGCAGCGGACCCTCGGCGAGGTCGTACCGGTGCTTCGCGTGCGCCCGGATCTCCTGCCGCACCTCGGCCGCCCGGTCGCGCGGCGTCTCGTCGCGCAGGTCGATCTCGTCCAGCCAGGGATCGACGCGGTCGCGCACGACCATCACCGGCACCCCGTCCCGCTCGGCGAACGTGGTGCGCAACACCTCGTGCCGCGCCACGACGTCGTCCAGCGCGGCCCGCAGCGCGGTCACGTCCAGCTCGCCGGTGAGCACCGCGGCGAACGTCGTGTTGTGCCGGGTCGGGTCACCGCCCAACTGCCCGATCGCCCACAACCGCCGCTGCGTGGACGACGGCCGCAGGTCGCCGTCCCGGGGCGCGGTCGCGATGGTCCGCCCGCCGCCGGCGCCGACCTCGTCCACCACCCGCGCCAACGCCTCGACGGTCGGGTGGGTGAACAGGGCGTGCAGCGACACGTCCGCCCCGAACTCGCCGTGCACCCGGGAGAGCAGCCGCGTGGCGAGCAGGGAGTGCCCGCCCAGCACGAAGAAGTCGTGCGTGACACCGACCTCGGGCACCCCGAGCTCCTCGGCCCACAACACCGCCAACCGCTGCTCGGTCCGCGTCCGCGCCGCGACGGCGGGTTCGTCGGTGGACAACGCCGTCCGCCGCGCCGAGAGCCGCGCGACCACCGCCTCCGGCGTCCCGAGCCCACGCGCCTCGAGCCCGGCCCGGGAACCACCC
This sequence comes from Actinosynnema sp. NPDC020468, assembly GCF_040642015.1. Lineage (NCBI taxonomy): Bacteria > Bacillati > Actinomycetota > Actinomycetes > Pseudonocardiales > Pseudonocardiaceae > Actinosynnema > Actinosynnema sp. NPDC020468. The sequence goes on from NZ_JBFAEO010000037.1 coordinate 27,813, forward strand.
TCCCGCCCGACCGGACCCGAACCGGCCGACCCATCGGGGCTCGCCCCACCACGCGCCTGCTCGATCGCACTCGAACCGTCGCCGGCCGACCCGCCGGAACTCGACCCGCCGAGCTCCCACTCGACCGGACCCGAACCGTCGCCGGGCGATCCGTCGGGACTCGACCCGCCACGCGCAGGCTCGACCAGAACCGAACCGTCGCCCGCGCCTTCGGGCTTCGGCCCGTCGCCCGTGCGCTCACCCGGGTCCGAACCGGGCGTGCCGGCGGCGCCGAGGTGCCCGACGAGCAGCAACGCCAAGGAGGCGAAGAACTCCGGCGTGTAGGGGACGTGGCCCAGGCGGTCCGCCTGCGGGTCGAACAACTCCGCCACCGGCAGGTCCTCGGCGCGGTCGGTCCACCACAGCGCGGTGAAGTCCGAGGCGTCCGCCAGCACCGCCAGCCGCTCGTCGTACTCCGCCACGTCCCGGGCCGCCGCGGGCGAGGGCGGGCAGACGACCACCAGCAGCGGCGTCGTCGCCGTCCGGCGGTGCGCGGTGAGCGCGGCCTCCAGGTCGGGCCAGGGGTCGGCGGTCCCGTGCCGAAGCCAGTCCTCCCAGCGCAGCAGCACCACGTCCGCCGCTCCGCCACCGCCGCCGGTCAACAGGTGCTGCACGACCTGGTGGTACGGCGCGAGTTCCACGTCCAGCGGCAGCCGCAGCACGCCCGTCAGCAGCTCCAGCGGCGCGCGCAGCGGACCCGCCGTGAACGACGAGGCGACCGTGACCCGGTCCCGCGCCGGCAGTTCCGCGCCACGCGCCGACAACTCCAGGATCCGGCCGAACTCCTCGGCCACCGCCGCGATCGTGGCCGGCAGGTACAGGTCGGCGTTGTAGCCGATCTCCCCGCGCAACCCACCATCCACAGTGGACAATCCGACGAACAGGTCGAAGTCGGTGAGCCCGTTGTCCACCTCCACCGGCGTGAACACCACGCCGCGCGCCTCCTCGGTGCGGATCGGCGCGTCGGTCAGGCTCAACATGGCCTGGAACAACGGGTTGTGCCCGGGGTCGCGCGGCGGGTCCACGGCCTCCACCACCCGCGCGTACGGCGCGTCCTGGTGCACGTGCGCCTCGGCGACGGCCCGGTGCGTCCGCCGCAGCAGGTCGCGGATCGGCTCGTCGGGCAGGTCCACCCGCAGCACCAGCATGTTCGCGAACGACCCGATCACGGACTCCAGGTCGCTGCGCTGCCGCCCCGCGACGGGCATGCCCACGAGCACCCGGTCCTGCCCGGTGAACCGGCGCAGCAGCGCGCCGAACCCGGTCGCCACCACGGCGTTCAGCGTCACGCCCGCCGACCGCGCGCGCTCCGCGAGCGCCGCCGTCACCTCCCGTGACACGGTGAACGCGTGCCGACCGCCGCGGTGGGTCTGCACCGGCGGCCGGGCGTGGTCCGGCGGCAGGGTCGACGTGGTGGGCGAGCCGGCCAGCTTCTCCCGCCAGTACGCCAGGTGCCCGGCCAATACTTCGTCGGTCAGCCGGCGGCGCTCCGCGGCGACGTGCCGGGGGAACGAGGCGGCGGGCGGGAGGTCCCGGCCCGAATAGCAGGCCACCAGGTCGCGGCAGAACACGGCGGCCGACGTCGCGTCGAACACGATGTGGTGCGCGGTCACCAGGAGCAGGTGCTCCAGCGGCGCGATCCGCACCAGCCGCACCGCGATCAGCGGACCGGCGGCCAGGTCGAACACCGCCCGGGCGTGCTCGGCGGCGACCTCCCGCGCGGCGGCGCGCGGATCGTCCACATCGGACACGTCGGTCCACGCCACCGGCACCTCGACCCGCTCGTGCACCCGTTGCCGCAACTCGCCGTCGCGCTCCAGGAACGTGGTGCGCAACGCCGGGTGCCTGGCCACCACGGCGGCCACCGCGGCACGCAGCGCGGGCACGTCCAGCGGACCGGTCAGCTCCAGGCCGAACGGCACGTCGTAGGCCGGGTCGCCCGGGTCGAGCCGGTCGAGGAACCACAGCTGCTCCTGGGTGGCCGACAACGGCTCGTCGGGGCGCTCGGCGCGGTTGAGCCGCAACGCCAGCAGCCGGCGCTGGTCCTCGGTGAGGTCGGTCAGGTCGGTCATGACTGCGCAATCCCCTCGACGTGACGTTCGCGGTCCAACTCGGCGCGCAGCTGCTCGGGCGAGAGCCCGCGTACCTCGGCCAGCAACCGGGCGAACTCCGCGTCCGGCGCGTCCTCGACCGGCTCCGCGCGCACCCGCCCGATCACGGCGGCCAACCCGGCGGGCGTGGGCGCCTCGAAGATCGCGCCGGCGGACAGCGGCACGGCGAGGTCGTCGCGCAACCGGGACAGCACCTGCGTGGCGAGCAGCGAATGGCCGCCCAGTTCGAAGAAGTCGTCGTGCGCGCCGATGTCCGGCACGCCCAGCAGTTCCCGCCACACCGCGAGCACGACGCCGAGATCACCCTCCGGCGTCGGCACCCCGATGGTCACCGTGGTCGTCGCGTCGACCGCGATGGACTCGGTGCCCGTCGCGGTCGTGCCCTCGGGCAGGTCGATCCAGTGCCGGGTGCGGGCGAACGGGTAGCCGGGCAGCGGAACCCGCCGGCGGCGCTCGTCCCGGTGCGGCGCCGCCAGGTCGACCTCCGCGCCCGCCAACCACAACGCGCCCAGCGCGGTCGCCATCGTCTCGGCGTCGTCGCGGTTCTCCCGCGCGTGCCGCAACGACGTGGCCGCCGCCAGGCCGTGCTGCCGGGCCAGGCTCGCCAGCACGTTGCCGGGACCCACCTCCAGCAACGCCGCGCCGTCGGCGGTCGCGGTGCGCAGGCCCGCGCCGAACAGCACCGACCCGCGGGCGTGGCGCACCCAGTAGTCCGGGTCGGTCGCCTGCGCGTCGGTGATCCACCCGCCGGTCAGGTTGGAGGCGAACGGCACCCGCGGCGCGCGCAGCGGCACCGCCGCGACCCGCTCCCGGAAGGCGGGCAGCACCCCGTCCAGCATCGAGGAGTGGAACGCGTGCGAGGTGTGCAGCCGACGTGGCGCGACACCGCGGGATTCCAGGCGCGCCACCAGGTCCGCGACCTCGTCGTCCGGGCCGGCCACCACGCACGACCCCGGCGCGTTCACCGCGGCCAGCGCCAACCCGCCGGACAGCTCCACCTCGTCGGCCGGCAGCGGCACGGACAGCATCGACCCGCGCGGCGCGCCCGCCATCAGCTCGCCCCTGGCCGCGACCAGTCCCGCCGCGTCGGCCACGTCCATCACGCCCGCCAGGCACGCGGCCACGTACTCGCCCACGCTGTGCCCGACCATCGCCGCCGGTCGCACGCCCCAGCTCGCCCACAGCGCCGCCAGCGCGTACTCCACGGCGAACAGCGCGGGTTGGGTGAACCGGGTGTCGCCCAGCCCGTCGCCGGACTCGACGACCGACCGCAGGTTCAGCCCCGCGCCCGCCGCGCACTCCTCGAACGCGGCCGCGAACACCGGTTCCGCCCACAACCCGGCCGCCATGCCCGCGTACTGCGAACCCTGACCGGGCAGCAGGAACACCACCGGCACCCGCCCGGCCCGCTGCTCGGCGGTCCGCGCCGGCCCCTCGTCGCGCAGCCGCGCCACCGCCTCGGCGTGGTCGGCGGCCACCACCGTCAGCCGGTGCGGGAACACCCGTCGGCCCACCCGCAGCGTGTGCGCGACGTCGGCCAGCGGCACCTCCGGCGTCAGCGCGTCGGCCAGCCGCGTCCGGGCCTGCGCCAGGGCTTCGGGGGTGGTCGCCGACAGCACGAGCAGCTGGTGCGACCGCGACGGACCCGACTCCGGCGCGGCGGGTGGCTGCTCCAGCACGGCGTGCGCGTTGGTGCCGCCCATGCCGAACGCGCTCACGCCCGCCCGCCGCACCTCGTCGGTCCACGGCCGCGGCTCCGCGTGCACGGTGAACGGCGTGCCGGCCAGGTCCGGGTTGGGGGTGCGGAGGTACGGGCTGGGCGGCAGCACGCCGTGCTCCACCGCCAGCGCGGCCTTGACGAACCCGGTCACGCCGGCCGCCGCGTCCAGGTGCCCCACCAACGCCTTCACCGAGCCCAGGGCGACCGACGGCCGCACCGAGGCGAACCCGCGCACCAACCCCGCGACCTCGATCGGGTCGCCCAGCTCGGTGCCGGTGCCGTGCGCCTCGACGTAGCCGATGCTCGCCGGGTCCACTTCGGACACCTCGTGCGCACCGCGGACGACCGCCGCCTGTCCGGTCACCCCCGGCGCGGTGAAGCCGACCTTGTCCGCGCCGTCGTTGTTCACGAACGTGCCCTTGACCACCGCGTGCACGAAATCGCCGTCCCGCAGCGCGTCGGCCAGCGGGCGCAGCACCACGGCCGCGACCCCGTTGCCGCCGACCACACCCCGGGCGTCGGCGTCGAAGGGCAGGCACCGGCCGTCCGGCGACAGGATGCTGCCCTCGTGGTGCCGGTAGCCCTCGGTCTGCGGCAGCCGCACCGACACGCCGCCCGCGATGGCCAGGTCGCAGTCGCGGGCCAGCAGGGCCTGCACCGCCAGGTGGATCGCGACCAGCGACGACGAGCACGCCGTCTGCACGCTGATCGCCGGGCCGGTGAGGCCCAGGTGGTAGGCGACGCGGGTGGCGAGGGTGTCCTTGTCGTTGCCCAGCACCAGTTCCAGCGGACTCAACCCACCGGGCACGGCCGGGTTGCCCAGCAGGTGCCGCAGCAGGTAGCTGCTCATCGACGCGGAGCCGAACACGCCGACGTGACCGCCCCGGTGCCCGGCGTCCTCCAGCGCGTGCCAGCAGCACTCCAGGAACAGCCGCTGCTGCGGGTCGAGCAGCGCGGCCTCGCGCGGGCTGTAGCCGAAGAACCGGGCGTCGAAGTGCTCCACCCCGTCCAGCACACCGCCCGCCGCGACCCTCCCGTCCCGCCCGACGCCCGCCGCCGCCAGTTCCGCGTCGGTGAACTCCCGCACGGCGGGCGTACCGGCCAGCACCAGCCGGTGGAACGCGGCCACGTCCGCCGCGCCCGGGAACCGCCCGGCCATCCCGATCACCGCGATCTCCAAGCCGGTGTCCGTCATCGCGATACCCCCTTGCGCGTCAGCAACGCCCGTCGGCCACCGGCCACGTCCCGCGTCGGTGAGTCCTCTGTGGACACCCCGTCGAAGTGCGCGGCCAGCGACTGCACGGTCGGGTAGGTGAACAGGGTCACCGCCGCCACGTCCCGGTCCAGCTCGTCGGCCAACCGGCTGCGCGTCTTGGCCAGCAGCAACGAGTTGCCGCCCAGGTCGAAGAAGTTGTCGTCCGCGCCGATCGCGTCCACCCGCAGCACCTCCCGCCACACCGCGACGATCCGCCGCTCCAGGTCGGTGCCCGCGGCCACCACGGCGCGCGGGGCGTCGGTCGGCGCGGGCAGCGCCCGGTGGTCGAGCTTGCCGTTGGGGGTGCGCGGAATCGTGTCCACCGCGACGAACGCCGACGGCACCATGTGCTCTGGCAGGTCCCGCCGCGCCGCCGCCCGCAGCACCGCCGAGTCCACTGTGGACCCCTCGGCAGCCACCACGTACGCGACCAGCCGCACGTCGCCCGGCACGTCCTCGCGGGTCGTCACGACCGCCGCCCGCACCGACGGGTGCGCGCTCAGCACCGCCTGCACCTCGCCCAGCTCGATCCGGAACCCCCGCACCTTCACCTGGTCGTCCCTGCGGCGCAGGAACTCGAACGTGCCGTCCCGGCGCTGCTTCACCAGGTCGCCGCTGCGGTAGAGCCGGCGGCCGGGCTCGGTGCTCCACGGGTCGGGCACGAACCGCTCCGCGGTGAGCTCCGGGCGGCCGAGGTAACCCCGGCTCACGCCGACACCGCCGATGCACATCTCCCCCGGCACGCCCGGCGGCACGGGTTCGAGGTTGTCGTCCAGCACGTAGGTCCGGACGCTGCCCAGCCGCGCGCCGATGGCCACCGGACCGCCGTCGCCGACCGCGGAGGTGACCCACACCGTGGTTTCGGTCGGCCCGTAGATGTTGCGCAACTGCCGCCCGTGCGCCCACACCGCGGCGAACTCGTCCGGGCACGTCTCGCCGCCGACGATCAACGTCGTGAGCCCCGGCACGTCCGACGGCGCCATCAGCCGCAACACGGTGGGCGGCAGGAACATCGTGGTGATGCCGAGGTCCCGGACGGTCCGCGCCAGGTCCGCGCCCGGCTGGAGGTCGGGCCGGTCCACCGACACGATGGCCGCGCCCGAGTGCTGCCCGAGCAGGACCTCCAGCACCGAGGCGTCGAAGCTGGCCGAGGCGAACTGGAGCACCCGGTCCGCGGGCGTGGTGCCGAACGCGCGCCGCTGCTCGTCGGCCAGGTTCACCGCGCCGCGGTGCGTCATCATCGCGCCCTTGGGCCGACCGGTCGACCCGGACGTGTAGATCACGTAGGCCAGGTCGTCCGGCGAGTTGACCCGCGCCGGCCGGTCCGACGGGAGCGACGCGAGGTGGTCCGCGTGCTCGTCCAGCAGCACGGTGGCGGTGTCCGCGGGCAATCGCCCGGCCAGCGCCGCCGTGGTCACGACGAGCCGCGCCGCGCAGTCGTGGACCATGTAGGACAACCGGTCCGCCGGGTAGTCCGGGTCCAGCGGCACGTACGCGGCGCCGGACTTCAGCACGCCCTGCACCGCCACCACGAGGTCCAGCCCGCGCGGCAGGCACAGGCCCACCAGCAGGTCGCGGTCCGCGCCCACCGCGCGCAGGTGGTGCGCCAGCCGGTTGGCGGCGGCGTCCAGCTCGGCGAAGGTCATCGTGCGGCCGCGGTACTCCAGCGCGGTCGTCTCGGGCGCGCGGTCGGCGGTCGCCTCGCCCAGCTCGTGCATCAGCACGCCGGGCAGGTGCGGCGCGGTCGCCCGGTTCCACTCGTCCACCACGAGCGCGAGCTCCGCGGGCGTCGCGAACGGCAGCAGGCCGACGGGTCGTTCCGGGTCGGCCAGCGCGCCCTCCAGCAGCGTGCGCAGGTGACCCAGCAACGCCCGCACCGTCTCGCGGTCGTACAGGTCGGTGTCGTACTCCACCGAACCCGCCAGGCCGCCGGACGCCGAGGTGACCGCGAGGTGCAGGTCCCACTTGGCGGTGTGCATGTGGCTCGGCACCCGGGTCACCGCGACGCCGGGCAACTCGAGGATGTCCTGCTCGCCGTCCTGCATCACCACGAGCGTCTGGAACAGCGGGTGGTGCGCGGCGCTGCGCGGGGTGCGCAGGGCGTCGACCACCGCGTCGAACGGCACGTCCTGGTTGGCCTGCCCGGCGAGCACGGTGTCCCGGACCTGGCCCAGCAGCGCCCGGAACCCGGCACCCGGGTCCACCTTCGTGCGCAGCGCCACGGTGTTCACGTAGAACCCGACCGCGCCCTCCAACTCGGGCCGGGTGCGACCCGCCACGCCGGTGCCGACCACCAGGTCGTCCTGCCCGCTGTAGCGGTGCAGCAGGACGTTCCACGCGGCCAGCAGGACGGTGAACGGGGTGACCCGCTCGGCGCGGCAGAACGCGTCGAGGTCCACCGGCCAGGAGAAGGGTTCCACCTCGCCGCGCATCGCGAGCACCGCCGGGCGCGGCCGGTCCGTCGGCAGCTCCAGCACGGGTGGCGCGTCGGCCAGGTGCGCGGTCCAGTGCGCCAGCTGCTCGGCGGGCGAGGACTCGGCCTGCCAGCGGGTGAAGTCCACGTACTGCACCGGGTTCGGCGGCAGCGGCTCGTCCCGCAGCAGCAGGCCCAGCTCGGCGAACAGCACCTGCGTGCTCCAGCCGTCGCACACCGCGTGGTGCAGCGTCACGAGCAGCAGCGCGTCGTCGGCGGCGAAGCGCACCAGCCGGGCCCGCAGCAGCGGTCCCTCGGCCAGGTCGAAGGGCGCGCGGGCCTCGTCGTCGGCCAACACCGCCGCGTCCCCGTCCCGGTCCGCCGCGGGCGTCGGCCGGTCCACGACCTCCAGGTCGTAACCGGGTTCGGGCAGCACGATCTGCCGCGGCTCGCCGCCGACGTCCAGGAACACCGTCCGCAACGCCTCGTGCCGCGCGCCCAGGGCCAGCAGACCGGCCCGCAGCGCGTCCGCGTCGACCACGCCCGCCAACCGGAAGGCGTAGGGGACGCTGTAGACGGGCAGTCCCCGGTGCACCTGGTCCAGCAACCACAGCCGCCGCTGCCCCGCGGACACCGGGTGCACGTCGAACCGCTCGCCGTCGGTGGCGAGCCGGGCCAGCACCGCGGCCCGGCGATCGGGGTCCAGCGCCCGCAGGCGCCGCAACACGTCCAGCACGTCCCCTCCAGGTCAAGCGTCGGGATCCGGCACCCCCGGGCGCCGCGTCCGAGTCGGTCGTCCAGGTGCGGCACCCCGGGCGCCGCACCACGTTCCCCCGCGTCAGGCGTCCAGGTCGAGCAGGTCGGCGGCGGCGGGCCGCGTCCGGGCCGGGATCGCGTCCGGTCCCGCGCCGCTCGCGGCGCGCAGGCGTTCCACCTCGGTGGCGAAGTCCGCGAGCGTCGGGTGGTCGAACAGCGAGCGCAGCGGCACCGCCACGCCCATCTCGTGCGCCACCCGCGACACCAGCCGGGTCGCCTTGAGCGAGTGGCCGCCCAGGTCGAAGAAATCGGCGTCGCGGCCGACCCGCTCCGCGCCCAGCACCGCCCGCCACACCCCGGCCAGCGCCCGTTCCACGGCGGTCCGCGGCTCGGCGTCGGCGCCGCTCTCGGCCACCGGCTCGGGCAGCGCCCGCAGGTCCAGCTTCCCGTTGCGGGTCAACGGGAACGACTCAAGCGGCACCAAAGCCGACGGCACCAGGTAGTCCGGCAACGCCTCGCGCAGCGCGGCGTCGACCGCGTCCACCAGCGCGCCGTCGGCCGGCACCACGTACCCGACGAGCCGGGTGTCACCCGCCGCGTCCTGCTTCGGCACCACCACCGCCTCGCGCACCAACCGCGTCGCGAGCAGCGCCGCCTCCACCTCGCCGGGCTCGATCCGGAAACCGCGGATCTTGACCTGCCGGTCGAGCCGACCCAGGAACTCGAACGTCCCGTCCGACCGCAGCCGGGCCAGGTCGCCGGTGCGGTAGAGCCGCGCGCCGGGCGGACCGCCGAGGTGGTCGGGCACGAACTTCTCGGCCGTCGCGGCGGGCGCGCCGACGTAACCCCGGGCCACGCCGTCGCCGCCGATCACCAACTCCCCCGCCACGCCCTGCGGCACCGGCTCGAGGTAGGCGTCCACCACGTACATGGCGCTGTTGTCCACCGGCCGGCCCAGCGGGACCTTCACGTCGGCGCCGGCGCAGCGGTGGCTGGAGGCGAACGTGGTGGTTTCGGTCGGGCCGTAGCCGTTCACGATGTGCGCGGGTCCGTCGGGACGCGCGGCCAGCGCCGCGATCGCCGTCGCGTCGGGCTGCTCGCCGCCGAACACGAAGTACCGCAGGCCGTCCAGGGCTCGCGGCGCCTCCCGGGCCACGTGCATGGCCAGCGACGTGGTGAGCAGCAGCACGTCGATCCCGTTGCCGCGCAACCACTTCTCGAGAGCGGGACCGTCGAGCACCACCTCCTTGGGCAGGCCGACGAGCGTGCCGCCGTTCAGCAGCGCGCCCCACACCTCGAACGTGGCCGCGTCGAACGTGGTCGTGGACGCCTGCGCCACCCGGTCGCCCGCGGTGAACACGACGTACCCGGTGTCGAGGACCAGCCTGGACACGTTGCGGTGCGTCACGCACACGCCCTTGGGCCGCCCGGTCGAGCCGGAGGTGTACATGACGTAGGCCAGGTCGTTCGGGTCGACCGCGCGGCCGGGACGGTCCGCGACGGCGGGCACGCCCACCCGCACCACGTCGACCCCGGGCAGGCCCGGCTCGCGGTCGCTCACCACCACCCGCGCGCCCGCGTCCGCGCACAGCGCCGTCAGCCGGTCGACCGGGTAGTCGAGGTCCAGCGGCAGGTACGCGCCGCCCGCCTTGAGCACCGCGAGCACCGCCACCACCCAGTCCGGCCCGCGACCCAGGAACACGCCGACGGGTTCGGCCGGCAGCAGGCGCGCCAACCCGTTGGCCCGCTCGTCCAGCTCGCGGTAGGTCAGCACGACGTCGCCGTACTCCAGCGCGGGCTCGTCCGGGCGCTCGTCCACGACCTGTTCGAACAACGTCACGAGCGAGGCGTGCGCCGGGTAGTCGGTCGCGTTGTCGTTGAGGACGCGGGTGAGCCGCTCGCGCTCGGCGTCGGGCAGCAGCGACCGGTTCGACTGCCGGGCGTCCGGCTCGGTCGTGATCTGCCGCAGCACCACCAGGAACCGGTCGAGCAGGTCCAGCACGTCGGCCCGGTCGCGCAGCGCCGTGCGGTAGCGGACCCAGCCGGTGAGCGGACCCTCGCCGCCGTCGGGCAGCTGCACCTCGAGGTCGTACAAGCCCTCACCGCTCGTGCCCTGCGCGAAGCCGAACTCGCACCCGCCCGCGCTCCCGGCGGGCGCCAACGGCGGCGGGCAGGCGAACACCAGCTGGAAGATCGGGTGACTGGCCAGGTCCCGGCCGGTGGTGAACTCGCGGACCAGCGCGTGGAACGGCACGTGCCGGCGGTCGAGCGCGGTGAGGACGGCGTCGCGCACGTCGCCCATCGCCTCGCGCGCCGTGGGGTCGAAGCCGAGCGTGACGCGCAGCGGCAGCATGTTCACGAAGTAGCCGACGACACCCTGGGCCTCCGCCGCCTCGCGCCCGGCCCACGGCGTGCCGACGACGAGGTCGCGGTTGCCGGTGAGCCGGTGCACCAGCAGCGAGAAAGCCGTCAACAGCACCATGAACGCCGACGACCGCTGCTCCCGCGCCCACCCGCGCACCGCGTCCGCGAGGTCGGCGGGCACCACCAGCGGCACCGTCTCGGACCGGTGGTCGCCCGTGCGGGCGCGCGCACCGGGCAACTCCGCCGGGTCCGGCAGGTCGACCAGGTCGGCCGCCAGTGCGCGCACCTCGCCGCCGGCGCTCGGGTGCGGCAACGCGCGGTACGGCGTGGGCGCCGCGGCGAACTCCGGCTCCCGCCCCTCGACGGCCGCCGCGTACCCGGCCAGGATCTCCTCCTGGAGCACCGGAACCGACTCGCCGTCCACCGCGATGTGGTGGATCAGCAGCACGAGTCGGTGTTCCAGCTCGGACAACCGCAGCAGGATCACGCGCAAGGGAGACACCGCGAGGTCCAACGGCCGCGCGACCTCGTCGGCGAGCACCTCGGCCGCGCGGTCCGGAAGAGCGGAGAAGTCCGCCGGGCGCACCACTTCCCCCGCGCCGGCCAGGTCGTGCACGGTGATCGACAACGTCGCCGGCAGCACCCGCGCCACCAGACCGTCCTCGCGCGACTCGTACACCGTGCGCAGCGGCTCGTGGCGGCGCACCACCGCGGTCAGCGCGGCGACCAGGGCGTCCCGGTCCAGCGGACCGCGCACGGTCACGTGCACCGGCACGGAGTGGAACGTGCTGCCCGGCACCAGCTGGTCGAAGAACCACAGCTGTTCCTGGCCGGGGGACACGGGGTGTTCGGTCACCGCGCACCTTCCTTCACGCAGTCCCGCACGGCGGCGAAGACCTGCGACGGGTCGTCCTGGACGGAGAAGTGGCCGCCGGGGTGGACGCGGCACGCGAACGCGGCGGTCGTGCGGTCGCGCCACGCCCGCGCGTGCGCCACCGGCACCAACGGGTCCCGGTCGCCGACGACGACGGTGAGCGGCACGTCCAGCGGCGGCCCGACGTCCCGGTAACCGGCGCACAGCGCGAGGTCCGCGCGCAACGTCGGCAGCACGAGCGACAGCAGCTCGGGATCGGCGAGCAGGGCAGGCGGCGCGCCGCCCAGCTCGGTCATCCACGCGATCAACCCGTTGTCGTCCAACAGGTGCGCGTCCCCGCGCGGCATCAGCCGGGGCGCGGCGGCGGCGGACAGCACGACGTGCGCCACCTCGTCTAGCCTGCGGGCCAGCTCGAACGCGATCACCGCGCCCATGCTGTGCCCGAACAGCACCACCGGACCCAGGTCGCGCACCGCCTCCGCGAGCGGGCCGACGACGTCCGCCACGTCGGTCAGCGCCGGTTCGCCGAACCGCCGTCCCCGACCGGGCAGTCGCACGCACCACAGCTCCACGTCCTCGCCCAGCCCGTCCGCCCACGGCCACCACACCACCGTGTCGCCGCCCGCGTACGGCAGGCACACCAGCCGCAGCCGCGCGCCCGGCCTGTGCTTCGGGCGGTGCAGCCACACCGAGCCAGTCGTCCCCACGTCCACGCTCCCCTCGTCGTGTCGGTTCCGACGCTAGGTAGCGGCCCTTCGCGCAGCCTCCGGGAACCTTTCAGGCGGCCTTCGGCTTTCCTTCCCCCGACACGGCGGACGCCCAGGCGCCCCAACGGATCTCGGGGTCGTCCGGGCGTCCGGTCGCCGCGGCGTCAGCCGGCCTGGAGGTCGCCCTCCGGGTCCGCCGACGCGGGGCGGACGCCGATCTCGGCCATCCGCTCGGCGTAGAGGTCGTAGCGGCGGCGCGCCTCGCCGTAGCGCCGGGCCTCCCTCAGCGAGCGCACCAGTTCCAGGTGCGCGCCCTCGTCGTACGGGTCGAGGTCGAGCAGCCGCAACAGGTACCCGACGCGTTGGTCCACATCGGACACCAGGCCGACGAGGCTGCGCAGCACCGAGGCGTGCACACCGCGCACCTCCTCGCGCGGCTGCACCGCCCAGTCCTCGTACAGGTCCTCCACGAGGAACTCGCCGTGGTGCAATTCCTCCGCCTCGGCCAGCAGCGCCGGCCCCGCCGGGTCGCCGTGCCGCTGCGCCGCCCTGGCCGCCTCGGCCGCGGCGAGGAACCGCTCCACGTCCACGTCCACCACGGCCAGGTCCAGCGCCACCGCGTTGCGGTCGGCGACCACCGGACCGGCGTCCGCGCGCCCGCCGGACAGCACCGCCCGCAACGTGGACAGCAGCACGGACAACCGGTTGCTGCTGCGGTCGGACGTGGCGTCCGGCCACAGCAGCTCCACCAGCCTCGACCGCGCCACCGGCCGACCCCGGTTCGCGACGAGGATCTTCAACAGGTCTCGGGCCTTCTTCGACTGCCACTCCGTGGTGGCCACCGGCACGCCGTCGCGCAGGACCTGGAACGTGCCCATCGTGCGCACGGCCAGCCACGACGGCCTGGGTCTGCTCGCGCCCAGCACGTCCGCGGTGCGCGCGTCGTGCCGCACACCCAGCCGGGCCAGCACCACCTCCGCGCCACCGGCCGCGCCGCAGCCGATCCGGCTCGCCGCGAGCAGCGCGGAGGCCTCGCCCACCGGGTCGCCCGCCATCCGCCACACCGCGACCGCCTCGGTGAGCAGTCCGGACGCGGTGGCCGGGTCGCCCGCGCTCAACGCGGCCAGCTGCAACGAGTCCGCGAGGCTCGCCTGGTCCCTCCGTCGCCCGGCCAGCGCCCGGGCCGCGGCGGCGTCCGCGCGCGCCGCCTCCCGGTCACCGCGCACCAGCGCCACCCAACCGCGGGCCAGCAGCGCGCCCGCCTCGCCCCAGCGCAACCGCGTGCCGCACTCGACCGCCTCGTCCGCCAACTCCCGCGCCGCCTCCGCGTCGTCCGCCGCGCGGATCCGCGCCAACCCGGCCAGCACCGCCACCCGCACCGGCGGGCACCCGCCGTCGGCGCCGGACAGCGTGCGCGCCTCGTCCAGGTAGGCCTGCGCCTGGTAGGGCTCGCCACGACGGCGGTGCACCTCGCCCAGCACGAGGAGCCCGTCCAGCACGTCGCGCGACACGCCCTGGTCCTTCCACATCGCCTGGCTCCGCCGCGCGTCCTCCAGCGCCTGGTCGAACCGGCCGAGCTTGGCCGCCGCCCGCGCCCGGATGCCCAGGCAGAACGGCTCGTGCCCGGTGATGCCCGCCTGCCGGCCCAGGCTCAGCACCTCGTCCACCTCCCGCGCCGCCTCGGCGGGATCGCCCTCCTCGGCGGTGAACCAGGCCCGCTCGGCGCGGACGGCCAGCGCGAGGGACGCGTTGTCCGCCCGCCGCGCCTCCAGCAGGGCCTGCCCGTGGTGCAACTCGGCCAGCACCCGGTCGCCGTCGTAGGCGGCCAGCAGGGCCTGCGCGCGGTGGCTCCACGCCAGCGCGGTGCGCTCGCCGCAGCACGCCGCCGCCGCGATCACCCGCGCGGTCACCTCCCGCGCCTGCGCCACCTCGCCGCTCTCCCGCAGCCACCGCACGGCCAGCGCCAGCAGCCGCACCTCGTCCAGCGACCCGCCGTCGGTGAACACCGCGCGCCGGAACAACCCCAGCGCCTGGTCGGTGCGCCCGGTCAGGTGGTGCAGCTGACCCATCCGCCACGCCATGCACGGCAGCACCGGGCCCTCGCCTACGGCCTGCTCGTAGCAGCGCAGCGCGCCGACCCAGTCGCCGCGCTGCTGCTTGGCGTAACCCCACACCAGGTGCAGCCGCGGGTCGCTGTCGGCGGTCAGCGGCATCTGCTCCATGGCCGAGAGCACCGCGCCCACGTCGCCCGCCGCGATGATCTGCTCGTCGCGGCGCAGCAGCAGGAGCGCCACCTCGTCCCACAACCCGGCGGTCACCAGGTGCCGCAACGCCTCCGAGTGCTCGCCGATCCGCTCGCCGAACCGGGCCGCGCGCAGCCGCAGCTCGCGGGCCGACCCGTCGTCGTCGGCCAGCAGGTCCCGGATCGGCTCCGGCACCACCCACGCCGTCACGTCGCCGGGATCGGCCGCGAGCAGCCCGCGGCGGGCCAGCTCCGGCAGCAGGGTCGGCGCGCCGGCGTGCCCCAGCGCGACGCACAACCCGGCTTTCGCCTTGCCCAGCAAGGCGATCTCGCGCAGCAGCCGGCGGGTCGACTCGGGCTCGTCGGCCAGCACCCGCCTGGCCATCCCGACCAGCGACCGGTGCGCCGACCCGTCGTCCTCCGGCGGCACGTGCCCGGCCCGCACCGCGTCGGCGTGCACCACCACGGCCGCGGGCCACCCCGCCGTCCGGGTCCAGATCGCGTCGACCACCTCGGGCCGGGCGTGCGACCCGACCAGGGCCGCCACCTCGTCGCGGGTGAACGCCAACTCCGCGGTGTTGACCTCCCACACCGGCTCGGGCAGCTCCCAGGTCAGCGCCGTCCTGGTCAGCAGCACCAGCCGCAGCAGCGGGCTGCTCATCCGGCACAGGCCCTCCAGCAGGCGCGCGCCGTCGCTGCCCGGCGCGAGCACGCCCGCCTCGTCCACGACGAGCACGAGCGGCTCGTCCAGGCACACCTCCAGCAGTCCGCACACCAGCGTCGTGACCGCCTCCACACGCGCCGCGCCGTCGTGCCCCTCACCGTGCCCGGTGGTGGTGAGCAGTTCGGCGGGCAGTCCCGGCAGCCGCACGCGCAGGGCGTGGAACAGCGACCGGGTGAGTCGTTCGAGCCTCACTTCCTCCTCGGCGATGCCGAGCCAGCAGGCCCGTCGTCGGGCAGCCCACGCCGCGGCGGCGGTCGTCTTGCCCCATCCCGGGCCACCGACCACGGTGACCACCTTGTGCTCCACCGCGGCGTCCAGGGTGGCTGTCAACGCCGGCCGGTCTATCAGTCGCGGAGGAAAGGCCGGTAGGCCCGTCCGCTGTGCCACATGCTCACGCATGTCTCTCCCCCAGGTACGCATCCAGACCGGATACGGTTCCATCCCAGTCGGCCAATGAACAGGCACCGTCACGGCCTATCAGCAGAAGGCACCCGAGGGACCATTTTCATCGGAAATCCGAATAGCCGGCGCGGCACCTGCCCGTCCGTGCCACCCTTGCCGGTAAAGAGGGTCGTCCGGCGGGTCGGATACACCGCGATTCGGCCCTGCCGACTAGTCCGACCGGCGGTCCACCACCGATCACCGAAGCCCTTTCCGGCAATATTCGGCATCGGGTTTCCCACCAGCTGAGCCTACGTTGTCCGCACCGACGTCGAACGCCTCGGACAACCCGTTCGGACGCACCGGGCTGCACCAGGCCACCGGTACCGGTCCGCCACCACCGGCGTCACCTCCCGAGTCGCTTACGACCGATTCCTGACGAATTCGACGCGGCTACCGGGCGCAGTGGAAGATATGCAGCGAGTGACCGTCGCGAAATCATAGCCGGCCGATACTTCCCCTTCACCCGAACCGTTGTAGCCGCTATACACGGCCACCCACCGGCCGCGCGCCGGCCGGATCCGAGGTTCACTCGAACAGCTCAGGTCGGCCGGCCGGTATATTCACCCGAATCGAGTAGAAACATCGGCGCGGCGATACCGGAGGGCACCCGGTCGGCGCCGACCCGCCGGTCCATTCGGCCCGCCGGGCCCCGTCGGCCCCTCATTCGGGCGACCTTCGGGTGGCCTGAGGCCGATCTTCGCCCGGTTCCGACCGGCCGGGACCGGGCGCACCCGCAACGAGTGCCCCGACGCGCGACTGCCGGCTGCTCGCGGCGTCCCCGCAGGTCAGCGGGTGCCCGCCGGAGCCGGAAGGCCACGGACAGCATTCCGTGAACCCACCCTAAGACCCGCTTCCTAGCGTTCCGCACCGGATCGGACCCCGGACCGCAGGGTTCGAACCTGCGGAGAAGGGAGCGAAATCTCATGGAACGCCCCGGCGACGAGCCGACCACACCGGTTCCGACCGCCACCACGACGAAGACCGGCGAACGCCCCGCCGCGACCGCACCGAGGGATAACCGGTGGAGTCCGGCGATAATCATTCTGGGCATCGCCGCCGTCGCCTACGTGATCTACAAGCTCCCGCCCTACCTGAGCCTGGACCCGGCCAACTCCCGGATCCCACCGGAACACCCGCTGCACTTCGCCCTCCTCTCCGGGCACGTGCTCGCGGGCTCGATCGCGCTGCTGACCCCGGTCATCCAGTTCTGGCCGTGGCTGCGCCGCAAATACCCGACCCTGCACCGGATCAGCGGGCGAATCTACGTCTTCGCGGGCGCCCTGCCCTCGGCCGTGCTCGCGATTTCGATGTACCCGGTAACCCACGGACCGGGTCGGGTGGCCGTCCTGGCCGCCTCGATCCTGTGGACCTACACGGCCCTCCTCGGCCTGCTGACCGCGCGGCGCAAACAATACGCCGCGCACCGCCGCTGGATGGTCTACAGCTACGCGATCATGTGGGGCTACGGGGTCTGGGTCTTCGTCTACGCCAACCTCTTCGTGACCCTGGGCATCAGCATCCCGACCGCCGTCGAGGCCGCCCGCTGGGGAGGGTGGACGAGCAACCTCCTCATCGCACACTGGTGGTTGGAACGGACCGCCGGCCGCACCATCGCGGGCGGCGTGAAACGCCGGACCCCGAAGAAATCCCCGTCGACCACCCCGCAACCGACCGCACACTCCACTCCGGCGCCGGCCGCACCCTGACCCCCGTCGACCCCGGAGGAGTCCCCGGGCGACACCCGGAACACCGCCGCGCCGCGCGACCGTCCACTGTGGAGGGTCGCGCGGCGCGGTCCGCTACCGGGACTCGCGCACCCACTCGTCCCACCGCGCCACGAGCACCCGGTCACCCGCCCGCACGGCCAGCTCGCGCAACCCGGCGGGGTCGAGGTCGCCCACGTCGAGCTGCCGGGCGACCCGCTCGACCCGCGCCCACGTCCGCGCGCCGTCCACCCGCGACCGGGTGCCCAGCAGCGCGCGCACCCGGTGCAGCAACGCCTTCCGGCGCGCCCGCACGTCCTCGCACCACGGCTGGAAGAACCCGCTGCCCCGCACCACGAACGACCCGAGCCGGTGCCACGGCAGCGCGCCCTCCGGGCCGAAGTGCCCGGCCGGCAGCACCACGCGCAGCAGGCCGCCGGGCAGCCGGACCAGCCGGTGCCCGGAGAGGTCGTACCGGTCGACCCACTCCCGCGCCCGCTTCTCCGCCACGTCCGGGCTCGCCGAGGCCTGCTCCTGCTCCAGGACGCCGACGACGTCGGGCGTCGACTCGACCAGCGCGCCCAGGTCCGGGTCGGCCTCGCCGACCGCCTGGCTGTAGGCCAGGTACCGGGTCGCGCCCGACCGGGACACCCCGCGCACCACGATCAGCGGCAGGTAGGCGAGCTCGGGCGGCCCGAGCAGGTGCGGGTCGTCAATCCGGTCGGGCAGGTTGAACCGGGCCCGGTCCGGGTGGCCGGACAGCGCGGGCAGCGCCGCCGGGTCGAAGCTCCAGCGGGTGAACAGGGTGTGGAACCGGCCGCCGCCCGGCAGCTCGTCGGGCGGGAGCAGGGTCACCTTGCGCGAGTCGTAGCAGACCTTCGTCAGCGGACGGCTGGCGTAGCCGTCGAAGTACAGCTCGCGCCGGTCCTCGTGCGCGACCTCGTACCGCAGGCCGTCCCGCACGGACCGCAGCCCGATCTCGGTCAACCACCAGCGGCCGTCGGTGTGGCCGAGGTGGCCGACCGCGGCCAGCGCGCGCAGCGCCCGGTCCACCAGCGGGGGTTCCAGCGCGAAGAACGCGGCCAGCTCGTCCGTGGTGGACAGCGCGGCCTCGGCGATGCCGCGCGAGAGGTAGCGGTCGATGAGGTCGTAGTCCGCGGCGTCGACCACCGTGGCCCGCACCGTCACCTTCCACACCGGCATCAGCAGCGAGTGGAGCTGCGTCGGCACGACCTCGCGCTCGAACGCGGCGTCCTCCAGCGTGCGCTGCTCGGGGTAGTCGAACACCCTCGTCCCGGCGCTCATCGCCGCTCCACCCGGCGCAGGACCTCGTCGTACCGCCGGATCCCGCCGGAGGCCGCCACGTGGTCGCGCAACGCCACCGCCAGCGCGCGGAACCCGACGTCGCGCGCGGACGTCAGCGTGTCCAGGTCGCCCACCAGCACCAGCTGCTCCTTGGCCCGGGTGAACGCGACGTTGGCGCGGCGCAGCTCGCGCAGGAAGCCCACGCCGCCCTCGGGGTTGCTGCGGGTGAAACCGTAGAGCACCACCTGCCGCTCGCCGCCCTGGAACGAGTCGACCGAGCCGACGTTCAGCCGCACGTGGTCCTCCTTGCCGATCAACCGCACGATCGCCGCCGTGACCGCCTTGACCTGCGCGGTGTAGGGCACGATCACCGCCCACTCGCGACCCGCCCGGTCGTAGTGCGCCGCGAGCAGCGCCAGCAGCTTCGCCTCGGCCGGGTTGTGGTAGCCCTTGCGGCGGTGGTCCCGTTGCGCGGCGGCGTGTTCCCGCCGTCGGTGCGCGGGCAACCCGGCGGTGTCCACGAACACCAGCGGGCCGCCGAACAGGGTGTCGTCGTGCACGTGCTCGCCCGCGGTCCGCACCGCGCCGCCGTAGAACGCCCGCGAGCTGAACTCGGCGATCACCGCGGGCATCCGGCGCTGCCACGTCAGCGGCACGACGTTCGTCGCGGGCAGCCGATCCACGAGGTGCTCCAACGCGCTGCGCGCGAGCAGGTCGCGGATCCGCGGGTCGGCCGTCTCCCGACCCCAGGACTCGACGTCGGAGTCGAGGAACGGCGGCAGCTGCTGCTGGTCGCCGACGAGCACCGCGCGCCGCGCGCGCACCAGTGGCACCAGCAGGTCCGCGGTGCCGATCTGACCGGCCTCGTCCACGATCGCGAGGTCGAACTCGACGTCCGCCAACTCCGCGCGGGACGCGGTGCCGATCGTGGTGCTCGCGATGACGTGGGCGTACCGGATCAGCTCGGGGTGCAGCTGCGTCGTGGCGCCGTCCACCTCCCGCCGCCACTCGCCGAGCAGCCGCGCGCGGGCCCGCAGCACCGGCAGCCACGCCTGGAACCACGCCACGAGGGCGGTCAGGTCCCGCGCGGTGCCGGCCGGGTCGTCGGGGGTGTCGCGGACCGCGGGTGGCGGCGCGGAACCACCGGCCGCCGCGCGGGAGGCGCGGGCGGCGTCGAGCGCGGCCTCCCGGGCCTTCCCGGCCGACGCGCGCCGCCGCCCCAGCGCCCAGACCGCGCTGCGCACCTCCGGCGCGTGGTCGGTGACCTCCGCCAGGTGCCGTCTGGCCTGCCCCAACGCCTCGGCGCGGTGGTGCCGCTCCGCGTCGAGCCCCTGCGCCCCCGCCTCGAGCGCGGTCGTCCGCCGCCGGGCCCACCGCCCGACCAGCGGAACCGGGACGAGCCGCGCGACGCGCCCGATCGACCGCCGCACGCGCGTAGACCGCGCGTCGAGCTCGACCAGCTCCGCCTCGATCCCGTCCACCGCGGCCTGCGCGGCGCCGCCCGCACCGCGCCGGGCCACGTCCACGTCGACCTGCGCTCGGTCCACGTCGGCGAAGGCGGTCAGCAGCACGTCCACCCGGGCGGTCAGCTCCTCGGCCCACTTCCGCGCCACCTCGGGGTCGGAGATCTCGCGCAACCCCCGGTCGACGCCCGCGAGCACCCGGCCGCGCAACTGCCGGGCCTGCTCGTCCAGCAGGTAGGGCCGGCCCTCGTCGGTGACCACGCCCGGGTTGCCGACCCGCACCACCACGAGGTCCGGTGACAGCCGGGGCAGGATGTTGTCCACGGCCCGGTTCGAGTGGGAGGTCACGAGCACCCGCCGGCCCGGCCGGGTCCACCCGTCACCGGTCGCCGCCGCGTTCGCGACCTGGCTGATCACCCGGGTCTTGCCGGTGCCGGGCGGTCCGAGCACGAGCATCAGGTCCTCGACCGCGAGCGCGCGCCGGAACGCCCGGAGCTGGTCCTCGTCCAGGGTTTCGGACGGCGTGTCGGCCGCCTCCCCGAGCGGCAGGGTGCGGGCGTCGACCAGGACCGACAGCAGGTGCGGGTTGAGCGAGCGCCGGCCGCGCAGGGTGGTGATCGCCTCCCGCTGCTTCTTGAACACCACCGTGCTCGTGGTGGCCTCCAGCTCGCCGGTTTTGGGCAGCCGCCGCCAGTCGACGGCCTCCTCGAACCGGATCGTCGCGGATCGACCGTCGACCCGCTGCACCTGGCCGCGGTACTCGTCGTAACCCCGGATCCGGACGAACGCGCCCTCCTCCGGCAGTTCCGGCCCCGCGATCGTGAAGCCGTACACCGCGTGCGCGCCGTGGCGCTGCTCCCCGACCGGCGACACGTCGTGGTACCGGTGCGGCCGCTCGTCCTTCTCGGCCGTCGCGATCCGCTCCGCCGCGTCCACGACCTGCTCCACGGTGTCCAGGAACGCGCCGTGGTGGGGCGCGAGCGCCGGCGCGACCTGCGCCTGCACGAGCCGGTCCCACCGCTGCTCGATCTGCGGCCAGAACGCGTCCGCGTCCTCGCGCAGTTCGCGCACCGCGTCCACCCGCCGCCAGCCCCGCGGCCGCAGCGACAGGTGGTGCCGGGCGAGCCGGTGGTGGTCCCGGACCCGCAGCGGGTCGACCCGCTTGACCAGGTACCCGCGCCCCAGGTGGGTCGGCTCCAACCGGGCCACCCAGGTGGCGCCGTGCACCAGCAGGGTTCGCCTGCCGGTACGCCGGTCGGGTTCGTCCACCGCGGCGGGCACGCCGACCGGCGACGCGGACAGCTCGGCGACCAACCGGTGCACGCTCGGCGGCAGCCCGGGGTGGCGGACCACCTTCTCCCGCAACCGCAGGTCGTCCTCGGCGGACGCGACGAGGTGGATCACCCCGCCCAGGGGTAACGCGTCGGAAGGCACCGTGCTCCTTCTAGCGGGTGGGACGTGCGAGGTCGTGCAGCCGCGCACCGAGCGCCGCCACGTCCGGACGCCGCGCGGGCTCCGGGTTCAGCGCCGCGTCGACGGCGTCGGCCAGGGCCGCGGGCACGTCGGGCGCCCAGGACCGGACCGGCAGCGGGGCGCGCGGGTCCGGCTGCCTGCCGGTGAGCAGGTGGTAGGCGACCGCGCCGACCTGGTGGACGTCGGTCCGCGGTCCGGGCGCGTGGCCCGCGAGCTGTTCGGGCGCCGGGTACTCGGGCGGCCCGGTGTCGGTGCGGCCGAGGTCGCGCAGCAGCAGCGTGCCGTCGGGGCGGAGCACCAGCCTGGCCGGGGTGAGCGCGCCGTGCGCGACGCGGTGGGCGTGCAGGGCGGCGAGCGTCGCGCACAGTCCCGCCAGCGCGGCGCACACCCGTGCGGTGACACCGGGGTCCCGCACCGGTCCGCCGGGCAGCAGCGCGTCGAGCGGCTCGCACGGCCGGTGCGCGCGGGTGTGCGGCCACGCGGTCACCAGCGTGACGTCGTCGGCGCCCTCGGCGAACTGGAGCACCGCGGGCAACCCGGGCGCCGACAGCCGGCGCAGCAGATCGTGCTCGGCCACCAGTCCCCGCCACGCCCTGCGGGCGAGCGGCGTGGCCTCGCGCAGTTCCACCCGGCGCAACCAGCCGAGTCCTCCCGACCCCGACCGCAGGCAGCGCGCCTGCCGCACGACCGCGCCGCCGTCACCGGTCGACCGGGCGTCCGCCGGGTGCTCGTGCACGAGGTACCGGACGGCGCCGACCTCGACCTCCGGGCCCAACCCGGACGAGGGCCGCGACACCGGTTCGGCGCGCGGCGCGGCGTGGTGGTGGAGGTGGACGTCGCCGTGGATGTCCCGCGCCTGCACCACGGAACCGTCGACGTGGCCGTGCACCGCGTTGGACGTGCCTCGTTGTTCCACTCCACCGCTCACGGCCGTCGGACTTGTCGCTCGGGAGTGCACAGGTTAGCGGCGCGTGATCGACCGCGGACCGCAGAGTTGCGGGCCACCCGGTCCTAAACTGGCCGGATGGGCGAGGGCTACCTGCTGGAGAACGGACGACCGCAGGCCGGCGAGCGGTTCACCGCGCTGGCGGAGCTGCTGGACCCGGTCACCGACCGCCACTTCGACCGCCTGGGCGTCACGACGGGGTGGCGCTGCTGGGAGATCGGCGCGGGCGGCCCGTCGATCCCGGACCGGCTCGCCCTCCGGGTGGGTCCGGAGGGCCGGGTGGTCGCGACCGACCTCGACACCACCTGGTTGACCGCGGCGGGCCCCGGCGTCGAGGTGCTCCGGCACGACATCGCCGTCGACCCGCCGCCTTCCACCGACTTCGACCTCGTCCACGCCCGCCTGGTGTTCACCCACGTGCCCGCCCGGGACGCCGCCCTGCGCACCGCGGTCGGCGCGCTGCGGCCGGGCGGGTGGCTGCTGCTGGAGGACGCCGACCCGGGCCTGCAACCCCTGCTCTGCCCGGACGAGCACGGTCCGGAGCAACGCCTGGCCAACCGGCTCCGCCAGGCCTTCCGCACCCTGCTGACCACCCGCGAGGCGACCCTGACCTACGGCCGCACCCTGCCCCGGCGGCTGCGCGAGGAAGGTCTGACCGACGTGGGCGCCGAGGGCTTCTTCCCCCTCACCCACCCGGCGTCGGCCACCCTGGAGCGGGCCACCGTGGAGCACGTCGCCGACCGGTTGGTCGACGCCGGCCTGGCCACCCGCCAGGACCTCGACCGCCACCTGGCGAACCTGGCCGCGGGCCTGCTCCCCGACCTGACCACCGCGCCGCTGATCTCGGCGTGGGGCCGCCGGCCCGACCAGGCCCGCTGACCGGGGTCAGAAGCGGAACACCGCGTGGGTGGCGGTGTAGAGGGTGCACTCGTCCCGGAACGCCCGGTTCCACCCGACGGACCGGCCCGCGTACGAACCGCTCAGCGTCGCGACCAACCGGCCGTACTCCGGTGCGCACCGGGTCGGGCTCGGCCGCATCCGGTCCAGGTTGCCGCGCACACCCGCGAGGTCGGCGCACGCCTGCTCGCCGCGCGGGTGGTAGTGGCCCTCCGGACCCGCCGGGCACCTCAGTCTGATCGCCCGCGACCAGGTGTGGTCGAAACCGGACAGCGTCAAGGTGTACTCGTTCACCGTCACCGACCCCACCGCCGCCGGTGGCGTGAGCACCGCCGCGCACACCGCGGCGCACAGCGCCGTCAACACCGACCTGACCCGCATCGGACACTCCGTTCACTGATCCACAACCGTCGCCACGAGCTTGCCTCCCCGCCCCGCGCGCAAACCGCCCGAAGCCGCGCACCACCCGGACGAAGCGGATGATCCACCCGACACAGCGAGCGGCCGCTCCGCTCGGTGACGATCGTCCTCAAGCGAGGGTGATCACGGTCGGCCGGTCGCGACGTCCCCGACGGTCGGCACTCCCCCGACCGTTCTCACTCCACAGTGGACGGTCACCGACCGGGGTAGACCGCGCCTCGCGCCCGTGCGTAGTCGGATGTCGCCGGTCGGGGTGGTCCGCGGGCGCCACGACCTGACGTACGTCGACGGCGTCATCCGACGCACGCGGGGCCGCAGGCGTGCTCCCTAGCGTGGCGGGTGCTCGAAAGTGCAACCCACCGAAGAGGACAACATGAGACGTCTGGCGAAACCGGTCGTGGCGGCACTCGCGCTCGCCGCGGTGCTCACGCCGAACCCGGCCGCGCAGGCCGAGCCCGCCGCGACGACCGGTGCCACCTGCAAGGCCGTCGCGGTCTCCGCGCCCGCCGGCGCGAAGGTCGAGTCGGTGGTCGCGGTGCGGCAGGCGGGCGGCACGGTGACGTTCCCGGACACCCCGTTGGGCCCCGGCTCGGTCATCACCGACGTGCCCGCCCACTGCGACCTGACCGTCACCCTGACCCACCCCGGCGCGAACGACCACGTCAAGATCGCCGTCGCGCTGCCGGAAACCGGCTGGACCGGCCGGCTCCAGGCGGTCGGCGGCAGCGCCTACACCGC
The DNA here is from genome assembly GCF_040642015.1 of Actinosynnema sp. NPDC020468. Lineage (NCBI taxonomy): Bacteria > Bacillati > Actinomycetota > Actinomycetes > Pseudonocardiales > Pseudonocardiaceae > Actinosynnema > Actinosynnema sp. NPDC020468. The sequence goes on from NZ_JBFAEO010000037.1 coordinate 52,407, forward strand.
GGGCGACTTCGGCGCGCCGCTCGTCCAGGCGGTCAAGGACGGCTACGTCGGCGTCACCACCGACGCGGGCGTGCCGCTGACCTTCCTCGACACCTCCTGGGCGCTGAACCCGAACGGTCGGATCAACAAGCCCCTGGTGGCGAACTTCGCCGACCGCTCGGTCCACGAGGCCGCGGTGATCGGCAAGGACGTGGTCCGCGGGCACTACCGGCGCGCGGTGTCCTACTCCTATTGGAACGGCTGCTCGACCGGCGGCCGGCAGGGCTACTCCGAGGCGCAGAACCACCCGGGCGACTTCGATGGCGTGCTGGCCAACGCGCCCGCCGTCGACTGGACCCGGTTCGCGGTCGCCACGCTGTGGCCCCAGGTCGTGATGAACCAGGAGCACGACTTCCCCGCGCCGTGCGTCTACGCCGCGTTCCGGCAGGCCGCGATCGCGGCGTGCGACGCGCAGGACGGCGTGACCGACGGCGTGGTCGACCGGCCCGACGAGTGCGGCTACGACCCCCGCGCGCTCGTGGGCACCACGGTGCCGTGCGAGGGCCGCGAGGTCGTCGTGACCGCCGAGAACGCCGACGTGGTGCGCAAGATCTGGGCCGGGCCCACCGACGAACGCGGTCGGAAGCTGTGGGCCGGGCTGCCCAAGGGCGCGGACTTCACCTGGCTCGCGGGCACCGTGACCGGTCCCGACGGCACCCCGTCCGCGCCGGGCTTCCCGGTCGCGACCGGCTGGGTGAAGACGTTCCTGGTCAAGCAGCCCGACTTCGACACCTCCACCCTCACCTACGCCCGGTTCGCCGAGCTGTTCCGCCAGTCCGTGAGGGAGTTCGACGACGTCATCGGCACGTCCGACCCCGACCTCTCGGCGTTCCGCCGGGCGGGCGGGAAGCTGCTCACCTTCGTGGGCGCGGACGACCAGCTGATCCCGCCCGGCGGCACGCTGGACTACCGGCGCGCCGTGGAACGCGCGATGGGCGGCGGTCGGCGGGTGGACGAGTTCTACCGCCTGTTCCTCGCGCCCGGCGTCGAGCACTGCCGCGGCGGACGCGGCGCGGCGCCGGTGAACCCGTTGGGCGCGCTGGTCTCCTGGGTCGAGCAGGGCCGGGCGCCGGCGACGTTGGCGGCGGCGACCACCGACGGCGCCCGAACCCGTGACCTGTGCGCGTACCCGCGGATCTCGCGGTACACCGGCCACGGCGACCCGGCCGTCGCGTCGAGCTACCGCTGCGCGACCGCCTGACGCCCGCCGGGTGCGCCGGTCGTCCCGGCGCACCCGGCGTGGTACCGACCGAAGTCGCACCACCGCGAGCCGACGGTGCACTGACCGGCCGGATTCGCCGGACTACGGTCGGGACTGCCCCGGTGGAACGCCAGAGGTGGTCGGTGGTGACAGGCACGCGGGGTGACGTGACGCCGGCCCGAGAAGTGGTGGAACTCCTGGGTTCCCGGCACCCGGTGGTCGCCGCCGCCGCGGTCTCCCCGCGCGGCACGACGATCGCGAGCGTCGGCGCGCCCCTCGACGCGGACTACGAGATCGGCTCGACCTCGAAGGGCCTGACGGGCCTGCTCTACGCCGACGCGCCGCGCCGCGGCGAGATCACCCCCACCACCACCCTCGGCGAACGGTTGCCGCTCCAGGGCGTTCCGGCCGCGGAGGTGACCCTGGCGTCGATCAGCACCCACCGCTCGGGCCTGCCGAGCCTGCCCGCCGCGGCCGCACCCGTGCGCCGGAGCCTCGCCCTGTGGCTCACCGGCGCCAACCCGTACGGCGACACGCTCGACCAACTCCTGGCCCAGACCCGCGGCGTCCGCCTCAAGCGCGCCCGTCCCCGCTACTCCAACCTCGGTTTCGAACTCCTCGGCCACGCCCTGGCCGCCGGCACGACGTTCCGCGCCCTGCTCCGCGACCGGATCGCCGATCCCCTCGGCCCGGACGTCTGCTACGCACCGTCCACTCCGGACGAACTGCGCCCCGGCGCGCTGACCGGCACCACCCGGTCGGGCCGCGCCCGCGCGCCGTGGACCGGCGAGGCACTGGCACCGGCGGGCGGCGTCCGCGCGACCATCGGCACCCCGGCCCGCCTGACCGAAGCCCTCCTGGACGGCACGGCACCCGGCGTCGCCGCCCTGGACCCGGTCGCCGACTTCACCGGACGCCTCCTGCGCGTCGGCGCCGCCTGGATGACCCTGGACCACCGCGGCCGTCCCGTCACCTGGCACAACGGCGGCACCGGCGGCTTCCGCACGTGGCTCGGCCTGGACCGGGCCGCGGGCACCGCCGTCGTCCTCCTCTCCGCCACCGCGATCCCGGTGGACCGCCACGGCTTCGCCCTGCTCACCCGCCTGACCGAGGCCCAGCGCCGGTCGTGATACCCGGGTAGCACCCCGCGCCGCGCGCTACGGCCGTAGCACGCCGGGATGGCGCCGCGGCACGACGACCCGAGCACCCGCCTCCGCCTACTTTCCAGCCAGGGCAACGACCACCAGGCTGGAGGCGGACGTGACAGGGGTGTCCACTGTGGGCGCGAGGGTCGGCGGGATGGCGTTCACCGCGTGGCCGGTCGCCCTCATCGCGGTCTTCGGCGTGGTGGCGTCGGTGCTCGACCTGCCGATCGGGATCGACAGCGGTGTCTACCGGTCCGGCGCGCTGGCCGTGCTGCACGGCGAACCGCTGTACGGGGTGCTGACCGCGACGCCGTCCTGGTCGCCGCGGCTGCCGTTCACCTACCCCCCGATCGCGGCCGGGTTCTTCCTGCCCCTGGCCGCGGTGCCGGCGCAGGCGGCGTGGGCCGTGCTCGCCGCGGCGTCGGTGGTGGCCGTGCGCGTCGTGGTGAAGGCGACCTGGAGTGCTTCCGCGGTCCCGTTCCTGGCGGTCTCCACCCTGGAACCGGTGTGGCGGACCATCGGGTTCGGCCAGGTGAACCTCGTGCTGATGGCCGCGGTCGTGCTGGACGTGCTGGTGTCGCGCGGTTCCCGGTACGGCGGCGTGGCCATCGGCGTCGCGGCCGCGATCAAGCTCACGCCGCTGGTCTTCGTCCTGCACCTGCTGATCACCGGACGGCGCCGGGACGCCGGACGCGCCCTGGCCACGTTCGTCGGCCTCCAGGCGCTGGGGCTGGTCCTGCTGCCGGCGGACTCCCTGCGGTACTGGGGATCGGCGCTGCTGGAGGGCAACCACGCGATCGGCAACGGCTGGCTCACCAACCAGTCCGTCTTCGGCGCGGTCCAGCGGCTCAGCGCCGGCGCGGACCGGGCTCCGGTGCTCTCCGCCGTGCTCGCCCTGTGCTGCCTGGTCGTCGGCGCGGTGGCGGCCCGGCTCGCCCACCGGCGCGGCGCGGACCTCGCCGCGCTGCTGATCACCGCGTTCACCGGGTTGCTGGTCAGCCCGATCTCGTGGTCGCACCACTGGGTGTGGGTCGTGCCGCTGGCCGGTCTGCTGGTCCGCGCCCGCCACCGGGTGGCCGCGGTGGCGCTGTGGGTGGTGTTCGCGGGCTGGGTCGCGACCGTGCCGCTCGACGCCGCCTCGTCCGGTTCGGCGGTGCTGGACAACGGGTACGTGCTGGCGGCCGGGCTCGGCGGCGCGATCGCGGCGCTGGGGTACGGTCGTGCCCGGACCAGGTCCGGTGGGCCGCACCCGCTGCCGGATCGGAGCTGACCGTGTTCTTCGGGACAGGCGTCGCGCGGGCGTTCCTCGCGGCGGCGGGCGAGGTGCTGGTGTCCTCGGGCAAGGCCGAGTGGCCCGCCGGGCGCCGCCGGCTGCTCGTGGGCGTGCCGGCCCTCGTGGTCGTGCTCCTGGACATCGCGCTGCCGATCGCGGTCTACGGGTCCACCTCCTGGATCTCCTTGTCCACCTTGGTGTTCACCGCCGCGACCGTGCTGCCGGTGCTCACGGCGGCCGTCCGACCGCTGTGGGCGTGGCGACTGGCCGCGGTACTGCTCGCGGCGCTGCCGTTCGCGCACGGCGAGTACGCCCGGCCGGCGGGCTGGCCCTGGACACCGGGACTGCTCCTGGCCACCGCGGTCGCGCTGCACGCGGTGGCGCGCAACCACGACCGACCGGCCCTCGTCGGCGTCTTCCTGATCACCGCGGGCGTCGTCGCGGCGCACGTCCGGGACGGCGGGAAACCCGCCCTGGCCACCGTCGTCGTGGCCGGGGTGCTCGCCCTCGGCAACGCCGGGCGGTTGCGCCGGCGTGCCGAGGCCGAGCGCGCCGAGCAGCAGCGGTTGCGGGTGGCGGAGCAGGTGCGCGCGGCCACGTTGGAGGAGCGCGCGCTGATCGCCCGCGAGCTGCACGACGTCGTGGCACACCACATGTCCGTGCTGGTGCTGCGCTCGGGTTCGGCGCACTACCGGTTCCCCGACCTGCCCGCCGGGCTGCGGGAGGAGTTCGCCGCGATCCAGGACACCGCGCGGGAGGGGATGACGGAGATGCGCCGGCTGCTGGGCGTGCTGCGCGGCGCCGACGGTCGCGCCGGCACCGCGCCCCAGCCCGGTGTCACCGAGGTGTCCGGGCTGGTGGACCGGTTGCGCGCCGCGGGTGTCGCGGTGTCGTTGCGGCTCGAGGGGAACCTGGACGCCGTGCCGGTCGGGATCGCGCTGTCGGCCTACCGGATCGCGCAGGAGGCGCTGAGCAACGCCGTCCGCCACGCGCCCGGCTCGGCGGTGGACGTGCGGATCGCGGTGGCGGACGACCTGAGCCTGCTGGTGGCCAACGGCGCGGGCGCACCCGGTCCGCCCGGCGATCCCGAGCGGACCGGCCACGGTCTCCTCGGGATGCGCGAACGGGTTTCGGCCCTGGGCGGTGCCATCCGCGTCGGACCCGACGAGCGGGGTGGTTTCATCGTGGCCGTGACGTTGCCGCTGGACGGGGTGTAGCGAGTGGACACGAGCGTGCTGATCGTCGACGACCAGACCATGGTGCGCCAGAGCTTCCACGCCGTGCTCGCCGCGCAACCCGACCTGGTCGTGGTCGGCGAGGCCGGAACCGGCGCGGACGCCGTGACCGCGTGCGCCCGGCTCCGCCCCGACGTGGTGCTCATGGACGTCCGGATGCCCGTGATGGACGGGGTGGAGGCCACCGCCCGGATCCTGGCCGCCGCGGACGCGGGCGACGTGCGGGTGCTGATGCTCACGACGTTCGACGCGGACGAGTACGTCTACGGCGCGCTGCGGGCGGGCGCGAGCGGGTTCCTGCTGAAGGACGCCCCGCTCGAGGACCTGGTCACCGCGGTGCGCGTGGTCGCGGCGGGCAACTCGCTGTTCGCGCCGACCGTGACCCGCCGCCTGATCGCGGAGTTCGCCTCCCGCCGACCGCCCTCGGTGGACACCCGCCGCGCGGACCGCCTCACCCCGCAGGAGCACAAGGTGCTGCGCCTGGTGGCCCGCGGCCTGTCGAACCGCGAGATCGCCGACGCGCTGGTGATCGTGGAGCAGACCGCGAAGACCCACGTCAGCCGCGTGCTCGCCAAACTCGACGTCCGCGACCGCGCCCAGGCCGTGGTGGCCGCCTACGAGATGGGCGTCGTCGTGCCCGGCGAGTGACCGACCTGGGGTTTCACCCGGACGGGTCGATGTCGGCCTCCGCGGCCGGTGGGAGCATGGGTGGCGGACGGCGAGGCGCTCGTGTCGGCGGGGAGTGACGACAGCGGGCTGAGCCGGAACACCGACGCCGCGGGAGACCGCCCGGCGGGTTCACGCGGTCCGACTGGCGGGGGTGCCACGGCGAAGGGGATCCCCGTCGCGGATTCGGGTGGGCGTGCCGGTGCCGTCCGTCGAACCGTCGAAGGGGGAACGATGCGAACAAGGACCAGGATCGCGACCGTGCTGGCGACCACCGCCGCGACCACCGTGCTGATCGCCGGAACGGCCTCCGCCGCTCCACCGTGGCTCACCGACCCGGCCACGTGCACCAACGCGCAAACCGCCGTGCAGCGGACCGTCGGGACCAGGCTCGTCCAGGTCCGCTACGGCACGTGCGGCGGCGCGCAGTACGGCTGGGGCCGGATCCTGAACTACGCCGGACCGGAGCTGATCCGCTTCGAGGTCGACCTGAACGGCGACCGGATCGCGGACGACTTCTCCACCTACACCGCGAGCACCCGCAACTACACCCAGGCCTACCCGACGAGCTCGAGCGCGAACCGCGTGTTCCGGGCCTGCTACGTGGCCGACCCGAACGGCACCTGCACCGCGGACAACTCGACCGCCTGGTGGTGACCCGACCGTCGGCCGGGCGCGGAGCGACCCGCTGCGCGCCCGGCCGACGTCACCGAAAGCAAGCGCATGGACTGCTCCGAACGGGGTACACCGCTGCCGACGAGCCGTACCCGTCCCCGAGGAGCACACGATGCGAGTGCCGCAACCGCGCGGGCCGCTGAGTTCGGCGCTGGTGGAATCCCTGCGCACCGGACAGCGTTTCACGCCACCGCTCTTCGACCACGGGCCTTCGCCCGACGTCGTGCACGACGAGGACCTCCAGCTGAGCCTGTGGGTGTGCTACGAGCTGCACTACCGCGGCTTCGACGACGTCGAGGACTCGTGGGAGTGGTCACCCGCCGTGATCGCCTTCCGCAGCCGGTTGGAGAGCCGATTCCTCACCGGGCTGCGCGCGCTCGCCCCGGTCCGCGAGGTCGCCCCCGCGGCGGTGCCGGACGCGCTGGCCGACCTCGTCGCGGCGGACGACGGGCCGTCCCTGGCCGGCTTCCTCCAGCGCGAGGCGACGCTCGAGCAGTTCCGCGAGTTCGTCGCCCTGCGCTCGGTGTACCACCTCAAGGAGGCCGACCCGCACTCCTGGGCCATCCCCCGGCTCGACGGCCGGGCCAAGGCCGCGCTCGTGGAGATCCAGGCCGACGAGTACGGCGGCGGACGCGTCGAGCGGATGCACTCGGAGCTGTTCCGCGACGTCCTGCGCGCGTTGGACCTGGACGACACCTACGGCGGGTACGTGGACCGGGCGTCGGCGGCGACCCTCGCGGTCACCAACACGATCTCGCTGTTCGGCCTCAACCGGAACCTCACCGGCGCGCTGGTCGGGCACCTGGCCGCGTTCGAGATGACGTCCTCCCTGCCCAACCGCCGCTACGGCGCCGGTGTGCGCCGCCTCGGCGGTGACGCGCGGGCCACCCGCTTCTACGACGAGCACGTGGAGGCCGACGCCGTGCACGAGCAGATCGCCGCGCACGACCTGTGCGGCTCCTACGCGAGAGCCCACCCCGGCGCGGCGGGCGACGTGCTGTTCGGCGCGGCGGCGTGCCTGGCCGTGGAGGCCGAGTTCGGCCGAGAGCTGCTGGACCGGTGGGCGCACGGGAGATCCGCCCTGCACACCACCGCCCTGGGACGGACGGCATGAGCGACCGCCCCACCATCACGTCCTACGAGAACGGTCCGCTGCTGGTGCGCGGCGACGTCGAGCTGCGCACCCACGACGGCGAGGTCATCGAGCCCGGGCGCGGCACCGTCGCGCTGTGCCGGTGCGGCAAGTCCGCCCTGAAGCCGTTCTGCGACGGCACGCACAAGGTCGCCGGCTTCCGCGCCTCGGGTGGCGACCGGGAGCGGTGAGGCCGCGGGTCACTTGTCGCGCGGGTAGAGCTTCTCGACCTCGCCCTTCAGGTTCGCCTGGAGGTACGCGCCGCCGTAGTCGTCGGTCAGGTACACCTTCACCGCCGCGACACCGTCGATGATCCCGGTGTCCACGATCACGTACCGCAGGGTGGGCTTCGACACGCCGAGATCCTTGGTGGCGCGCTCGAACAACGCCGGCAGCGCGTCCCAGTTCACCTCGTTCAGGTCGAGCACGGCGCGGTCGGCGTCCACCCCGTCGGGACCCTGCCGGGTGGCCTTGCCGCCCTTGTACTCGAAGTTGTCGAACCCGTGCGCGACCGCCGCGGTCGGCGCGGTCGCCGTCGCCCGCTCCGGCCACAGGATCAGCTCGGACACCTTGCTGCCGCCCATCACCTGGCTCAGCCCCGCCACCGCCGCGCGGGCGCCGTCGGGGGTGAGCAGGTCGCCCTTCGCCACCGGGACGGCCGTGGTCGTCGGTCCGGTCGTCGGCCCGGTGGTCCGGGCGCCGGTCGCCGGTCCGGTGGCCGCCGTCGTGCCCGCGACCGTGCCCGTGCCCGACCCGGGCTTCGCCGAGTTGTCCGTGCTACCCGACAGCCGCACCACCAGCACGGTGGCCGCGATGACCAGCGCCACCCCGACCAGCGCGCCCACGACCGCGCCCGTCCGGTTGCGCGGTGGCGGCACCGGGATCGGGAACGGCTGCCCGAACGGCTGCGGACCGCTGATCGGGTGGGGCGCCGGCGTCGGCCCGGACGACCACTGCGGGTAACCCTGCTGCGGCAGCGGACCGCTCGGCGGACCCGGCACGGCGAACCCGCCGGGCGTGGGCGGCCCGAGGAACGGCCCGGGGTCGCGCTCGGCCGCCGCGAACATCCGGTCCAGCACCTCGCCGGACGGCCGGGCCGCCGGGTCCCGCTGGAGGGCCGCGGTGAGCGCGGGACCGAGGGCACCCGCCCGGCGCGGTGGCGGCACCTGCTCGGTCATCACGGCGGCGAGGGTCGCCATCGTGGTCGCGCGGCGCATCGGGTGGTTGCCCTCGACGGCCACGTACAGCAGCATCGCGAGCGACCAGAAGTCCGACGCCGTCCGCGTCTCGTCGCCGCCCAGCCGCTCGGGCGCGATGTACTCCGGCGACCCGATGACGTCACCGGTCGCGGTGAGCTGGGTCGAGCCGTGCAGAGCGGCGATGCCGAAGTCGGTGAGCACGGCGCTGCCGTCGGTCCGCAGCAGCACGTTGCCCGGCTTGACGTCGCGGTGCATCACGCCCGCCGCGTGCGCCGACCGCAGCGCCGCGAGCACGTCCCGCCCGACCTTGGCCGCCTCCACCGGGCTGAGCACGCCCTGGTCCAGCCGCGCGTCGAGCGACGTGCCGCGGACCAGCTCCATCACGATCCACGGGTACGGCGAGCCGTCCAGCTCGATGATCTGGTAGATCGACACCACGTTCGGGTGTTGCAACCGCGCGAGCGCCCGGGACTCCCGCAGCACCCGTTCCCGCATCTGCGCGGCCAGCACGGGGTTGCTCTCGACCTGGTCGGCGTCGACCGGGCGGACCTCCTTGATCGCCACCTCGCGGTGCAGCCCCAGGTCGAGGGCGCGCCAGACCGTCCCCATCCCGCCACTGCCCAGCCGCTCCAGCAGCTCGAACCGGCCGTCGAGGATCCGCCCGGTGTGCTCTCGCTCAGACACCGCGCCACGCTAGCAACCGTCCACCCGCGACCGAGGAGCCGGCGGCACCTCGTTCGCACTGGTAAACGGGCAGCGGGACGACGCCACGCCGGAGGTGACGTTCCGGGTACGGCCGACCACCGTTAGTAGGTTCTGGGCACTGGGTGCGGTGCTCCATACTCGCGTTCGGCGCGGCGGCCTCCGTCACCCTGCCTCGGCCGCCGGCTCGTCTGGAGGTCCTTCGATGAAGGCACGGATAGCTCTCGTCACCGCGGCGGTGCTGCTCGCCGCGGGCCACTCGGCAACCGCCCAACCGTCGACAACCACCCGACCGGACGCCACGCCGTACTACTGGCTGGTGCCGGGCGCGACCGAGCACACCCTGCAAGCCGCCGGTTTCGACGCCGACCACGGCGCGGACGGCGTCGCCCAGGTCGTCGGCGACGCCCGCGTGGCCGCCCGCCTGGTGGCCCTCGGCTACCACCCGCGGCAGTCGGACCCGGTGTACAAGCCGGTGCCGACGAGCCGGACCGGTGACGTGGGCACCCAGTCGTTCTACGGCGGCTACCACACGGCGGCCGAGCACGAGAAGCACCTGACGGACGTGGCGGCGGCGTACCCGGCGCTGACCCAGGTCTACGACGTCGGCGACAGCTGGCGCAAGACGACCGGTGCCGGTGGCCACGACCTGAAAGCCATCTGCATCACCAAGAAGCAGGCGGGCGACTGCGCGCTGAACCCCGGTTCGACCAAACCCCGGTTCGCCGTGATCGCCCAGATCCACGCCCGCGAGCTGTCCACCGGCGAGCTGGCGTGGCGGTGGATCGACCACGTCACCAAGGGGTACGGCACCGACGCGGAGGTGACGTCCATCCTGGACACGACGGAGCTGTGGGTGGTGCCGATCGCCAACCCCGACGGCGTCGACATCGTCGCGTCGGGCGGCAACCAGCCGTTGCTGCACCGCAAGAACGCGAACAACACGGGCGCGACCTGCTCGGCACCGAACTACGGCGTGGACCTGAACCGCAACTCCACCTTCAAGTGGGGCGCCGCCGGAACGTCCCGCTGCGGCGAGACCTACCAGGGCACGTCGGCGGGCTCGGAACCGGAGACCAGGGCCCTGGAGGCCCTGTTCAAGCAGCTGTTCCCGGACCAGCGCGGCCCCGCCGACACCGACCCCGCGCCGGTCACCACGAAGGGCGTGATGGTCACCGTCCACAGCCACGGCAACCTGATCATGCCGCCGTGGGGTTGGACGTGGAACGCGAACCCGAACGCCGCCGGACTCGCCGCCCTGGGCCGCAGGATGGCCGCGTTCAACGGCTACACGGTGAAGGCCGAGGGCGACACGACGGGCACCACCGACGACTTCACCTACGGCAACCTGGGAATCGCCAGCTACACCTTCGAGGTAGGCGCCGCCACCGGCACCTGCGGCGGCTTCTTCCCGCAGTACTCGTGCGTGGACAGCCTGTTCTGGCCGAAGAACAAGGGCGCCTTCCTGACCGCCGCGAAGGCGGCCAAGGCCCCCTACGCGAACTGACCCGTCCTCCGCTCCGCGCCGCTCACCCGGCGGCGCGGAGCGCGGACACCAGCCCACCCGCCTCCCAGGACCGGGCACCCGGGCGCCCGAACAACTCCGCCACCCACCGGGCCACCGCCGCGGGCCTGGCCACCGCCAACCCCTCGAGCCGCGCCACGACGAGATCCACCCCACCGTCGGACTCGACCACCGCCGACCAGCCGCGAACCTCGTCCCACAGCAACGCGACATCGCGATCCGGAAACCCGTCCAACCGCCCGTCCAACGCCAGGTACAACCCGACCGGGTCCTCCCCGTGCACGCACCAGCAGTCCCCACCGAGCCCCAACGCCGAGGTGACCGACCGCGCGTACCGCCACAGCGCCCGCGTCATCGTGTCGTCGAAATCGAACTCCACCAACCTCGCCGCCTTCACCCTCGTGCCCCCGCGCCGACTGCTTGACGCACCGCACGAGTACCCGAAATCACCGGCGCCAACCGCACGGCACCCCGCGGTGGCGGGGTCGGGCCGGTCACACGGGCAGCAGCACGACCCGGGGTTTGCCCTTCGCCGAGTGGCCGATCGCGGCGGCCAGGGTGTGGCCGTCGGCGCTCAGGGAGAGGTGGGCCGGTTCGTCGGCTTCGGTCAGGTGGGCGGTCACCGTGCGGGTCGCGGTGTCGATCACGGTGATGCGGGACGGGCCGTCGGGTGGGGTGTCGGAGGTGAACAGGCGGCCGTCCGGGTGTGCGGTGAGCGACGTGGGGATCGCGCCGAGAGGGAGTTCCGCCGTGGTCCGGTCCGTCCTCGGGTCGATGAACTGGACCACGTCGCGGCCCGGCGCGGCGTAGAAGAGGGTGGTGCCCGGGTGGTCGAACGTGGAGGTCGCGCGGGTGTGGTTCGAGTCGCGGGTGAACGTTCCCCTGGTCACCGGCGGTGAGGTCGACGGGTCTACGTGGACTGTGCCGCCGCCCGCCTCCACATACACGTCGCGGCCGGTGGGGCTCGCGGTGATCGGGCCCACCTCGTAGCCGTAGCGGACCGTGTCCAGTTCCAGGTCGCGGGCGGCGGTGGGGGTGGCGATCGGGAGGACGATCAGCCGGCCGGGGCGCCAGAACTTCACCATCCACGGGCCGCCCTGGGTGAGGTAGAGGGTGGTGCCGTCGGCCGAGACCGCGACGTTCTCGTACCACCCGCTGTTCCACCCGTGGTCGGCTCCCCGCTGCTTCGGGATCGGCAGGGTGGCCAGCCGGGTCAGCGTGGCGGTGTCGAACACCAGGACCGACGAGTCGGTGTTCCAGCCGGCGAGCGCGTAGAGCCGGTCGCCCGAGGGGCTCAGGGCGAAGTCGACCAACGGGTAGGCGCCCGTCGGGATGGTGTCCACCCGCTGCCGGGTGGCGACGTCGTAGACGCCGATCTCGTACGACTGGTCGCGGGACACGAACACCCGGCTGCCGGTCCGGTCGACCGCGGCCTGGACGAAGTCGGTGCCGATCTCGATCGTTGCGGGCGCGGCGTTCGCGATCGGTGCGGACAGCAGGGGCAGCACCAGGGCGAGCGCCGCCGTGACCAGACGACGCATGACGCGGGTCCTCTCAGGCGGGCCGGAGACGCGCACCCACGGTAGTAGTGGGGCCGACGACCCGGATACCGCCCGCCGGAGTAGGGCCCGGTGGTCCGACGAACCCACGCCGCCGGACGTGCGGGGCCTGGCGGGCGGGTCACTGCGCGGCGAACGTGCTCGAGTCCGGCGTGGCACCGCTCGGCGGTTTGGGTGACCCGCTGACCCGGTGCGGCCCGTGGGGGATCGATTTCCGGTGCCACGACTCCGCCCGGACGACCGACCCGGGTTCCCCCGGATGCCACGATGGGACCACGCAATGGGGCGGTTGTGGGGGGCTGATGAAAGAAAAGACCTCGGGGCGGGCCGCGCTGGTGTTGGCGGTGGGCATCGTCGCGCTGGAGTTCGCCGCCGCCGTGACGAGTTTCGTGGCCTCGACGTTGTTGCCGGTGGTGACAGCGGACCTCGACGCGCGCGACCAGTTGGCGCTGCTCGTGGCCGGGTCCACGCTGGGCTTGTTCGTGGCGCTCCCGCTCGCGGGTCGGACGTTGCGCGTGCTGGGGCCCGCGCGGATGTTGGGCGCCTGCGTGGTGGTCTACGTCGGCAGCCTGGTGGTCACGGCCACCGCCGCGCACGCCTGGGTGTTCGCGCTCGGGCAGTTCGTCGGCGGCCTGGCCAGTGGGCTGCTCGCGGTGTTCGGGGTGGGTTCGGCGATCCGGCACCTCGCCGAGCCCCTGCGGGTCAAGGTGGTCGCCGCGTCGTCGGCGATGTGGATCCTGCCCGCGATGGTCGGCCCCGCCGCGACGCTCGGGCTGGAGCACCTCGTCGGCTGGCGCTGGACGCTGCTGGTGCCGCTGCCGTTCGTGCTGCTCGGACGGGTGCTCGTGGTCCGCGCCACCCGCGGCGACCGACCACGCCCGGCCGCCCGTCCCCTGGGCCGCACGATGTTGGCACCGCTCGGGGTCGCCGGGATCGTGTTGGGCGCGCGGTGGTGGCCGGTCGCGGCCGTCGGCGCGGTCGTGGCGGCGGTCGGCATCGGCGCGATCATGCCCCGGGGCACCGCCACCCTCACCCGCGGCACGCCGGCGGCGCTGGCCGCGATGACCCTGTTCGGCGTCGGGTACTTCGGCGCCGACAGCCTCGTCACCGTCCTGCTCACCGACACCTACCGCGCCACGCTCGGACACGCCGTCGTCGTGCTCAGCGCGGCGCCCCTGGCGTGGTCGCTGACCAGCCTCGCCGTCGCGCGTTTCGTGCGCGGCCGGGCGAAGCGCCTCCTCCCGGTGATCGGCCTGACCCTCGCCGCCGCCGGGGTGCTGGCCGCGGCCGTCGGCGCGCCGTCCTTCACCGTCGCCCTGGTCGGCTGGACGACGACCGGCGTCGGCGTCGGCCTCGCCTACCCGGCCCTCTACATCCTGTCCACGACACCGGGCCCCGGTGAGCTCGACGCGACCGACCTGGCCGCCGCGGTCATCACCGCCGAGGCCTTCGGCGGCCTGCTGGGCCGCGCGGCGGGCGGCGCGATCAGCTCGGCGTCCGCGGACCTCGGCGTCACCTACCTCCTGTTCGCCGCCGCGCTCGGACTCGCCGCGGTCGCCGCGACCCGGGCCGCGCGGGACCGGGTGGCGTAGCCGCGCACGACCTCCGCGGCGCGCGGTCGACAGGCAGGCGCACCACGTCCGGAACCGGGGCGGAACGTCCGGTGTGGACGACGACCCCCGGCCCGAACGCGGGCGACGTCCGGTTTGGGAACGGTGCGCGCGGGCACCCCGTGGTGGTATCAGCGGCCGCCCCGGACCCCGGCGACGCGGGACTTCCCGGGGGTGTGCGTGCCTGTGCTCCTCGTGGCGTTCCCGCGGCACCGACCACCCGCGCCGCACGCCAGGTCGAGGAGACCCCATGACCAACCCCGTCGGCACCGCGCCCGGGCAGACCACCCCGACCGCGCCCACCGACACCGCGAACCCGCCGCGCGGCAGCGATTTCGCCCGCCTGACCAGAGAGGTCAGGGCAGCCGGGCTGCTGGGCCGCAGGCGCGGCTACTACCTGGCGCGGATGACCGTGAACGCCCTGCTGCTCGTGGCCGTCGCGCTCGCGTTCGCGGCGCTGGGCGACTCCTGGTGGCAGGTGGTCACGGCGGTGGCGCTGGCCGTGGTGTCGACGCAGTTGGCGTTCATCGGGCACGACGCCGGGCACCGGCAGATCTTCCGCAGCCACCGCCACAACGACCTCGTCGGGCACCTGCACGGCGGCCTCACCGGCATCAGCTACCAGTGGTGGGTGGCCAAGCACAACCGCCACCACGCGAACCCCAACCACGAGGACGACGACCCCGACATCGAGATCCACGCCCTCGCCTTCAGCCGCGCCCAGGCGGGCGACAAGCGGGGTGTGTACCGGTGGATCACGAAGTACCAGGCGTTCCTGTTCTTCCCGCTGCTGCTGGCCGAAGCCGTCGTGCTGCGGTTGTCCGGTCTGCACGCCCTGCGGCACGGCGAACTCCGGCACCCCCGGCTCGAAGCCGCGCTCCAAGTCCTGCCCGCGCTCGGCTACCTCGCCGCCGTGTTCCTCGTGCTGTCACCGGTGAAGGCGGTCGTGTTCATCGCGGTGCACCAGGGTCTGATGGGCGTCTACCTCGGCTGCTCGTTCGCACCCAACCACAAGGGGATGCCGATCGTCGCCCGGGGCCGGCGGCTGGACCACCTGCGCAAGCAGGTCCTCACCTCGCGCAACGTCACCGGCGGGTGGTGGGTCGACGCCCTGCTGGGCGGGCTCAACCACCAGGTCGAGCACCACCTGTTCCCGCACATGCCCCGCCCCAACCTCCGCCGCTGTCAGCCGATCGTGGAGGACTTCTGCGCCCGCAACGACATCCCGTACAGCAAGACCGGTCTGCGCTCCTCCTACGCCCGGGTGCTGCGCCACCTGCACGACGCGGGCGCGCCACTGCGCCGGGGAGCACCGACCGCCGCGACGCCGAGGACGTGACCTCGGCGAGCCGGCACGCTGGACGGGTCCCGACCCGCCGAGGACAGGAGACACGCCCCGTGCAGCCGACACCACGACCGCCGGAGCGGACGGCGCACGACCGGGAGCACCGCGTGTCCCGCGCGTTCGTCGACCTCGCCGACACCCTGGTGGCGGACTTCGACATCGCCGACTTCCTGCACGTGCTCGTCCGGCGGTGCGCCGACCTGCTCGGCGTGTCCGCGGTGGGGGTGGTCCTGGTCGACGTGGACGGTCGCCTCCGGGTGGCGGCGACGTCGTCGCAAGGCGCCGAACCGCTGGAGCTGTTCGCGGTGCGCACCGACGACGGCCCGTGCGTCGAGTGCGTGCGCGGCGGGGCGCCGGTGTCCTGCGCCGACCTGGGAACCGAGGCCCGCCGCTGGCCGCGGTTCACCGCCGCCGCGCACGAGTGCGGGTTCCGGTCCGCCCACGCGCTGCCGATGCGGCTCCGCGAGCAGGTCGTGGGCGCGCTGACGCTGCTGGGCGTCGACCGGGGCGCACCGGACCCGTTCGACCTCGAACTGGGGCAGGCGCTGGCCGACATCGCCACGATCGGGATCGTCCAGCAGCGCGCCATCGAGCGCGGCGGCCGGCTCACCGGTCAGCTCCAGGCCGCGCTGACCAGCCGGGTGGTGATCGAGCAGGCGAAGGGCGTCCTCGCCGAACGCGGTGCCGTCACGATCGACGAGGCGTTCACCAGGATGCGCGACTACGCCCGCGCGCACCACCTCCGGGTGACCGACGTGGCCACCGCCGTCACCGACGGCACCGCGGACCTCCCCGCGATCCTGGGCCACCGCCCGGTCGGGCGGTACCTCGGCGGCGAACCCCGAGGAGGCACGCCGTGAACGACACCCGCGAGGTCGCCCACCTCCCCGCGCGCCACCCCGTCGACTCACTCGGACGGGTGGCGCACGGCGGTCCGGCAGGCGGTGGCGGACACCGGTTTCGCACACCTGGTGTAGGCGGTCCCGGCACGGGTAGTCGGCGGACGAGCCGAGGAGGTCCGATGGACTCGAAGAAGCCCACCGACGTCGTGACGCACGCGCCGGGCGCGCCCGCCGCCGAACCGCCGAGCCTGGCGCAACCGACCGAGCCGCGCGAGCCGTTGCCGCCCCAGGCGGATCAGGCCGCGCCGGAGACCCGGTCACCCACCGGCGCGCCGACCGGTGCCGCGACCGCGACGAACGCTCAGCAGGGCGCTTTCCTGACCACCTCGCAGGGTGTGCGGTTGCACGACACCGACCACTCGCTCAAGGCCGGTGAGCGCGGCCCGACGCTGCTGCAAGACCACCACCTGCGCGAGAAGATCATGCACTTCGACCACGAGCGCATCCCGGAGCGCGTGGTCCACGCCCGGGGCGCGGGGGCGCACGGCACGTTCGTCGGCTACGGCAGCGCGTCGCGGGTGTGCAAGGCCGGATTCCTGCGCGAGGGCGTGACCACGCCGGTGTTCGTGCGGTTCTCGACCGTGCTGGGCTCGCGCGGCTCGGCCGACGCGGTGCGCGACACGCGGGGGTTCGCCACCAAGTTCTACACCGACGAGGGCACGTTCGACCTGGTGGGCAACAACATCCCGGTGTTCTTCATCCAGGACGGCATCAAGTTCCCCGACGTGATCCACGCCGGCAAACCGCACCCCGACCGGGAGATCCCCCAGGCGCAGAGCGCGCACGACACGTTCTGGGACTTCGTGTCCCTGCACACCGAGGCCACCCACCACGTGCTGTGGAACATGTCCGACCGCGGCGTCCCGCGCTCCTACCGCACCATGGAGGGCTTCGGCGTCCACACCTTCCGGCTCGTCAACGAGGCCGGCGAGACCTCGCTGGTGAAGTTCCACTGGAAGCCCAGGCTCGGCGTGCACTCCCTGCTGTGGGAGGAAGCCCAGCTGGTCAACGGCTTCGACCCCGACTTCCACCGCCGCGACCTCCACGACGCCATCGAGTCCGGCGCCTTCCCGCAGTGGGAACTCGGCCTCCAGGTCTTCCCGGACACTCCCGAGCAGACCTTCGACGGCATCGACCTGCTCGACGCCACCAAGATCGTCCCCGAGGAGCTCTCCCCCGTGCACCCCGTGGGGCTGCTCACTCTCGACCACAATCCCACCGACTACTTCGCCGAGGTCGAACAGGTCGCCTTCCACGTGGGCCACCTCGTGCCCGGCGTCGACGTCACCGACGACCCGCTGCTGCACGCCCGGCTGTTCTCCTACCTCGACACGCAGCTCACCCGACTGGGCGGGCCGAACTTCGGCCAGATCCCGATCAACCGCCCCCACGCACCGGTCAACGACCTGCTCCGCGACGGGCTCCACCAACACGCCGTCCACAGTGGAGTCGCGCCCTACAAGCCCAACTCCCTCGACGGCGGCTGCCCGTTCCACGCCGGAGCCGACCAGGCGTTCATCGAGGTACCGCAACGGATTGCCGAGGCCACGAAGGTCCGCCGGGCCGCCGCGTCGTTCGACGACCACTTCACCCAACCCCGGTTGTTCTTCCACAGCCTCAGCCCGCTCGAACAGCGGCACCTGGTCGAAGCCGTCACCTTCGAGCTCGCCAAGTGCCACGAACAGGCCGTCAAGGAACGCACCCTGCTCCGACTGTCCGCGGTGGACGCCCGGCTGTGCGCCGAGGTCGCGGCGGGCCTGGGGCTGCCGGCACCGGAGTCGCCCGACCTGCCCGAGGTCGAACCGAGCCCCGCGCTGTCCCAGCTGGGCCGGACGTGGCCGGTGGACGGCCGCGTCGTCGGCATCGTGGTGGACGCCGACGACGAGGACGGCCTGGCCGACGTCCGCACCGCGCGCCTGGCCCTCCAGGCCGCCGGCGTGACCCCGCTGGTCATCGCCTCGCGCGGCGGCGACCTCGCCGACGGACTGGTCGCCCAACGCACCTTCGCCACCGCCCGCTCGGTCGAGTTCGACGCGCTCCTCCTCGCCGCCACTCCCCCACCCGCACCGGACGCCCCGCCGACGCGGACCGGTTCGCCCACCGACCCCAGGGTGGCGCTCCTGGTGGAGGAGACCTACCGGCACGCCAAGGCGATCGGCGCGTGGGGCACCGGCACGACCGCGGCCGGCACCGGCCCGGGCGTGGTCGTCGGCGACACCCCCGGCGACGTCGTGGACGAGGTGGTGGCACTGCTGGCCGAGCACCGGGTGTGGGCGAGGCTCACGGCCGTGCGTCCCTGACCCCGGGGCGCCGGCCGCGAGGCCCGCGTCAGTTCTTCCCGAACAACAGCTTCCACGGCATCCAGGCGGACTCGAGTTGGACCGCCAGGCTCATCTTGGAGGTGCCCTCGGCGCGTTCCTCGAACCGGATCGGGACTTCCGCGACGCGCAGGCCCCGGCGCACCACGCGGTGGTTCAGCTCGACCTGGAAGGCGTACCCGTTGCTGCGAACCGACGCGACGTCGATCTGCCGGAGAGTGGTGGCGCGCCACGCTTTGAAGCCGGCCGTGGCGTCCTTCACGTGGAGTCGCAGGACCGCGTTCACGTAGGTGTTCGCCCACAGCGACAGCGCTTTGCGGTGCCACTTCCACTCGCCGGAGACCGAACCTCCCGGCACGTAACGGGAACCGATGACCACCGCCGCGTCCGAGGTGCGCAGGACCTCGAGCATGGCCGGGATCGCGCTCGTCGGGTGGGAGAGGTCGGCGTCCATCTGGATCACCGTGTCGGCGCCTTCCGCGAGGGCACGGAGGATGCCCGCCACGTAGGCGCGGCCCAGGCCGTCCTTCTCCGTGCGGTGCAGCACGGAGAGCGGGATCCGGGCCTCGACGGCGAGCTTGTCCGCCACCTCACCCGTGCCGTCGGGCGAGTTGTCGTCCACCACCAGGACGTGCAGGTCGGGCAGTCCGAGATCGGCGAGCAGGTCGACCAGCACGGGCAGGTTCTCCCGCTCGTCGTAGGTCGGCACGACCACCGTGACCTTGCCTGGCACCGGTTCCATCGTCGTCCTCGAGGGTTGCGCGGAATCCTGCTTCGGTGCCGAGACCGTATCGGACCGCGGCGTGGACCACCCGACTTGCCGGGTCAGCCCACGAGCGGCGTGCCGCCGAGCAGGGTCTCGCCGTAGGCGAACAGGTGGCCCGCGCCCACCTCGACCGGCGCCAGCGCGCCGAGGTCCTCCCGCGCCGCGGCGCCGAACTCCAGGCGCGCCGGGCCGGTCCACACCTCGGAGAACTCCACGTCCTCGACCGCCGACGCGACCAGCCGCTCCGGCGCGCCCCCGCCGTCCCAGTCGGGGAAGTGCAGCGTGTGCGCCAGCGGCACGGTGTGCAGCGGCGGCGGGTGCTCGGCGAGACCGGACACGGTGACCGACGCGGACACCACCCGTTCGCCGAACACCGAGAGCGAACCCGTGAAACGACCGCCCGGAGCCAACTTCGGCCCGCCGACGCCCACGAGCGCCGGTCGGCTCTGGTGGACGACGCCGAACTGCTTGGGCATCCCCTGCACCCAGCCCCGCACCATCGGCACCGGCTGGTCCACCCAGGCGAACGGGCAGCGGGCCATGGGCCGGCCGCGGAACTCGCACGCCAGCAGCACCAGGAACTCCCCGAACTGGTTGCGCGCGGGGTGGTCGCGCTCGGCGCCGGACGCGGAACACCACTGCCACTGCGCGAACACCGCCGCCGCGGCGCCGGGATCCGCGCCGGGGTCGAGCCCGTCCGGGAGGAACGCGGCGGCCGCGTCCGGGTCGACCCGGTAGTCGACCATCAGCACCTCCCCGGAGAAGTGCCACGGCGGCGGGGTCAGCATCGAGGCCCGACCGGACGGCGACAGCGGAAGGCTGTAGCCGGCGAGGGTTCTGGGGGCGTTGGCGGTCACACCGTGCTCCTCTGCGGCGAAGTGCGACTCGCACCGCGGCCAGGCGCGCCTGCGGCGGTGCGGTCGTCGGATGTGGCGACGCTAGGGGAAAACAGCCGGCCGCGCAGGCGCCTCCGGCCACTGGTTCGGTCCGGCAACCCGCACCGGCACAAGGAAAACCCGTTCTCCGGCACGTCGACGTCGGCGGGCGGCACGAACCGCGGCCGGCACCGGAGGGTCGAGCACGTCCGCCGGCACTTCGGGGCCACCGTGCGCCGCTGTGCCAAGCTGGGCGGGTGGTGTACCCGGCGTTGACCGCACTCGTCTCCCTGGACGACCTGTCCACCGGCCAACGGCGGGGCGCCGTCGTCGCACTGGCCGACCTCGAACCGCACGTGCTGGTCGAACTCGCCGAGCGGGACGACGTGCCGGCCGACATCCGGGTCGACCTCGTGCGCGAGGTGCCCGAATTCCTGCTGGAGCAGGTGTTGCGGGCGTTGCCCTGGGCGGACGAGCTGTTCCGGGCCGCGGTCGAGAAGCACGGCGCGACGCCCGCGCTGGTGGTGTTGTGCGCGGCGAACGGCCGGCGCGCCGACGCGGTCGGATTGGCCGGACGACTCCGGCCCGCGATGACGACCACCGTGGAATACCAGTGGGAGCGCGAGTTCGGCGAGCCGCTGCCACCGGAGGTGCGCTCGGCGCTGGTGCGGGCCGTGCTCGCCGAGCCGCACCCGCCGCTCGACCTGTCCGGCATGAACCGGTGGCAGCGGGACCGGGCGCTCGACCAGGCCACCGCGGCGGAGGGCGTCCGGCGCGAACGGCTGTGGCACCTGGTGAAACCCGACCCGGAGCGGTGGGTCCGGCACGCGGAGGACCCCGACCACGGCGCCGACCTGCGGCAGGTCCTGCTCGACCACGCCGACGGGTTGCCCGACGCGGTTCTCCTGGCCTGCCTGCCCACCGTCACCTCGGAAGCGCTGCGGCGGAAGCCGAACGAACTTCTCACCGGTGTCCGGCTTCGGCAGACCGCGGAGTGGGTGAGGCGCCATCCCCGAATCCGCGAACTGGCGCCGGAGGACCTGGCGCGGGTGGCCCGGGAGGTGGTCGAGGACGGGTGGCGGGCTTCGGGGTGGAAGCACACCGGACCCGATTGGGCGGAGATCACGGCCTTCGCGGAACTCGGCTCCGATCCCGAGCACCTCGCCGCGGCGGTCACCGCGCTCGGCGCGGCGAAGGCACCGGACCGCGATCTCGCGCTGTGGCACGACGAACGGGCCCGGGCCGTCGCGGCGCTGGGCGCCAACCCGCGGGTGCCGGTGGACGCGCTCCTCGCCGTGCTGCCGACGCTCGACCGGCACGCGCTGGAAGTGCTTGTCCCGCACCGGGATCCGGCCCTGGAACAGGCGGCCCGGGACCACCTCGACCGGTTGCGGTCCGCCGCGGTCGCGCGTGAGCCGGTGATCGTCGCGGTGCCCTCCGACGAGGAGTTGGCCACACTGCCGGATCCGGTCGCGGCACTGCGCGGGCACCTGCGGCACCTGCGAGGACGCGCCGCCCAGCGGGACGCCACGTGCGCCGGACTGCTGAGGTCGCGGTTCACCACCGCCGACGTCCTCCGCGAGCTGCCCGCCGTCCTCGTGCTGGAGAGCGCCGAGCAGGCGGCCGAGGTCGCCCGGTCCATCGCCCGGACGTGCGGCGACGATCTTCGACACTGGCGGAACCTGGCCGCGCTCAAGGACACCCCGCTCGCGCGGAAGACCACCTTCGGCGCCTGGCTGGACGCGCTCGCCGGCTCGTGAGCCGCCCGCGTCACGGCTAGAGCAGCGGGGTGCTCGGCTCCAGGCCGCACAGCGCGCGGCCGTAGTGCTCGATGCCCGTGGGTGGGGTCAGGGTCGCGTGGGTCGTCAAGGCCTGGATGTCCCGCGCCACCTGGAAGAGCGGGAAGGTGGTGGCGATGCCCGACGCACCCGAGGCGCGGCGGAGCGTTTCGACGGCCTCGGCGCACAGTTGGGCCGTGTAGGCGACCTGGCCCCAGATCCTGGACCTGTCGGCCGGGTCGCACAGCGCGTCCGCCGCCACGCGCTCGTCCAGCAGACCCGCAGCCTGGTCCGCCAGCAGCCGGGCCGCGTCGATCTTCAGCCTGGACTCGGCGACGTGGTGGTGGGTGATCGCGGCGTCGCGGTGGTGGGCGTAGCCGGTGAACGCGACCGGGCCGCGGCGGGGCAGGCGCTCGAGGTACAGCTCGTACGCGGTTTCCGCGAGCCCGAGGAAGGTGCCGGCCGCGCTGGTGATCAGGTAGGACAGCGCCGGGTAGCGGGGATAGCCCTCGGCCGCGTTGCGCTCGCTGCGGTGGTCCGGGTCCAGCAGGTCGGCCGAGCGGATCGCGTGGCGGTGCGGCACGAAGACCTCCCGCGCCGACACCGTGTTGCTGCCCGTGCCCTCCAACCCGCTGACGTGCCAGTCGTCCTCGATCGTCACGTCCCGCGCGGAGAGCAGGAACAGGGTCGGCTCGCCGCCCTCCACGACGGCCGGGTGGAGCAGGTACGTCGCGCCCAGGCAGCCGCTGTTGAACGGCCAGCGCCCGGACACCCGGTAGCCGCCCTCGACCGCCACCGCCCGGCCCGGCAGGGCCAACGTCGCGCAGTGGAACGCCTCCGGGTCGGCGAAGACCTCGCGCTGCACCTCGTCGGGGAACTTCGTGCACAGGAAGACGCAGTCCAGGTAGATGGTCGACACCCAGGCGGTCGACCCGCAGCCCCGGGCCACCTCGACGAGCGCGGCCAGCTTCGTGCGCACGTCGCACTCGACCCCACCCAGGTGCCGCGGCAGCGCGACCCGGAAGAGACCGGTGGCCCGCAACGCGTCCAGGTTCTCCCGGGGCACCCGGCGCTCGGCGGTGCACCGCGCCGCGTTGGCCCGCAGCAGGGGCACCACGGCACGCACCCGGTCCACGAGATCCGGCATGGACAACCCCCCGTGCTCGCGACCGCCGACACCCGGATCCCACTGTGCCACAGGAGATCATCCGCGACGCCGGGCCGGACGGCCACGACACCCGAACGGTCGCCCACCCCGGGACCGACGGCACGACGAGCGCGGGACACTGGTCCACGTGGCGGAAGTCGAGATCGTCGTGGCCCACCGGGAACGCGCGACCCTGCGCGTCGGCGAGGTGTTCCTCAAGGTCGACGCCGACCGGGCGCGCGCGGACGCCGAGGTCGAAGCGATGGCCCTGGCACCGGTGCCGACCCCGCGAGTCCTGTGGCGCGCGCCGCCCGTGCTCGCGCTCGCCGCCCTCCCGGGAACCGCGCTCGACTCGACCGCGTCACCGGCGGCGTGGGCCGCGGCGGGTGCCGCCGCACGGGCGCTGCACGACGCGCCGCCACCACCGTGGCCCGGTCCGAGCCCCGAGGAGATCGCGGCCCGGCTCGACCGCGAGTGCGCGTGGTTCGCCGCCGACGACGTCCTGCCCGCCGACCTGCTCACCCGCAACCGCCGACTCGCCGACACCGCGCTCCGCCCGTGGACACCGGTGTTCACCCACGGCGACCTCCAGGCCTCGCACGTGTTCGCCGACGGCGACGCGATCACCGGGGTGCTCGACTGGTCCGAGGCGGCACCGGGCGACGCGCTGTCCGACCTGGCCACGCTCACCCTCGGACGCGAGGAGCGCCTGGCCGACGTCCTCGCCGGCTACGACGCGGACGTCGACACCGGGCTGATCCACGCGTGGTGGTCGTTGCGCTGCCTGCTGGTCGTGCGTTGGCTGGTCGAACACGGTTTCGACCCGCGGCCCGAGATCGCCGTCCTGGAGGCCCGGCGGTGACGCGGGCCTACTCGACGGCGGGATCGCGTTCCAGGTCGGTGCTCAGCGCCCGGTAGACCGCGGGCCGATGCCGGCGCAGCCACCAGGCCGTCGCCAGACCCGCCGCCGCGACGATCGGCAGCAGCCACGGCAACCGGGCGATGACCAGGTTGTCCGAACCGGCCAGCGTCGGGAAGTTCGCGATCGCCAGGCCCACGATGACGGCCAGCCCCAGCGCGCCGAGGCCGGGCGCCAGCGCCGTGCGCACGAACCGGCGGTCGCCGACCCGGCGGAAGTGGACCACGATCGCCACCGCCGCGAGGAACTGGAGCACCAGGATGCCGAGCGTGCCGAGGCCGGTCATGCTCGCGGTCAGCGCGGTCACCGGGTCGAGACCCGCCAGCCGGAAGACCAGCGCCACCACCGAGGCGAACGCCAGCTGCACGACCGCGGCCCGACGCGGCACGCCGGTGCCCTGGTGGGTGCGCCCCAACGCCCGCGGCAGCACGCCGACCCGGCCCAGCGCGTAGAGGTAGCGGGTGGCCGAGTTGTGCAGGGCCAGCAGCGCGGCGAACAGGCTGACGACCAGCAACAGCGTCATCACCTTGGTCAACGCCTCGCCCAGGTACTCCCGCGACACGGAGAACACCAGGTCGCCGGTCGACAGGTGCGCGAGCGCGACGTCCTGGGCCTGCTCGACGCCGATCGCGCTGACCACCGCCCAGGTGGTGACCGCGGCGAAGATCCCGATGAACCCGATCGCGAGGTAGGTCGCCCGGGGGATCGTCCGGTGCGGGTCCTTGGCCTCCTCGCCGAACAGCGCCGTCGCCTCGAACCCGATGAAAGCGTTGGCCGCGAACAACAACGCCAACCCGCCGGCACCCTGCACCACCACCGACGGCACGAACACCGACAGCGAGAACCCGTGCCGCACCAGCACGCTGACGTCCAGCACCAGCAGGATCGACACCTCCAGCACCAGGCACACCGCGAGCACCCGCGCGCTGACGTCGATGCCGCGCCGCCCGAGCAGGAACACCGCCACCACCGACAGCGCGCTCCACACCGCCCAGTCCAGGTCGGGCCCGAACACCTCCGCGATCCCGGTGGCGGTGAAGAACCCGCTGGTGCCGATCGCGCCCGCGACGAAGCAGTTGTAGCCCAGCATCGCGATGAACCCGGCGACCAACCCGAACGTCCGCCCCAGCCCGCGCACCACGAACGCGTAGAAGCCTCCGGCGTTGGTCAGGCTCTTCGACATCTGCGCGTAGCCGACGGCGAACAGCAGCAACACCACCGTCGCCGCGACGAACGCCACCACCATCCCGCCGCCGTTGCCGAGCGCGATGCCGAGGGCCGCGATCACCACCATCCCGGTCAACGGCGCGACCGCGGCCAGCACGAGGAAGACGATGCCGGGCACGCCGAGCACACCGCGCGCCAGCGCCGTGCCGTCCGAGGACTCGCTGTGATCCATGGTCGGCGAGTATTCAGCCGCCCGTCCCGCGCCGGGTTGGCGTAGCGCGCACACGTCTTGCTCCTACGTGACCCACGACACTCCGGACGCGGGCCGCCACCGGGTCGTCGGACCCCGATCCCGGGCGACGCGTCCGGATGGATGATCCGGTCGGTTTCCGGGGCCACCGCGGAACGTGATCGGTAGCGTCGCGCACCGTGAGCGAGGCGATGCCGAAGGACGTGCTCTCCGGTGACCCGGCGGCGATCGAGGCCGGCTTGGACAGGTGGGTCGCCGACCTGGAGCAGAACGCCCGGCACTACCAGGAGTTGCAACGCCGGGTGGAGGACGTGCGGCTGAGCGCGACCAGCGCCGACGGCTCGGTCACCGTCACGGTGGACGCGGACGGCGCGTTGGTCGACGCGCGGTTCACCCGGAGGATCGCGGACGTCACGCCGGAGGAGCTGGGCCGGCAGCTGCTGGCCGCCGTCGGGCAGGCGCGGTCGCGCATCGCCGAGCAGGTCGGTCTGGTCGCCGACGAGACCGTCGGCGGGGACGGCGCCCGGCGGGTCACCGGCTACTACCGCGAGAAGTTCGGCGCACCCGAGGAACGGCCGGCGCAACGGCCCGAGCGGCGGGACCCCGACGAGGACGTCGACGGTTCGGTCTTCCACTGACGAGGTTCCACGGACGGCGTTCCACACACGGCGTTCCACGAGGAGGCACGGTGGGTTTCGACGTATCGGCCGGCGAACTGCGGGCCCACGCGGACAAGGTCGAAGGGCACAGCACCGTGCTCGGCCAAGCGGTCGACGCCGCCGGGTACGCCATGTCCGACCGGACCTACGGCAGGATCTGCGCGTTCCTCCCACCGGTGTTCAACGACCTGGAGGAGGTCGCCCGCACCGCCCTCGAGTCCGCGCGCAGCGGTCTCTTCGCGATCGCGGCGAAGCTGCGCGACACGGCGGCGACCTACGAGACCGAGGACGAGGCCATCGGGCGCGGGTTCTCCGGGATCGGCGTCCGGTGACCGACAACCCGCTCGTCGCGCCCGTCAAGCCGTCGACCGAGTGGTACACGGGGATCGGGATCGCCGAGGCCGTCTCGGACCTGGTGGACGGCATCAAGAGCGGTTCCTGGCTGGACGTCGAACTCGGCGCGCTCACCACCGGACTGGAAGCGCTCAGCATCGTGGTGGACCCGTTGGGCTCCGTCGCGTCCAACCTGCTGTCGTTCGTCATGGAGCACGTCGCGCCGCTCAAGCGGGTGCTGGACGACCTGGCGGGCCACGCGGACGCCGTGGCGGCGCAGGCCGCGACCTGGAAGCGGATCTCGGTCGCGGTCGGCGAGGTGCGGACGGCCTTCCAGCGGGAGTCGGTCGCGGACACGGCGGGCTGGAGCGGTCAGGCCGCCGAGGCCTACCGGGCCCGCGCCGCCGACACCGCGGCACTGCTCGGCGCGGCCGCGGAGGGTGCGGACGGACTCGCCTCCGCCGTCGAGTTGGCGGGGCTGCTGGTCGCGGTGGTCCGGGAGAACGTGCGCGACACGATCGCCGACCTGGTGGGGCGGCTCGTGGTCTGGGCGGTCGAGGCGATGACCGTCGCGGGCGCGATCGTCGTGGCGGTCCAGGCGGCGACGGCCACCGCCAAGTGGGGTGCCCGCATCGCGCAACTGGTGAAGAACCTGGTGCGCGCGCTGGGAAAGCTCGTTCCGCTGCTGCGCAGGCTCAAGGAGTTGTTCGCGCGGATCGGGAAGAAGCTGGACGAACTCGCCCGCCGTGGTCGGACCAAGCCGTCCCGGGACCCGCACAAGCCGCCCGGTTCGGCCGGCGATCCGTTCGACAGCCTGCCGGAGGTCGAGCGGGAGCGGCTCGTCGGCGAACTGCTCGGGGACAGCAACCCGAACTTCCCGCTGACCCGGCAGAACGCGGAGGCGATGCTGCGCGGCGGCCCGCCCGGCACCAGACCGGAGGTCGCCGGACCGGGCGGCGAGGGCGCGGACGTCGTGTTCCGCGACGCCGACGGCGAGATCGTCGGACGACGCGAGGCCAAGGCGTCGGACGGCACGTACGCCTCGTTCAACAGCGAACTCACCCACGCCACCAAGCAGGTGCGGCGCAACGGCGAGGTGTGGTTCCAGGTCCCGGCGGGCACCGACGCGGAGACCTGGGTCCGGCGGTGGCAGGGCCAGCGCCCCGGCGCGGGACTCGACAAGTACACCGACGTGACACTGGTGGTGCGGGACGTGAACGGCCGCGAGGTCGGTCGATACACTCTCGGCAATCGTCTTCCGCCCAGGTGAGCGAAACGAGGAGCACGCGTGAGTGAGTCGGCCTGGTTGCTCAGCGATCGACACCGGGTGAAGCTCGGACTCGGCAAACCGGTGCGGGCGGCGGACGGGTCGGTGGACCACTTCCACGACGGTTCGCAGAACTCCCGGAACCCCGAGTTGACCCGCGCCCTGTGGAAGTTCCTCGCCGACTACGGCGACGGCCCGGTCCGGGTCGTCACGAGCTTCCAGCCCGAGTTCACCGCGATCGCCGAGTACCGGACCATCGGCAGCGACGCGGTCGAGGACGTCGACTTCCCCGAGTACCTGCGCGACTGGACCGGCTGAGGTCGCGGGCGTCAGCGGATCGGGCGCAGTTCGACCACCGTGTAGCCGATCGAGGTCGGGGTGGTGGTCGTGACGCGCAGCCCCGCCGCCTCGGCCAACGCGGCGACCTCCGCCAGCGTGCGCATCCGGCCACCGGAGCACACCAGCACCCGCAGGTCCATCTCGGTGAAGAACCGGCGGTCGACCGAACCCGTGTCGATCAGCTCGACCACCACCACCTCGCCGTCCGGGGCGCACGCCCGCGCGCAGCGGCGCAGCAGCAGGGCGACCTCCTCGTCGTCCACGGCGTTCAGCACGTCCGACAGCACGACCGTGTCACCGCGCGGCACGTCGACGGTGAAATCGCCGGCCACCACCGCGCAGCGGTCCGCCAGGCCGAACTCGGCCACCAGCGCCCGCGCGGGCGCCACGACCTCCGGCAGCTCCAGCAGGGTTCCGCGCGCGGCGGGCGCGGCGGCGAGGATCTCGACCAGCAGCCGACCCGTGCCGCCGCCCACGTCGACCACGTGGCCGCGCCACGGGCGGGACGCCGCGATCGCCGGCGCCGACCACTCCGACTTCACCCGCATCTGGTCGGCGAACGACCGGGCCAGGTGCGGGTTCGCCGCCTGGTCGCGCCACAGGTCCCGGCCGTACACCCGGGGGTAGGGCGGCTCGCCGGTGCGGACCGTCGTGAGCAGGTCCCACACCGCCAGTTCGCTGCGCCCCACCGCGCCGTCCGCGTCCAGCCACATCCGCAGCGCGCCCCGGTCGTCGGACCGCAGCACCTCGGCCGCCTCGTTGAGCGCGTACACCCCCGGCGACACGGCGTCGAACACGCCGCGGCACGCCAGGTGGGCCAACACCCGGTCCAGCTCGCGGGCCCGCGCGCCGGACGCCGAGGCGAGGTCCGCCACCGAGCGGGGCCCGGCGCTCAGGTGGTCGGCGACGCGCAGGGTCGCGGCGACGCGCAGGGCCATCGGGGTGAACAGGTCGGCGAGCGCGGCGATGTCGGTTTCCGGCACGGCGCCGAGCCTAGCGGACCCGACATGTCGGGTCCGGCGCGCAACCCGACACCCGCTATAGTCCGGCGCATGGTGACCCGCGACAGCCCGGCGTCGACCGGGCAGCGGCTGCTGTGGCTCCTGGACCACCACCGGGGCGCCGAGGGCGCGCTCAACTGCCCGCTGCTGTGCCGGCTCCGCGGTCCGCTGGACCCGACCTCGCTGACGAACGCGCTGCGCGGGCTGGCCGACCGGCACGAGTCGCTGCGCACCCGGTTCACCGGCCGGGGAGCCGGTCTGCGCCAACAGGTCCACGCCGGCACCGGGCACCTCGCGCCGCGGTTCGCCACGAGCGCCGCGGAGGTGGCGGACGCGGTGCGCGAACGCCTGTCGCCGCACGGCGACCTGGTGCGCGCCACCGTGTTCCGCGCCGCGCCCGACGACCACCTGCTGCTGCTCAACCTGCACCACCTGGTCACCGACGCCTGGTCGAACCGGGTGCTGTTCGACGAACTGGCCGCGCTGCTCGACGGCCGTCCGCTGCCACCGCCCGCCTGGCAGTACGCGGACTTCACCGCGTGGCAGCGCGCCGAACCCCAGGCCGCGCAGCGGGAGTACTGGCGGCGGCACCTGGCCGGCGCGACCCCTCCCCCGCTGCCCGCGGCCACCGGCGAGCGGGGCACCGCGTCGCTCACCGCCGACGTCGACGCCGCCACCGCGCGCGGGTTGCGCGGACTGGCGCGGCAGTGCGGCACGACGGTGTTCGGCGCGGCGCTGGCGGTGTACTACGCGCTGCTGGCGACGGTGACCGACCGGGCCGACCTCACCGTGGCGTCGCTGTTCGCCAACCGGGTCCGCCCGGAGAGCCGCGGCACGGTCGGCTTCCTGGCGAACATGGTGCTGCTGCGGACGGTCGTGCCCGCGCGCGGCAGCTACGCGGACCTGGTCCGGGCCACCGGCCGCACGGTCGCCGAGGCGTTCGTGCACCAGTCGCTGCCGGTGCACACGCTCGGCGGCGACGACCGGTCGGCCGCGACGGACGTGGTGTTCCAGGTGCTGCCGGACCCGGTGCGGGCGGTGCGGGCGGGCGCGGTGGAGGCGCGGGCGCTGGTGCCCGACGGCGTCGCGAGCCGGTTCGACCTGGAACTCGCGCTGGTGCCGGCCGACGGCGGGTTCCGGGCCGTGCTGTTCTACAACCCCGGCCGGGTGCCGGAGCCGTTCGCCCGCACCGTGCTGACGGGGTACACCGCGCTGGCGGCCGCCGTCGCGGCCCGGCCCGCGACACCGCTGGACCGGCTGGTGCCGGCGGTGGTCGCGTGACGCCGCTGGTGGTGCCCGCGTCGGTCGCCGCGCGGCTGGACTGGACCTACGGCGGGGAGGCCCCGCGCGTGCGGGGGTTGTACGACCAGGCGGAACGGGCGTCCTGGAGCGCCGGCGATCTGGACTGGGCGACGCCGGTGCCCTTCGGCGAGCCGCTGCCTGCCGACTCGCCCGCCGGGTTGGCGGCGTTCGCGGCCTCGCCCCTGGCGGCACGGGGCCCCGACGCGTGGACCGCGTTCCGGTGGGAGTTCCAGGGCTGGATGGTCAGCCAGTTCCTGCACGGCGAGCAGGGCGCGCTGGTCGCCGCCGCGCGGGTGCTCGAACTGGTGCCCGGCACGGACGCGAAGCTCGCGGCCGCGAGCCAGGTCGCCGACGAGGCGCGGCACGTCGACGTGTTCGCCCGCTACCTCGCCGAGAAGACGCCGCACCCGTACCCGATCACCGCCACGCTGCGCGCGCTCATCGGCGACGTGCTCGCCGACTCCCGCTGGGACGTCACGGCGCTGGGCATGCAGGTGATCGTGGAGGCGCTGGCGATGGCCGCCTTCCGGATGGCCGGGCAGACCTTCCACGACCCGCTGATCCGCCGCATCACCGCGCTGGTGGCCAGGGACGAGGCGCGGCACGTGACGTTCGGCGTGCTGGCGCTGCGCCCGGTGTACGAGGCGCTGGGCAGCGCGGAGTTGGCCGAGCGGGAGGAACTGGTGCTGGAGTCGGCGAGCCTGATGCGCCGCCGGTTCCTGCTGGGCGACGTGTGGGAGCGGCTGGACGTGCCGGCGGCGGACGGCGCGCGGTTCGCCGAGCGGGACCCGCTGATGGCGCGGTACCGCACGGCGGTGTTCGCCAAGGTGGTGGCCGCGTTGCGGGGCGTGGGGCTGCTGACCGACCGGGTGCGGTCCGGGTTGGACGGGCTGGGGCTGCTGGGCGTGGTGGGCCGTGGATGACGCGGTGGCGTTGTCCCAGCGGCTGTTCCAGGCCGGGTTGGCGTGCGCCGAGCTGATGTCGTGCTACCTCGGGACGCGCCTGGGCCTGTACGAGCACCTGCGCGACGACCCGGCCACACCGGACGGGCTGGCCGAGCGCGCCGGCGTGGACGCCCGGTACGCGCGGGAGTGGCTGGAACAGCAGGCGGTGGCCGGGATCCTGACCGTGCGGGAGGGGGTGTACGCGCTGCCGCCCGGGCACGCCGCGGCGCTCACCGACCCCGACTCCCCCACCTCGGTGGCCGCTCTGGCGCTGCTGCCGGTCGGTGGCATCGCGGCGGCGCTGCCGGACCTGGTGGAGGCGTTCCGGACCGGCGGCGGGGTGGACTCCTTCGGCGAGGCGGCGGACCGGGGCGGGTTCAACCGGGCGGTGTTCCGGCACGACCTGCCCGGCTGGCTGCGGTCGGGGTTGCCGGGCCTGCACCGGCGGCTGCGCGAGCACGGCGGTCGGATCGCCGACCTCGCCTGCGGGGCCGGCTGGTCGACCGCCGCCCTGGCCGAGGAGTTCCCGCTGGCCGTCGTGCACGGGTTCGACCTCGACCCCGGCGCGGTCGCCGCCGCGACGGCCACCGCGCGGGCCCGCGGGGTCGCCGACCGGGTGCGGGTGCGGGTGCGCGACGTGGCCGATCCCGTTCCCGAGCGGTACGACCTGGTGTGCCTGTTCGACGCGCTGCACGACATGCCGCACCCCGTCGAGGTGCTGCGCGCGTGCCGGGCGCTGCGGACCGACCGGGGCGCGGTGCTGCTGATGGAACCGCGCGCCGCGCACGCGTTCACCGCGCCCGGCGACGAGGTCGAGCGGTTCCTGTACGCGGTCAGCGTCCTGCACTGCCTCCCGGCGGGGATGCGGACGCGTCCCTCGGCGGCGACGGGCGCGGTGCTGCGGCCGGACCGGCTGCGCGAGTACGCCAGGCAGGCGGGTTTCTCCGACGTGGAGGTGCTGCCCGCCCGACACCGGTTCCACCGCCTCTACCTGGCGGTGGGTTAGGAGGTACGTCGTGTCCGTCGTGGTCGTCGGGTCCGGTGCGGCCGGACTGAGCGCGGCGCTGGCCGCCGCGGTGGCGGGCGCCGAGGTGACGGTGCTGGAGGCCGCGCCCGAACTGGGCGGCACGACCGCGTCGTCCGGCGGCGCGGTGTGGGTGCCCGGCCACCACCTGGCCGAGGACGACGGGTCCGCGGCGGCCTACTGCCGCGCGCACCTGGCGCCGAACCCGCTGGTGGACGTGTTCCTGCGGCACGGCCCGCGTGCGGTCGGGTTCGTGGAGCGGCACACGCCGGCGCGGTGGCGCGTCATGCGGTACCCGGACAGCTACCCGGACGGCCGCGACGACCGCAACCTGGAGGTCGAGCCGGTCGCGCTGGACGGGGTCGAGGGGGTGCGCGGACCGGCGCACTACCGCAGCGTGATCACCAACGACGAGTTCGACCGGTACCGCCCCCACCTCGGCGGGCGGTTGCCGGACGGGCTGCTCGACGGCCGCGAGGACCACCGCACCATGGGCGAGGGCCTCGTGGTCGGTCTGGTGCGGGGCTGCCTGGCGGCCGGGGTGCGGTTGCGCACCGGGGTCCGGGTGACCGGGCTGCGCCGCGCCGGCCGCGAGGTCGTCGGCGTCGAGCACGGCGAGGACTGGACGCCCGGCGCGGTCGTGCTGGCCACCGGCGGGTTCGAGCACGACGCCGCGCTGGTGGCGGCGGGCCACGGCCAGCCGGTGCTGCCGCTGTCCGCGCCCGAGTGCCGAGGCGACGGGTTGCGGCTCGCGGCGTCGGCGGGCGCGTGGATCGGCACGACGGGGTGGTCGTGGCGGTGGCCCGCGACCGAGGTCGACGGCGAGCCGGTGATGCTGTTCGCCGAGCGGAGCCTGCCGGGCTCGCTGTGGGTGGACCGGACCGGGCGGCGGTTCGTGGACGAGTCGGCGCACAACGCGTTGCTGGCGTTCGACGTGGTGGACCCGGCGACGGGCGGGCCCGCGCACCGCCCCGCGTGGGCGGTGGTGGACGCGGACTTCGCCGCCCGGTACGGCGTCGCGGGCAGCCGGGACGTGCCGGCCTTCGTCGTCACCGCCGACACCCCGGAGGCGCTGGCCGAGGCGATCGGGGTCGACCCGGCCGTGTTGCGCGCGACCGTCGAGCGGTTCACCGGGTTCGCCGAAACCGGGGTGGACGCCGACTTCGGGCGCGGCGCCACCCCGTACGACCGCTTCAACGGCGACCGGGACACCCCGCACCCGGTGCTCGGACCGGTGCGCACGCCGCCGTTCCACGCCGTGCCGCTGGGTGTGGGCGTGGTCGGCACCAAGGGCGGCCCTCGCACCGACGAGCGGGCCCGCGTCCTCGACTGGGCGGGCGAGCCGGTGCCCGGTCTGTTCGCGGCGGGCAACGCGGCCGCGGCCGTGCTGGGTCCCGGCACGCCGTCCAACGGCGCGAGCATCGGTGTCGCGCTGGTGTTCGGCGTGCTGGCGGGCGAAGCGGCGGCCGGATGACCTCGCTCGCGCCCCGCTTCGACCCCGCGCTCGGCGACGACCCGTACCCCCGCTACGCCGAGCTGCGCGCGGTGAGCCCGGTGGCCAGGGCGGGGCCGGGGATGTGGGCGGTGACGCGGCACGAGGACGTCGCGGCGCTGCTGCGGGACCGCCGGTTGGGCCACGAGTTCCCGGACAGCGCGCGGCGGGCGTTCGCGCGGGCCGGTGGCGCGCCCGAGTCGGCGCTGCGGACGATCGTGTCCGGCCTGGAACCGCCCGCGCACACCAGGGTCCGCCGCGCCCTGACGGCGGCGTTCACGCCCGGCGTCGTGCGCGGGATGCGGGCCGGTATCGCCGCGTTCACCGACGCCGTGCTGGCGCGGGCGCGCGACGTCGGCCGGTTCGACGCGCTGGCGGACCTGGCGCTGCCGCTGCAAACGGCCGTGGCGTGCGACCTGGTGGGCGTGCCGGAGGCGGACCGGGCGGAGCTGGTCGCCCGGGCGGTCGTCGTGGGCCGGGCGTTCATCCAGGTGCCGCTGGTCGCCGCCGGGCACGAGGCGGAGGTGGCGTGGCTGCGGTCCTACGTGGGCGACCTGCTCGCCGACCGCCGCGCGCGTCCCGGCGCGGACGTGCTGTCCCGGCTCGCGGCGGGCGGCCTGTCCGACGACGAGATCGTGGACAACGCGGTGTTCCTGTTCTTCGCCGGGTACGAGACGGCGGTGCACCTGGTCGCGGCCGGGTGCGCGGCGCTGCTGGAGCACCCGGAGGCGTGGCGCGCGCTGACCCCCGACGGCGTGCCGGGTCTGGTCGAGGAGGTGCTGCGGCACGACGCGCCGATCCAGTGGGTCGCCCGGGTGACCTCGCAGCCGGTGCGGGTCGGCGACCACACGCTGCGGGAGGGCCGGGCGGTGCTGCTGCTGATCGGTTCGGCGAACCGCGACGAGCGCCGCTTCCCCGAGCCGGACCGGTTCCGACCCGACCGGTTCCCCAACCCGCACCTGTCGTTCGGCGCCGGTGTGCACGCGTGCCTCGGTGCGGTGCTGGCGCGCGCCCAGGGCGCGATGGTGTTCACCCGGCTGGCCGCGCTGCCCGCGTTCACCCCGGCGGGCCCGGCGGTGCGCCGACCGCACCCCAACCTGCGCGGCTTCACGAGCGTGCCCGTGGCGGTGCGGTGACCGCGCTGCCACCGCGCTTCGACGCGACCGCGCCCGACGTGCTGGACGACCCGTACCCGACGTACGCGCGGCTGCGCGACGCCGGTCCGCTGTGCCGTTGCGGCCCCGGCACCTGGGGCGTGACCCGGTACGCCGACGTGGCCCGGCTGCTGGGCGACCGACGGCTGGCCAACGGCCCGCGCGACCGGGACCGGGCGCGGTCGCCCTACGGCGGCGGTCCGGCGGACGGGCTGCTCGCGCACATGCTGTCGGGCCGCCGCGCGCCGGACCACACCCGGCTGCGCGCGCTCCTCGGCGTGATCTCCACCCCGGCCGCCGCGCACGCCCGCCGGGCCGGGCTGCGGGCGCACGTCGCGGACCTGCTCGCGCCCGGCCGGGACGGGGCGGTGGTGGACGCGGTGGCCGACGTGGCCTTCCCGCTCCAGGCCCGGCTGATCGGCGACGTGGTGGGCCTGCCGGCCGAGGTGCGCGCGGTGGTGTGGCCGGACGCGCTGCGGCTGGGTCGGGTGTTCATCCCCTACGCGGTGCCGACGCCCGCCCAGGTCGCCGAGGCCGACCGGCTCACCACGGCGCTACGGGAGGCGGTGGGCGGTCTGCTGGCCGAGCGGCGCGCCCGGCCGCGCGGCGACCTGCTGTCGGTGCTGGCGCACTCGGACGTGCCGCACGAGGACG
Organism: Actinosynnema sp. NPDC020468; assembly: GCF_040642015.1. Taxonomy (NCBI): domain Bacteria; kingdom Bacillati; phylum Actinomycetota; class Actinomycetes; order Pseudonocardiales; family Pseudonocardiaceae; genus Actinosynnema; species Actinosynnema sp. NPDC020468. Next base: position 88,004 of record NZ_JBFAEO010000037.1, read on the forward strand.
CCGTGGACAACGTGGTGTTCCTGCTGTTCGCCGGGTTCGAGACGACCATGAACGTGATCGGGTCGGCGTTCGCGGTGCTGTCCGCGCACCCCGGCCAATTCGCCCGGCTGACCGCCGACCCGGGCCTCGTCGGGTCCGCCGCGGACGAGCTGCTGCGCTACGACCCGCCCGCGCAGTACACCGTGCGGCTGACCGAGGAACCGGTGGAGGTGGGCGACCGGGTGGTCCGGGAGGGCCGGATGGTGCTGCTCATGCTCGGCTCGGCCAACCGCGACGGCGCGCGCTTCGACCGGCCGGACGAGTTCGACGTGACCCGGCTGCCGAACCCGCACGTCGCGTTCGGCGGCGGCCCGCACCACTGCCTGGGTCGCGTGCTGGGACGGGTGGAGGTCGAGTGCGTGCTGGACGTGCTGGCGCGCGGAGCGACCGAACTGCGCCCGGCCCGGCCCGCGCGACGACTGGCGCACCCCAACTTCCGCGCGCACACCACCGTGCCGGTGACCCTCGTGCCCCGGTAGCGGGCGGGTGGTGCGGTCAGGCGCGGCCGATGGAGAAGCCGAGTTTGCGCAGTCTGCCCGCCCAGCCCTGGGCGGTGTGCCGCGGCACGCCGTAGTGCTCGGCGAGTCGGGTGATGCTGCCGGTTTCCCGGTACGCGGCCAGCACCTCGGCCGGGTCGGGCATCTTGCGGTAGGTCCGCGTCGCCGCGTCGGTTTCGCTCGCCGCGGGGGCCGGCGCGGGAGGCGCGACGGTGGCCCGGCGCGGGCGCGGCCGGTCCGGCGCGGTGTCGGGTTCGGTCGCGGGAGGGGTGCCGAGGAAAGCCGACGCGAGCTGCTCCAGGTCGACCCGACCCGTCAGGTCCGCCGTGCCGAGGCCGCCGCCGCTGCCGGCGGTCACCAGCACCTGGGTGACCTGCGGCCGACCGGACGACAGGTCGATGCAGATCTGCGTCCTGCCTTTAGCCCGATCGGCTGGTTGGCTTTCCTCGATCGTGACGATGTAGCTGCTCATCGCGTCCTCCTGTCCGCAAAAATACTACACGATGGAGCGAACTTCTCACCCGAACACCCGCGCGCTGCGCACATCCGGACCGCTGCTCCGCCGAAGGGGTTCCCGCAGTCAGGTGATGTCCGTCCTCCCGTTCGGATGAAGCCTGTTTGTCGGGTCTTCCTCGGACCCGACATCGAGGCCCTAAGGTCGAGAGTCGACATCCCGATCGCACAGTCAGGGGAACCCCGTGAGCGCGAACCAAGTCCTCAGGCAGAAGTACGCCAGCACCTTCGACAACTTCGACGTCAACGGTTCGGGAACCGTGGACGCGGGCGACCTGGAGGGGCTGATCGACCGCGTCGTCGAGCAGTTCGGCATCGAGGCGGACGGCAGCCGCCACCAGGCGTTCGCGGCCTCGGCCCGCGAGGTGTGGGCCCGGTTGACCCGGGAGGTCGGCAGGCTCAGGGGCGGCGGCGAGGTCGAGTCGATCGACCGCGACGAGTACCTGAGGTTGCTCGAGACCGCGCCCGACGACGTCGTGGAGGCCATCTTCGACCCGTACGTCGACGGCCTGTTCGCCCTCGCCGACGTCGACGGCGACGGCCGCATCACCGAGGAGGAGTTCAACGCCCACCAGCTCGGCTGGGGGCTGTCCCCCGAGCAGGTGCGCGGCAGCTTCCAGGAGCTGGACACCGACCGCGACGGCACGCTGTCCCGCGCCGAGTACACCAAGTACGTACACCAGTTCTTCACCAGCGGCGACCCGAACGCGCGCGCCAACGCCCTGTCGGGCGCCTGATCCACGTCCCGGACGCGCCGCCGCGCGACG
>NZ_JBFAEO010000038.1:0-82612 GCF_040642015.1 Actinosynnema sp. NPDC020468
CCCCACCAGCCCGGCCGCCCCCCCCCCGCGCCCTGGTGGCCCGCGCTCGGGCGTTTTTTTGTGGGGGCGGGCTCACCCCCCCGCCCGGCCCCCGCGGGGGGGGGGGGGCCCCCCCCCCCCCCCCCCCGAGACCCGCCCACCACAGGGGACCGTGCGCAACCCCGCCCGCACGAGACCCGGCGCCGTGGCAGGATCGCGGCATGGAACGCGTGCTCGGCATCGGCGGGTACTTCATCCGCGCGCAGGACCCCGCGGCGCTCGGCGCCTGGTACCGGGACCACCTCGGCCTCGACGCCGACGACACCGGCGTGTGGCGGCCGGAGCCCGGGCCCACCGTCTTCGCGCCGTTCGAGGCCGGCACCGACTACTTCGGCTCGCCGACCCAGCAGACCGTGCTCAACTTCCGGGTGCGCGACCTCGACGCGATGCTCGCGCAGCTGCGCGCCCACGGCGACACCGTGGCCGAGGAAACCCAGGACATGGAGGGCGTCGGCCGCTTCGGCTGGGTCACCGACCCCGAGGGCAACCGCGTCGAGCTCTGGCAGCCCGCCTAGCCGCAACCCCCTCGACGGCGACCGAGGCCGTCGAGGGGGACCGGCCATCGCTAGGCGTGCGCGCGCGCCGCGTTGCGCAACGCCATCGCGGCCCGCTCCAACCCGCCGAGCACCCCGGACGGCAACTCCTGGTGGCGGCCCGCGACCTCCTGCAACATCACCTGCATCGGCGCGGACTCCTCCTGCTCCACGACCGCCAGCACCTTGAACGCGGTGCCGGGCGCGAACACCACGCGCTCCTGGACCACGCCGCCGAACGAGTCGACCACCGTCACCCGGCGGCCGGTCACCGACCAGATCACGAACTCCGGCCGGCCGTCGATCGGCACCGTCGGCCCGGCCACCGTGCTGAACAGGCCGTGCTCCACCAGCATGTCGCCGGTCCGGTAACCCCGGGCCTCGCCCCAGCCGACGGTCACGCCCTGGTGGCCGGGCAACCGGCGCAACCCGGACACGATCGTCGCGGCGTAGGGCCACAACCGGCCGAGCCGACCGGTCCGGAACGCCTCGACCATGACCTCCTCGTCCTGGGTGAGGCACGCCGACACGGCCGCGAGGTCGGTCACCACCGCCTCGAACGCCTCCGCGTCCTCGGGGCGCTCCTCCAGGTGCCGGCACGCGACCGCGGCGTGCTCGCCGTAGCGCTCGCCCAGCATCCGGCGCACCGCGTCGCGCTCCTGCTCGGTGCTGCGGTGGTCCGGCGCCACGACCTCCTCGCCGGTCAGCTCGCCCCACACCGGCGCGGGCGCGGCGGGCAGCGGGCCGTCGACGCTGAGCGGGACCGGGTCGTCGGTCACGGTCGGCGCGGGCGGCTCCTCAGCCACCGGTGGCTTGGGCATCGGGGTCGGGTCGCAGAACACCACCTTCAGCAGTCGCCGCACCTCCGGCTCCAGTCGTTCGACCAGCGACGCGCCCGCCACCGCGACCGCGCCCGCCGTCGTGCGACCGGGCGAGCCGACGGTCAGCCGCGCCCACTCCGGGTCCACCGGCAGGGCGCGCACCTCCGGCCCGTTGTCCTCGGCGTCGCGCACCCACAGCCCCGACGGCACGACCTCGAGCACCACGCCGCCGCCGAGGTCGAACACACCGGGACCGCGCTCCACCAGACCCGGCACCGGCGTGCGGTACCCGGCGACCACCGGCGCGGACCCCGGCGTGTGCCGGACCTCCGTCACGTACGGCCGCCACGTCTGCTGCCCGCGCGGGTTCACCGCCACCACGGCCGCGCCGGTGCGCAACGCGCCCACCGGCAGACCCGTGTACAGCGAGATCGGCTCGGCGAGCTGGTCGGCCACGGCCTGCGCCTGGTGGTCGCCGCCGTACCAGACCAGCCGCACCCGGGACCGCGCGGCCGAGGACAGGCCGCCCAGCAACCGGCACACCTCGTCCACCGGGATCGCGGGCTGACCCGGGCCGCCGACCACCACGGTCAGCACGTTGTCCCGGCACGGCAGCCCGAGCACCGCCCGGACCTCCGGCGCCTGCGGGTCGAACGTCGAGCGCTGCGCGCGCAGCCACAACCCGGCCGGAATCGGCTCCGAGACGCCCACGTCACCGGTGGGCCACGGCGAGTTCGGGTCGAACGCCTCCCACTGCGGCACCGGGAACCGCCGTCCCATCGGGATCGGCGAGGCGCCCGGCTGGAACCGCAGCCAGCACCCGTACCCGCCGCCACCGGTCACGAACGCGACACCGGGCACGGTGGTGACGACGCCGTCCGGCGCGACCACCTCGGTCTGCAACTGCTCGGACAGCCACTGCGCGGGCGCGGTGGGCCGCATGCTGCCGGAGTGCGCGGTCATCAACCGCACCGGCCCGCGGCCCTGCAACGCCGCCGCGACCGACGGCCAGAACCCCGCCTCGTCACCGGGCGGGAAGTCGACGACCACGACTGTCCGGCCGCGGTCGACCGGGAGGGTCCGCGCGAGCGCCATCGCGGCCTGCCCGGCGCCGGCGGACGGTCCCACGACCATCGTCGGCCCCGCGTAGGTCGCCGAGTACTGCGGCTGGGGTGGTGTCGGGGGAGGGGGCGCGGGCACGGGTTCCCGCTCGACCACCACGGGAGGCTCGGGCTCCCTGGACACGGCACGTCGGAACATAGGGCGCCCGCTCACCTCCAGGCACGACTGCTCGGCACGGGTCGCACTCTACGCGGCAAGCGCTTCCACGAAACCAGGCCCGACCGGAAATTCCTGGTCAACCCCGGTGAAAAGTCCACAGTGGAGCATTCGGCCCAGTGCGCCGGCGCCCGCGACGACCGGCCACGCGCCGCGAGCGACCGGTCACCGCGCGCGTCGACAACCCGCCCACCACGGCGCCGAACACCACGTGGTCGAGGTACTGCGGCAGCCGGGGCAGCGCCCGGATCGCGGGCACCCGCACCACCTCCAGGTCCAGCACCGCGATCGCCAACCCGGCGACCGCGCCGCCCACCACCCCCGAACCGGTCCACCGCCGCGCCGCCGCGCGCAGGACCAGCGTCCATCCGGCGGACACGGCGACGTGTGCTGCGACACCCCTCGGCACGGTCGGCGCGCCCAACAGGGCGCCGGCCGCGCGGGTCGCCGCGAGTGCGTCACCACCGGTCACCAGCGCGTGTACGGTCGACGGCACGCCGCTCACGGTCGCCGCCGCCGCCCAGACCCCGATCGGACCCACCCGTCCCGCCCTCCACCGTCTGGCCGGGGAATTGTCGGAGCCGGAAGTTACCCTCCACTACCGTGAACCGCTCCACGCACGCCACGACCTGGGGAGAACGACCCGGTGACCGCTGAGATCCTGTACGGGGCCGACGACCTGACCCACCTCGAGGGTCTGGAAGCGGTGCGCAAGCGCCCCGGCATGTACATCGGCTCCACCGACAGCCGGGGCATCAACCACCTGTTCAGCGAGGTCGTGGACAACTCCACGGACGAGGGCGTCGCCGGGCACGCGACGAAGATCGTGGTCACCCTGCACGCCGACGGCAGCGTGCAGGTCGACGACGACGGGCGCGGCATCCCGACCGGCACGCACGCCAAGTCCGGGCTGTCCGGCGTCGAGCTGGTGCTCACCAGGTTGCACGCGGGCGGCAAGTTCGGCGGTTCGGGCTACAAGACCTCCGGCGGCCTGCACGGCGTCGGCGCGTCGGCGGTCAACGCGCTGTCGCACCGGTACGACGTCGTGGTGCGGCGCGAGGGCAAAACCCACGAGATGTCGTTCGCGCACGGCGTGCCCGGCGTGTTCGACGGCCCGGGCCCGAAGGCCGCCTTCACCCGGGAGTCCGGGCTGCGGGTCACCGGCCGCACCCGCAAGACCGGCACCTCGACCCGGTACTGGCACGACGCCCGCTACTTCGAGAACGGCGCGGCGCTGGACGTGGAGGCGGTGCGCGCCAAGCTGCGCAACACCGCGTTCCTGGTGCCCGGCGTGACCTACGTGCTCCGCTCGGCGGTCGACGGCGCGGTCACCGAGGAGACGTTCCACTACCCGGGCGGGCTCGGCGACATGGTCGACTTCCTGGCGCCGGCGGCGGAGAAGCCGGTGTCCGGCACGCTGCTGATCACCGGCGAGGGCGTCTACCACGAGAACGCGGCCGACGAGAACGGCGTCATGCGGTCCAAGGTGGAGCGCCAGGCCGAGGTGGAGATCGCGCTGCGCTGGGGAACCGGCTACGAGCGCACCGTGGAGTGCTTCACCAACACCATCCGCAACGTGCACGGCGGCACCCACCGGCGCGGCTTCGAACGCGCGGTGCTCAAGGCGGTGCAGGAGGCGATCGGCCGCACCCGCGGGCTGCTCAAGCCCAAGGAGGACCCGCCGACGCTGGAGGACGTGCTGGAGGGCATGACCGCGGTCGTGCACGTCCGGGTGCCCGAGCCGCAGTTCACCTCGCAGACCAAGGACGAGCTGTCCACCGCCGGCATCACCCGGGTCGCGCTGGGCGTCGTGGAGCGCCACCTCAAGGCGTGGACCGAGGACCGGCGCACCAAGGCCGAGGCGAAGGTGGTGCTGCAGAAGGTCGTCGACGCCTCCCGGGTGCGGCTGACCCAGAAGCAGCAGAAGGACGCGGCCCGGCGCAAGACGGCGCTGGAGGGCGCCGCGATGCCCGCGAAGCTGGTCGACTGCCGCACCACCGGCGTGGCGCGCAGCGAACTGTTCCTGGTGGAGGGTGACAGCGCGCTCGGCTCGGCGCGGATGGCGCGGGTGTCGGAGTACCAGGCGCTGCTGCCGTTGCGGGGCAAGATCCTCAACGTGCAGAAGGCCAGCCTCGCCGACACGTTGCGCAACGTGGAGATCGCGTCCATCGTGCAGGTGCTCGGCGCCGGCACCGGCCGCACGTTCGACCTGCCCGCCATGCGGTACGGCCGGGTGATCCTGATGGCCGACGCGGACGTGGACGGCTCGCACATCCGCACGCTGCTGATCACGTTGTTCGCCAAGTACATGCGGCCGGTCATCGAGGACGGCAGGCTCTACGCCGCGATGCCGCCGCTGCACAAGGTGGTCACCCGCGGCCGCAACGCCGAAACCCACTTCACCTTCACCCAGCGCGAGATGGAGCAGACCGTCGCGCGGTTGGAGAAGTCCGGCAAGACGGTGGTCAAACCGGTGCCCCGGTTCAAGGGCCTCGGCGAGATGGACGCCGACGAGCTGTGGGAGACCACGATGAACCCGGCCTCCCGGTCGGTCCGGCGCATCACGATGCACGACGCCGAGGCCGCCGAGGCGGCGCTGGAACTGCTCATGGGTGAAAAGGTCGAGCCGCGCCGGGCGTGGCTCGTCGAGTCGGCCGCCCGGGTCGACCAGTCCGCGATCGACGTCTGACGCAGGAGAAACAGTGGCACGCCGCAAGACCCCGACCACCCGGGTCGACCCGTCCGCCTTCGACCGGGCGGGCGCGCAGGTCTTCGACAACTCGCTCACCACCGAGATCGAGGACTCCTACTTGGAGTACGCGTACTCGGTGATCCACTCCCGGGCGCTGCCCGACGCGCGCGACGGCCTCAAGCCGGTGCACCGGCGGATCCTGTTCTCGATGAACGAGCAGGGCCACCGCCCGACGAGCGCGTACGTGAAGTCGTCGCGGGTCGTCGGCGACTGCTTCGTGCGCGGCGCCCTGGTGTCGACGCCGGCCGGCCTGCGCCCGATCGAGGAGTTCGAGGTCGGCGACGTGGTGCTCGACCCGGCGGGCGTGCCCGCGCCGGTGGTCGAGGTCTACGAGAACCCGGCGTCCGACCTGGTCCGCGTCACCTGGTCCACCGGTCGCACCATGCTCGTCACGCCGGGCCAGCGGTTCCGCACCGACGACGGCGCGTGGACGCGGGCCCGCGACCTGGTCGGCCGCGCCACCGTCGGCTACGGCGACGAGCGGCACGTGAACCTGCTGGCCGACGGCGGCGACCCGCACGCCTACGTGCTGGGCCTGGCCGTCGACGGCCGCGTCGACCTGGCCGACAGCGAGCCGGTGGACACCGCGCACGGCTGGGCGATCGCCTTCGGCCTCGCGGTGACCAGGGACAAGGTCGAGGCCGTCGACCCGCTCGACCCGGACCGCCACGTGCTGGTGTTCGACGCCCTGCCCGACCTCGACGTGCCGTCCCGGCGCGAGGACTGGGCGCCCTACCTGGGCGGCCTGTTCGACGCGACGGGCCACGCCGGCCCGTCCGGCATCACGTTCACCGCGCACACCGACCGCGTCCACGCGCTGCTCGCCGACTCGGGCGTGCGCCCGTCGGTCAGCACGGCGGACCGGCTGGAGGTCACCGGCCACGACGCGGCGGCCCTCGCGGTCGCGCTGCTGCGCTGGACCAGGACGCGAGCCAAGCAGGACGCCCTGGTCCGGGTGATCAGGGGCGCCCGCGCCGAGTCCGGCTTCCCGACCGTGGTCGCGGTCGAGGAGGTCGAGCCCGACACCACCTACGACATCCAGGTGGGCGCCGAGGAGCACGCGTTCGTGGTGGACGGCCTGGTCGTGCACAACTGCATGGGCAAGTACCACCCGCACGGCGACACGGCGATCTACGACGCGATGGTCCGGCTGGCGCAGGACTTCTCGCTGAACGCGCCGCTGGTCGACGGTCACGGCAACTTCGGCAGCCCGGACGACGGCCCGGCCGCGTCGCGCTACACCGAGGCGCGCATGTCGCCCGCCGCGATGCTGCTGGTCGGCGAGCTGGACGAGGAGACGGTCGACTTCCGGCCCAACTACGACGGCTCGTTGCAGGAACCGACGGTGCTGCCGGCGGCCTTCCCGAACCTGCTGGTCAACGGCACGTCCGGGATCGCGGTCGGGATGGCGACGAACATGATCCCGCACAACCTGGGCGAGGTCGTGGCCGCCGCGCGGCACCTGGTGACGCACCCCGAGGCGTCGCTGGACAAGCTGATGGAGTTCATCCCCGGCCCCGACCTGCCGACCGGCGGGGTGCTGCTCGGGTTGGACGAGGTGCGCAAGGCCTACGAGACCGGGCGCGGCGTCGTGCGGATGCGGGCCAAGGTGGAAACCGGGCCGCTGGAGGGCAGCCGCGGGCGGCAGGCGATCACGCTGACCGAGCTGCCCTACGGCGTCGGGCCCGAGAAGATCATCGAGAAGATCACCGACGAGGTCACCAAGTCCAAGCGGCTCACCGGGATCGCGGACGTCAAGGACCTCACCGACCGGGAGAACGGCATCCGGGTCGTGATCGAGTGCAAGGTCGGGGTGAACCCGCAGGCGCTGCTGGCCGACCTGTACCGGCTCACGCCCATGGAGCAGTCGTTCGGCATCAACAACCTGGTGCTGGTCGACGGGCAGCCGCAAACCCTCGGGCTCAAGGCGCTGCTGGAGGTGTTCCTGGCGCACCGCTACGAGGTGGTGACCCGCCGGACCCGCTACCGCCGCCGCAAGCGCGAGGACCGGCTGCACCTGGTCGAGGGTCTGCTGCTGGCGCTGCTCGACATCGACCGGGTGATCCGGCTGATCCGGGGCAGCGAGAACGCGCAGGCCGCGAAGCAGGGCCTGGTCGAGACGTTCGGGCTCTCGGAGATCCAGGCGACCTACATCCTGGACACGCCGCTGCGCAGGCTCACCCGGTACGACTCGATCGAGCTGGAGGCCGAGCAGGAGCGGCTGCGGGCCGAGATCGCCGAGCTGACCGCGATCCTGGACGACGAGAAGGTGCTCAAGAAGGTCGTCTCGACCGAGTTGGCCAAAGCCGCCAAGGACCTGACGACCGAGCGCCGCACGGTGCTGCTCGACGGCGACCTGAAGGAGGTGCTGGCGGCGTCGAAGCCCGCCGGCCCGCTGGAGGTCGCCGACGACCCGTGCCAGGTGGTGCTGTCCGCGACGGGTCTGGTCGCGCGCACCGCCGCCGAGTCCGAGGAGGCCTCCGAGGCCCGTCGGCGCAACGGCCGCACCAAGCACGACGCGGTGGCGGCGGTGGTGCACACGACGGCGCGCGGTCAGGTGCTGCTGGTGACGAACCGGGGTCGCGCGGCGAAGGTCGACGTGCTGCCGCTGCCGGTGCTGCCCGAGCAGAGCGGGACGGTGTCGTTGAGCGGCGGCATGGCGGCCGGTGAGCTGGTGTCGCTGGAGAAGGGCGAGCGGGTGGTGGCGATCGCGCCGCTGACCGACACCGACTCGCCCGGGTTGGCGCTGGGCACCCGGCAGGGCGTGGTCAAGGTGTGCGCGCCGGAGTGGCCGGTGCGGTCGGACGAGTTCGAGGTGATCACCCTCAAGGAGGGTGACGAGGTGGTCGGCGCGACCTGGTTGGGCAGCACGGCGGAAACCCTGGTGTTCGTGTCGTCGGAGGCCTCGCTGCTGCGCTACCCGGCGTCGCTGGTGCGCCCGCAGGGCCTGCGCGGCGGCGGCATGGCGGGCATCAACCTGCCGGCCGACGCGCGGGTGGTGTTCTTCGGCGCGGTGCGCACCGACGACGACGAGCACGGCGAGCCGCAGGTGGTCACCTCGACCGGCCAGAGCGTGAAGGTGACCCCGTTCGCCGAGTACCCGCCGAAGGGCCGCGCCACCGGCGGCGTCCGAGCCCACCGCTTCCTGAAGGGCGCAGCGGGCCTGACCCTGGCCTGGGTCGGCCCGCGCCCAGCCGGCGCCGCGACCAACGGCTCCCCGGTGGAACTCCCGGCCCCAGACCAACGCCGCGACGGCTCCGGCCACGCCCACCCGGGCCCGGACGTGGTGGGCCACCTGGTGGAACGAGGCTGACCCCGCGCCCCCGGCTCCGCGGAGCCGGGGGTTCGCGCTCGTCGCGCGCCGACGCGGCCGGGTGTTGCGGGTGGCGGCTTGGCGGGCTTTGGCTTCCCGGGGCCGGGGGTTCGTGCTCGCGTCGCGCGTCGACGTGATCGGCCTGGAGGCGCGTGCCGCGCGGCCGGGTGTTGCCTGCGGCAACTTGACTGGTTTTGGCTTCCCGGATCCGGTGCGGCACACCCGGCCGGGCCGCGCGTGCCGGCGCGAGCGGGTGGCGTGTCGGGCGGAACCCTGCGGCCGGGTCCGCGATCAGTCGACGCCCAGCCCGGGTCACCCCACGCGGTGGCCCACGACGGTCGACTTCGGCAGGCGGCCGGCGCGGGAGAAGCCGGTCAGCTCATCGCCCGCCACCGCCACGTCGAACGCGAGGTTCAGCCGCAGCGGGCGGGTGATGGACTGGGTCCAGGTCAGCCTCGTGCCGTCGAACGCCACGTCCCGCAGCGGCACCTCCTCGCCCGCGCCCCGCGCCACGCCCGTCCACCCTACGTCCACAGTGGACAGGACGATCTCCGCCTCCTGCCGCCCGATCGGCGTGCTCACGACCAGCCGCCACGTCCCCTCGATCACGTCGTCCTCCACACGATCCCGCGCCGCTCGTAGGCGAACAGCCGCTCCACCTCCCGCGCCACCGCGCAACCCCGGAACCGGTCCAGCAGGTGCAGCGCCACGTCCAACCCGGACGTGACCGCGCCACCCGACACCACGTTCCCGTCGTCCACCACCCGCGCGTCCACCGCGGTGACCCCCGTCGCGTCGAGGAAGTCCATGCCCTCGTGGTGGGTCACCGCCGTGCGCCCCTCCAGCAGCCCGGCCATCGCGAGCACCAGCGCGCCGCCGCACACCGTCGCCAGCACCGCCCCGTTGTCCCGCGCCTGGCCCAGCAACCGGGGCAGCGGCGTGCGCAACGTCGCGGCCAGCGCCGCCGTGATCCCCTCCACGTCGCGCGCCGAGGCACCCGGCACCACGACCACGTCCCCCTCGGGACGCAGGAAACCCGTGGCGCGCAACGACAGCGGCCCGGAGCCGCCGGGCACCACGCGCGGCCCCTCGGCGCTCACCAACTCCACGTCGACCCCGCCCGCGAACAGCACCTCGTACGGCGCCACCACGTCCAGCGGGTCGAACCCGTCGAACAGCACCACCTGCGCGTTCTTCACGCCGGCAACGCTAGGCAACCCCGCCGCGGCGCGGCAGTGGCGCGATTGCCACACTCCGACGGACTCTCGCCACCACCCGGCGGGTAACGCTTCGCCGTCCCCGCGCGCTGAACCTGTGGCGCGGCCCGGACCAGCCGCCGAGGAGGCCACGGTGCACGTCGTCGCGGTGCTCGCTCTCGACGGCGTGGTGCCGTTCGACCTGTCCGTGCCGGTGGAGGTGTTCGGGCGGGCGGTGCTGCCCGACGGCACCCGGCCCTACGACGTGCGGGTCTGCGCGCCCCGGCCGCAGGTCGACGCCGGTGCGTTCACCCTCACCGCGCCGCACGACCTGACCGCGCTGGACGTCGCCGACACGGTCGTGCTGCCGGGCGTGGCCGACCCGGAGACCCCGGTGCCGCCCGAGGTGGTCGAGAGCCTGCGGGCCGCCGCGGACCGGGGCGCGCGGCTGGCGTCGATCTGCGGCGGCGCGTTCACCCTCGCGGCGACGGGACTGCTCGACGGGTTGCGCGCGACCACCCACTGGCGCGGCGCGGAGGCGTTGGCGCGCAGGCATCCCCGGGTCCTGGTCGAACCCGACGTGCTCTACGTCGACAACGGCGCCCTGCTCACCTCCGCCGGCGCGGCGGCCGGGTTGGACCTGTGCCTGCACCTGGTGCGGATCGACCACGGCGCGTCGGTCGCGGCGGCCGCGGCCAGGCTGTCGGTGATGCCGCTCGAGCGCGACGGCGGTCAGGCCCAGTTCATCGTGCACGAGCCGCCCGCGCCGGACGGGGTGAGCCTGGAGCCGTTGCTGCGCTGGATGCGCGCGCACCTGGCGCGCGACCTGACCCTGGACGACCTCGCGCGGCAGGCCAGGCTCAGCACCCGCACGCTCAACCGGCGGTTCCGCGAGCAGACCGGCACCACCCCGTCGCGCTGGCTCGTGCTGGCCCGGATCCGCGCCGCGCAGGACCTGCTGGAAACCACCGCGCACCCCGTGGAGCGGATCGCGGCGGAGGTCGGTTTCGGCTCGCCGACGGCGTTCCGGGACGCGTTCCGCAAAACCGCCGGCACCACTCCCCGGGCGTACCGGCGCGCGTTCCGGGGGTGAGCGGCGCTGCTCCTCCCGGCGGTCGGGCGGCCCCGCCGCGGGCACGGACCCGCGTTGGTCCGCCGGTGGTCAGGAGTGCGGCGGTGGTCTGGCCGCGCCGGTGAGGTCCGGACCGGCGCGGCGAAAAGCCGACTTAACGGGCGTTTTCGTGCCGGAGGAATTCAGTCGGCGAGCACGTGTCGGAGTGGTTCTTTGCGCCTCGGCACCCGACGGACGGGTGGATAATCCACCCGGGCCACTCCGACCTGCCGGTTTCACCCGGCCGGCGGGCGATCGGCTGATCGGGGCGGCCCGTTCGCCGGCGCTATTCGGCAACGATTAGGCCCATAAAATCCGGCCATAACACCATTCCCCTGACCGGCCGCGGCGCAATACCGTGTGTGGAGTGAGCAGCGAGGGGGACGCCGCCCCCGCCCGGCCGTTCGCGGATGCCCTCAGATCGGCCATCGCGGCGCGGGGGATAGGTCTGGAACGCATCCGTGAACACCTGGCGGAGCACGGCGTGTCGGTCAGCCTGGCCACGCTGAGCTATTGGCAGTCGGGGCGGAGCAGGCCGGAGCGCCGGTCGTCGCTGGCCGCGATCGGCCACCTGGAGGCGATCCTCGACCTGCCGCCCGGCCACCTCGCGGGTCTGCTGGGCCCGCCGCGCCCGCGCGGGCGGTGGTTGAAGCGATTACCGGAGGAGCCGCGGCCGGTGCCGTCCTGGGACGACCGGATCTCGCGGCTCAGCCAGCAGGACGTGGTCACCATCGGGCGCGACCGGGGCGAGGTGTCGTTCCGGTCCCGGCACGTGCTGCGGGCCGAGGAGGACGGCGCGGACCGCTGGTTGGTGGTCGCGCACGTCGACCGGACGCCGCCGACGATCACGCCGCTGCGGCACTGCGCCCTCGGTCGGGTGCTGCCCCGCCCCGAGGTGGGCCTGGTGGTGGCGGAGCTGCTGTTCGACCGGGTGCTGCGGCGCGGCGAGAGCATCGTGATCGAGCACGAGCTGGTCAACGCCGACCCGCACCCGATCGCCACCAACTACGGCCGCCGGTTCCGCCTGCCGGTGCGCGAGTACGTGCTGGAGGTCCAGTTCGACCCCGCCGCGACGCCCGTCGCGTGCCGCCGCTACAGCCACACCGACACCCGAGGCGACCTGTCCACGCCGGTGCTGCTGGGTCCGGGCGGCTCGCTGCTGGGGGTGTTCCTCGACTTCGGGCCGGGCGAGGCGGGCTTCCGCTGGAGCTGGCCCTGACCGTGCCGCCGACCGTGTGCCACGCCACCCGGAGCGCGCGGAATAGCCACCGCGAGGCTACGGTTGAGCCGGATAGTTGAGCTTGCAACTACCTGGCAGAGGAGTGGTCATGCAGTTCGGTGTCTTCACCGTCGGCGACGTGACGCCCGACCCCACGACGGGTCGGACGCCGACCGAGGCCGAGCGCATCAAGGCCATGGTCGAGATCGCGCTCAAGGCCGAGGAGGTCGGCCTGGACGTGTTCGCGACCGGCGAGCACCACAACCCACCGTTCGTCCCCTCGTCCCCGACGACCATGCTCGGCTACATCGCGGCGCGCACGGAGCGGCTGATCCTGTCCACCGCGACCACGCTGATCACCACGAACGACCCGGTGAAGATCGCCGAGGACTACGCGATGCTCCAGCACCTCGCGGACGGCCGGGTCGACCTGATCATGGGCCGGGGCAACACCGGGCCGGTCTACCCGTGGTTCGGCAAGGACATCCGCGACGGTGTCGAACTGGCCGTCGAGAACTACGCCCTGCTGCGCCGGTTGTGGCGGGAGGACGTGGTGGACTGGCAGGGAAGGCACCGCACGCCGCTCCAGTCGTTCACCGCGACCCCGCGTCCGCTGGACGACGTGCCGCCGTTCGTCTGGCACGGCTCGATCCGCACCGCGGAGATCGCCGAGCAGGCCGCGTACTACGGCGACGGGTTCTTCGCCAACCACATCTTCTGGCCCAAGGAGCACTTCCAGCGGCTGATCACCCTCTACCGCGAGCGGTTCGAGCACTACGGCCACGGCAAGGCGCACCAGGCGTTCGTCGGGCTCGGCGGTCAGGTGTTCATGCGGCGCAACTCGCAGGACGCGGTGCGCGAGTTCCGGCCGTACTTCGACAACGCGCCGGTCTACGGGCACGGACCGTCGCTCGAGGACTTCACCGACCAGACCCCGCTGACCGTCGGCAGCCCGCAGGAGGTCATCGAGAAGACGCTGACCTTCCGCGAGCACTTCGGCGACTACCAGCGCCAGCTGTTCCTGGTCGACCACGCGGGCCTGCCGCTCAAGACCGTGCTGGAGCAGCTGGACCTCCTCGGCGAGATCGTGCCGGTACTGCGGCGCGAGTTCGCGATCGGCCGGCCGGCGGACGTGCCGGACGCGCCCACCCACGCGTCGCTGCTGGCGGCGACCAAGGAGACCGTGGCATGACGACGATCGCGGTGGTGTCGGCGGGGTTGGGCGACCCGTCGTCGTCCCACCTCCTGGCGACCCGGCTCGCGGAGGCGGTGACGCGCGAGCTGCCCGCGCGGGTGCGGACCGTGCACCTGCGCGACCACGCGCGGGACATCGCGGACAACCTCGTCACCGGGTTCCCGAGCGCGGCGCTGCGCGAGGTGGTGGCGGACGTGACCGGCGCGGACGCGGTGATCTTCGTGACACCGACGTTCAACGCCTCCTACAGCGGGCTGTTCAAGTCCTTCGTGGACGTGCTCGACCCGGAGTCGCTGGTGGGCACCCCGGTGCTGATCGCGGCGACCGGCGGCAGCGAGCGCCACTCGCTGGTGCTCGACCACGCGCTGCGCCCGCTGTTCGCCTACCTGCGGGCGGTGGTCGTGCCGACCGGCGTGTACGCGGCGTCGGCGGACTGGGGCGCGCCGCGGGGCCTGTCCGAGCGGGTCGACCGGGCGGCCGGTGAGCTGGTGGCGCTGCTGACCGGCGCGCCCGCGAGGAAGCCGGTCGAGCGGTTCACGCCGTTCGAGGAACTGCTGAACCGCTGACTAGGGTGCGGGCATGAGCACGTCCGCACTGCGCCTCGCCTCCCGCAACGCCGCCGCGCTGTGGACGGCGCTGGCCCGCGCCCGGGGGCACGACCTGGTCCGCCGGCCGGGGTTCCTCGCCGTCGGCGGACCGCGCTCGCTGCGCGTGCTGCTGCTCGACGAGGACCCCGGCGACCTCGGCGAGGTGGCCGACCTGGTGCGCGCCGCGCCCGGCCGGGTGCTGGTCGAGGACCCGTTCGCGGCGGTCGACGTCGCCGACCTCGGCCTCGTCGCCCGGCCGCTGGAGGTGATGTGGCGCACCGGTCCCGCACCGGAGCCCGCGCCCGACGTGACGCCGGTGCGCACGCCGGGGGAGTTGGCCACCGCCGCGCGACTGGCCGTCGAGGGCTTCCCGTTCCCCGGCGTCGACCCGGCCGAGCTGGCGCCGCCCGGGCTGCTCGCGCCGCCCGGCGTGGAGGTGCTGATCGCGTGGCGGTCCGGCGAGCCCGCCGGGGTGTGCCTGACGATCGTGGACGAGGACGACGTGGCGGGTCTCTACTGGGTCGCGACGCTGCCCGCGCACCGGTCGAAGGGCGTCGGCCGGGCGTTGACCGCCACCGCGCTGCACCGGGCGGACCGCGTCGCCACGCTCACCGCGACCACCGCGGGCGCGCCCCTCTACGGCTCGCTCGGCTTCACCACCGCGGGTGTCGCGAACTGGTGGTCGCGGCCGGCGGAGACCGGTTCTCATCCTTGACCGAATAGCGCATTTCCGATCGGGTGACATTCGTCGTCCAATGGTCGAAATGTCGATCACTTCTCGTCATGTGGACACCGGCCAACCCCAGGTCAGGGGCGCGCGGAGCGGTGTGGGAGACTCCCCGCCATGGCTCCTCTTCGCTTCGCCCTGCCCAACAAGGGCTCATTGAGTGCACCTGCGGCGCAAATGCTGGTCGAGGCGGGGTACCGGGTCCATCGGTCGGGTCGGGAACTGATCGTGGCGGACCCGTCCAATGACGTTCAGTTCTTTTTCCTGCGCCCGCGCGACATCGCGGTGTACGTCGGCGAGGGTTCGCTCGACGTCGGCATCACCGGGCGCGACCTCCTGCTCGACTCGACGGTGTCGGCGAAGGAGATCCTGCCGCTGGGGTTCGGCCGGGCGTCGTTCTTCTACGCGTCCAAGCCGGGTGGCATCAGCGACCTGCCGGGCCTGGAGGGCAAGCGGATCGCGACGAGCTACCCGAACCTGGTCGACGGGCACCTGTCCGAGTTGGGCATCAAGGCCCACCTGGTGCGGCTGGACGGAGCGGTCGAAACCGCCGTCGAACTCGGCGTGGCCGACGCGATCGCGGACGTGGTCGAAACCGGCATCACGCTGAAGACCTCCGGCCTGGAGACGTTCGGCAAGCCGATCCTCAAGTCCGAGGCCGTGCTGATCGAGGGCGACAGCGTCGCGGACACCCCCGAGGCCGCGCACGCGGTGGAGATCCTCAAGCGCCGGCTCCAGGGCGTGCTGATCGCCCGCCGCTACGTGATCCTCGACTTCGACTGCCCGGTCGTGGCGCAGGACGAGGCGTTCAAGCTGGTGCCCGGCATCGAGTCGCCGACGGTGTCCCCGCTGGCCCGCGAAGGCTGGGTCGCGGTGCGCTCGCTCGTGCCGCGCGACGAGGCGCCCCACGTGATGGACGAGCTGTGGCGGGTCGGCGCGCGCGCCATCCTGGTCAGCAGCCTGGACACCTGCCGCATCTGACCCCCGTTCCACGACGGCCGCACCCCCTCGCCGGGGTGCGGCCGTTTTCGTTGCGCGGTGGAAAACTTGCGTGCACGCACTTTTCTGCCGTAGGGTGGCGGAGGTGGAGACACCGGGTCTGCGGGAGCGCAAGAAGCTCGCCACGCGGAGCGCCCTGAGCGCCGCCGCGCTGCGCCTGGCCGCCGAGCGCGGACCCGATCAGGTCCGCGTCGAGGAGATCGCCGCGGCGGCCGACGTGTCGCCCCGCACCTACAACAACTACTTCGCCAGCCGTGAGGATGCGATCTGCGCGGCATTGGGTGCGGAACGGGCGTTGAGCGCGGGCGCGGCGGTGCGGGCGCGACCTGCGGCCGAGTCGCCCGGCACGGCCGTGCTGGCGGCGCTGACCGGCGAGTACGCCCGCGCCCGACTCGGTCCGGACATGGTCGCCCTGGTCACCTCCTCGGCCGCGCTGCGCGCCGCCTACCTGCGGGCCGTCGCGGTGCTGGACGGTCCGCTCGCCGAGGCGCTCGCCGCCCGGCTCGGCGTGCCCGTCGACCTGCCGGTGCGCTCCCTGGCCGCCGCCGTGTCCGGCGCGGTGCGGGTCGCGGTCGAGCAGTGGCTGGACGACGACGGCGCCGCCGACCTCCACGTCCTGGTCGCCACGTGCGTCCGCCACCTCCTGCCCGCGCTCGACACCCTGGGAGCACCGTGAACACGCTCGCCCTGCCCGGAGCCACCCTGCACTACCAGGTCCGCGGCGACGGACCGCTGTTGTTGCTGCTGCCGGGAGGCGACGGCGACGCGGACAGCGCGGTCGGCCTGGTCGACCACCTCGCCGCGCACTTCACCGTCGTCACCCACGACCGCAGAGGCCTGGCCCGCAGCCCCCTGGACGACCCGTCCGCCGTGCCCGCGTTCGCCGTGCACGCGCAGGACGCGCTGCGCCTGGTCGAGCACCTCACCGACGGCCCGGTGGCCGTGGTCGGGTTCAGCCTCGGCGCGCTGGTCGGCCTGGACCTGCTGGCCCGCCACCCCGACCGCGTCACCACCCTCGTCGCGCACGAGCCGCCCGCCACCCAGCTGCTGCCCGACGCCGAGCGCGAACCGGCCGAACGCGCGCAGGAGGAGGTGGGCGAGCTGGTCGAGAGCGACGGCGTGGCGGTGGCGATGCAGCACTTCCTGTCGTTCGCGGGCATGCGGTTCGACGAGTGGGAGGACGGCGCGCCCCGGCCGACGCCCGCGCAGCGCCGCCCGGCGAACCTGGTCGCGTTCCTGCGCCTGCACGCGCCCCAGGCGCACGCGCACCGGGTCGACCTGCCCGCCGTGCTGCGGCACGCCGACCGCCTGGTGCCCGCCGCCGGCGCCACCTCGACGGGCTTCTTCCCGCGTCGCTGCGCCGAGGAGCTGGCCGCCGCGTCGGGGCGCGAGCTGAGCGTGTTCCCCGGCGCGCACTCCGGGTTCCTCACCCACCCGGCCGCCTTCGCCGACCGACTGCGCGCGGTCCTCTAGCGAGTCGGGAATCCGCCGCCCGTCGACCTGTGGCATATTCGGTGGACGTGGGGTTGCGGCGCGGTTATCCGACGACGCCCGTTTGCAGGGGTCGGAGTTCTCCGCATTATTGCGGTCGGGAATATTCCTTTGCCTGGCTCTATTGGAATACTCGACCGTATAGGTGGAGCAGCGCTGCTAATTTCGGCAGGCTCCCACAACCAACGAGAACGGGGGATCGGTGCTCAATCGTCCCAGGTGCGGCCGTCCGACGAGATCGGGCGCACCCTGCGAACTGGTGGTCCGCCGATCGGTGGCGCTGGACGCTTTCGCGCCCGCGTGCCGCAAGCACATGACAGCCGCCGAGCGCGTCGAGGACGACACAAACCCGCTGTGGTCGGACGAGGGTCAGATCCGCTGGCTGCTCGCCCGCCAGTCCGACGGCTCGGAGTTGCAGACCGCGGCGGCCATCGCCGAACAGCTGAAGCTCCAGCCGGGCATCGTCTCCCGCGCGCTGGACCGCTTGCGCGTCAAGGGACAGGTGAAGGCCTGGACCCACGACCGCCGCGAGTCGTGGGCCGACCCGGTGCTGTTCGAGCGCTGGCTGACCCGCGCGCAGCGGGAGGAGGCCAGGGAAACGGCCGAGCGCAAGGCGACCGGCGAGCGCATCGACCGGCGCAACCGGGAACTGGACTCGATCGCCGGCCGCCTGCGCAAGGCGTGCGCCGGGCGGGACGTCGGCGTCGCGCTGGTCGACGGACCGGCGGAACTCCCGGACGTGCCCGCGTGCCACGCGCTCGTGCTGTCCGTCGAGGACCCGGCCGCGGCCGAGTGGCTGCTGGACCGCCTCGGCGGCTGACCTCGCGGGTCCCCGTCGCGCCCGCGGCGGGGACACCGCTCCTAACGGCCCGCGTCCAACTGGTCCTGGAGCTGTTGCAGATCGGTCAGCAGCGCGCCGAGCTTGGCCACCACCAGACCCAGTTTCATCAGCAGGTCCTCGGCCTTGAGCATGGCCTTGCCGATCTGGAGCAGCGCCCGTCGCACCGCGTCCGGCGCGCCCACCCCGGTCAGCACCTCGATGGTGCAGGACACCAAGGTGCCCACCAGGTCGGCCAGGATGTCCCGCACGCCGCCGCGCACGGTGTCCACCACGTCCTTCATCTTCGCCGCCGCCTCGGCCAGCCCGGCCGCGGAGAACGCGCCGCCCGCCGCCCGGCCGATCAGCTCCACCGCGTGCCGGCGGTACGCGTCGGACGCCGCGCCCTTCCAGTCCGCGGTGCCCGCGCCGAGCCGCTCGGCGTGCTCCTTGGCCTGCTCGGCCATCCGCTGCGCGATGTTGCGCCAGGTGTTCGCGTACCCCTCGACCATCGCCGGGTTGCCGGTCAGCTGGTGCAGCAGCGCGCGCAGCGGCTCGACGTGCTCCAGCATCCAGCCGACGACCTGACCCGACAGGAAGCTCATCGGGTCGAGCACCGCGCCGGTCACGTCGACGGCCAACCCGGCGCCGCTCATCACCGCCGAGGGCCAGTCGCCGCCGCTGATCTGCTCGCACAGCTGCTGCACGGAGTCCACGATGGTGCCGTCGTTGAGCCCGTCGAAGTCCTCGGTGTTCGAGAACTGCCCCGTCGCCACGCCCACCGGCAGCAGCACCGGGTTCAGCAGGCTCGCCACCCCGGCGACCGTCGAGGTCAGCATCTTCTCGGCGCTGTACTGGTTGCGGATGTCCGTCCCGCTGTCCACCAGCGGGTTGTGGCTCTGCTGGTCGTCGCCGACGATCGCCATCACCGACCCACCCTCGGCGGCTTGCGGCCCAGCACCAGGCGTTCGATCAGGTCGTTGACCACGGCGGTGATCTTCTCGTCCACCTCGCCGTAGGTCTTCTCCGCGCCGGCCAGCTCGGTGGAGTCGCGCCGGAGGTCGTCGGCCACACCGGTGATCAGCGCCGCGCCGCGGTCCTGCGGTCCGCGCAACTTCTCCGGCAGGCCGAGCGACTGGCACGTCCAGCCGTAGGCGTCGTCCAGCGCCGCGACGTGGCGTGCCGCGTCGGCCGCCTCCGCGACGCCGTCGGCCACCTCGCCGGTCTGCTTCGCGTGGTCCTTCAGGCGGTCCAGGTCCACTTCCAGGTCTGCCACCGTGCTCCCCCTCCCGTGATCGGCGCCGGTCAGCGCAGGAATCCGCCGCCGCCGAAGTCCTCGTCGTCGCCCGTCGGCCTCGGTCGCGGCGGTCGCGGCGCCGGGGGCGCGGGCGTGTCCTCGTTGTCGAACCGCAGCACCCGCACCGCCTGGTCCTCGGCCTCCGGCGGGTCCGGGAACCGGGTGCGGTAGCCCGCGACGATGTCCTGACCCGGCGCGTCGTCGCCGACGGTCTCCGCGGTCAACTCCGCCACGCGGTCCCGCAACCGGACCTGCGCCTGCCGCACGGTGGCCAGCACCAGTGCCGCCATCGCCTCGGTGTCCAGCGCGCGGAACCGCTCGGTGAAGGCGATCGCGGTCGGCGCGCCGCTCGCGTCCACCGTCACCCGGACCGCGTCGTCCGGCGAGGCCGCCGACACCGCGGTCCGGTCGAGCCTGCCCTGCAACTCGCCGTACCGGGCCGCCTGGCGTTGCAGGGTTTCGGCCAACCCGCGCAGGTCACCCGCCTGGACGGGCCGTTGCTCCTCGCTCATGCCGGCACGCTAACAGTGATGATCACCGCTCGTGGCCGGTTCGGTCGATCCGGTGACGCTACGCTCCGTGCCGGGGGTGGGGAACATGGCTCTGCCGTTCGCGGCGCACCCGGCGGTGCGTCCCGGGTTCGAACGCCGGTGGGCCCGCGCGCGGGTGCCGGTGCTGGGTGGTTTCGCCGCCGCCACGGTCGCGGCGGTGGTGGTCGCGGTGGTCGTGCCGTGGGACGGGACGCCGGGGCTCGGGTGGGTGCTGGTCGTGCTGGGCGCGGCACCGGTGGCGTTCGCGGTGTCGGGCGCGTACGTGCGCTACCCGGGGTGGTGGGGCCCGTTCACCGCGCTGCTGGGCGTGGTGCAGGCGCTGGGTGTGGTCGCCCTGTCGGGCGCGGTGCCGCCCGGGGTGGCGGTCGGAGTCGTCGCGCTGTCGGCCGCGGTGGCGGTGGTGTGGGGGCGCGGGGTGCTGTTCGACGCGGGCGACGGCGCGGTGCTGGGCACCACGCTCGGTGTCCGCAGCGAGGCCGTGTCGGTGCGCGGCCACACGGGTCGGCTGCACGTGGCGACGGCGACGTTCGACGGCGAGTGGCTGCGCTGGTCGGTGGGCGCGGGACCGTCCGGAGTGGACCCCGCCGGCGGGCGGATCCCGTTGCGGGACATCGAGTCCGTGTGGGTGGTGGAGGTGCCGGGCAACCCGCTCGGCCCGGTCGTGGCGGTCCGCACGGCGACCACGCGGGCGCATCTGGTGGCGGGGGCGCCCCAGGACTTCGTCGCCCGGCTCGACCGCCGACTGCGCCTGTTGTCCGAGCCGGGCTGGGCGAGGTAGCGCCGAGCGCGCGACCACGCTCGGCGGTACCCGGGCCCGGCCGCGCACGGCTACGTTCGGCGTGCTGTTTCCCTTCTGCGCAAGGAGAGCACCGTGTCGCCGAGACGTTTCCCCGGGCGTGGCGCGATGATCGTGGCCGGCCTGACGACGGCGGCCGCGGTGGTCGCGCCGACCCCGGCGTCGGCGGCACCGATCGACTGGAACCTCACCACGGGCTCGTACTCCCGGTCGTGGACGAACCCGGCGGCCAACCCGGGTTACACCGCCGTGGAGGTGGCCGTGTCGAACCGCGCGGACACCGGCGCCTGCGCGCCCGTCACGGTCGAGTTGTACGGGCCCTCGGGCAGCTACGGGGCGCAGACGACGACCTGCCCCGCGCCGTCCTACCCGCACTGGAACACCTCGGGCGCCGGTGTCTACTACTTCTACCTGGGTTCGCCGACCGGCGTGTCCGTGCGCGCCTCCGGCAGGATCTACTACCCCGGGATGTCCTGACGTCCGGTGGGGCCGGCCGGGGTTTCGCACCGGTGGTACGTTCGATCGAACAGGATCGGCGGTCGGACTGAGGGGTGGCGGATGCGGGTCGGGATCACGATCCTCCCGGAGTACCGGTGGGCCGAGGCGAAGCCGCGGTGGCGGGCGGCGCAGGAGTACGGGTTCGACCACGCGTGGACGTTCGACCACATCGCGTGGACCGCGCTCGCCGACCACGCCTGGTACGCCGCCGTGCCGACGCTCGCGCTGGCCGCCGAGGTCACCGACACCATCGGGCTCGGCGTGCTGGTGGCCTCGCCCAACTTCCGGCACCCGGTGCCGTTCGCCCGCGAGGTGCTGGCGCTGGACGACGTCACCGGCGGCCGCTTCGTGCTCGGTGTCGGCGCGGGCGGGATGGGCGGGTACGACTCGGCGGTGCTGGGGCCCGCCGCCGTGCCCGCGAGCCCGTTCCGGCGCTACGCCGAGTTCGTGGAGCTGCTGGACGCCCTGCTGACCCGCGACCACGTGACGTGGCACGGCGAGTACTACTCGGCCGTCGACGCGCGGAACCTGCCGGGGTGCGTGCAGCGGCCGCGGGTGCCGTTCGTGATGGCGGCCAACGGGCCCAAGGCGCTGCGGCTGGCGGCGCGGTACGGCCGCGGCTGGGTGACCACCGGCCTCGCGAGCGACACCCTCGACGGGTGGTGGGCCTCGCTGGCCGGGCTGTCCGCCCGCCTGGACGACGAGCTCGCCTGCCGCGAGGGCTTCGAACGCCACCTCCAGACCGACGGCGCGCCGGTGCTGTCGACCGGGAGCGTCGAGCTGTACCGCGACTTCCTCGGCCGGGCGGCCGAACTGGGCTTCACCGACGTCGCCGCGCCGTGGCCGCGCGCGGAGGGCCCGTTCGCGGGCGACGAGGACGTGCTGGAGGCGATCGCGGCCGAGGTGCTGCCCGACCTGCGCCGTACGTCCACTGTGGACTGAGGCGTCCGGTTCGTCCCGCCGTGCCGCCGATCGACCGATAGGCGTCCGCGTCGACCCCTCCCGCGACCCCGCCCGGGCCTGCTACGAATGACGGGTGATCCGGGTGGTGTGGACCGATTTCGGCGGTGTGCTGACCCCTCCCGTCGGCGAGGACCTGGCGCGCGTGGCGCGGGCGGCCGGGGTGCCGGTGGAGGCGTTGCTGGCGGCGGTGCGCGCGGTCGCGCCGGAGGACGGGCTGCTCGCCGACCTGGAACTGGGCAGGCTCACCGAGCGCGAGTGGGGCGAGCGGGTCACCGGGGCGTTGCTGCCGCTGGTGCCGGCGGTGGACCTGGGCCGGTTCGGCGAGCACTGGCACCGCGGCCGGGCGTTGAACCTCGGGCTGCTCGACGTGCTGACCGCCCTGGAGGGCGTCGAACTCGCCATGCTCACCAACACGATCGCCGAGTGGGAGCCGCACCGGTCGGCGATGATCCCGGACAAAACCGTCTTCCGCCGGATCATCAGCTCCCACGAGGTGGGAGTGCGCAAGCCCGAGGACGCTATGTTCGCGCTGGCCGAGGAGACCTTCGACACCAGGCCCGAGGAGTGCCTGCTGATCGACGACCTGGAGGTCAACTGCGCCGCCGCGGCACGCCGCGGCTGGTCCGCGATCCTGCACGCCGACACCCGTAACACCGTTGCGAGACTGGGGGAACTGCTCGGCTGAGGTTCGCGGACGTCAGCCCGCCGAGCCGACTCCAATCCCGGTTCACCGGGAATTTCCCTGGCGGGGCCACCATTGCCGACGACCCCTCAGGTGTGGAGATCGTGATGGAGTTCAGGCACCTGCAGTCGTTCCTCGCCATCGCCGACGAGCTGCACTTCGGCCGCGCGGCGGCCAGGCTGCACCTCACCCAACCCTCGCTCAGCCAGCAGTTGCAGCGTCTGGAAAGGACCCTGGGCGTCGAGCTCGTCGCCCGCACGTCGCACGAGGTCCGGCTGACCCAGGCCGGGCGCGCGTTCGAGACCCAGGCGCGCACCATCGTCACCCAGGTGCAGAAGGCGGCGCAGACCGCGCGCGAAGCCGCCGCCGGCAAGACCGGCACGGTGAACATCGGCTACAACTTCCTGGCGGGCCAGCACATCCTGCCGACCACGCTCGCGAAGATGACCACGGACTACCCCGACGTGACGGTCGGGTTGTGGGAGAAGCGCACCGGTCCGCAGCTGGCGGAGCTCGCGGCCGGCACGCTGGACGTCGCGCTCGTCTACGGCAGACCGGTGACGTCGGAGTTCCAGTACCGAAGGCTCCTCCAGGTGCCGATGGTGGCCGTGGTGGGACAGGGTCACAAGTGGGCGGGCCGCCCCGGCGTCCCGTTCGCCGAACTCGCGCACCAGGCGTGCATCCTGTTCGACCGGGAGCAGTGCCCGGCGATGTACGACGCCATCCTGTCGGCCGCGCAGCGCAGCGGCATCGCCCTCAACGTCGCCTACACGGTGGACGACCCCAGCGCGACCGCCATCGTGGTGTCGGTCAAGCCGCTGGTGGGTTTCGCGTCCATGTCGAGGGGACTGTCCGCCGGATCGGCCGCACTGGGGGTGCGACCGGTGGTGGTCCAGCTCTACGACCCCGTCCCGATGATCGAGCTGTACGCGGTGTGGCGCTCCGACGGGCACACGCCGCTGGTGGAGGCGTTCCTCGACTGCATGGACGCGGCCCGGCCGTTCCACGCGCCCGGCGAGCCGCGGCCGGAGGTCAAGCTGGTGCGATAGGCGATTCCAACCGGACGTTAGCCAACTGCGCGTTGCCGGTATTGTCGGGGCTTTGAAGAATTCATAGGCGTGAACACGCAGTCGTTTACCAGAAACGGTCTCGACCTTCCCGACGACCGCGGCCTCAACTGGGTGCTGGACACCGCCGTGACGGCCGACCCGAACCGCGTGGTGCTCAGCCGGAAAACCGACACCGGATGGCGGGACGCGAGTTACCGCGATTTCACCGAACAGGTCCGCTCGGTGGCCTGCGGGCTGCTGGCGCACGGGGTCCGGCACGGCGACCGGGTCGCCGTGCTGGGCCGCACGTCCTACGAGTGGGCGGTTGCCGACTACGCCGCGATGGCGATCGGCGCGGTGACCGTGCCGATCTACCCGACCTCGTCGGAGCACCAGGTCAAGCACGTGCTCGCGGACTCGGGCGCGGCCTGGTTCTTCGCCGAGACGCCCGAGGACGCACGTCGGCTCACGGCGGCGGGCGCGACCGCCGTGTGGCTGCTGCGCGAGGTGCACGAGTGGCGGGTCACCGACCGCAAGGACGAACTCGACGCCCGCTGGCACGCGGTCAAGGCCGATGACCTGGCCACGATCGTGTACACCAGCGGCACCACGGGGTTGCCCAAGGGCTGCATGCTCACCCACCGCAACATGTACGTGTCGTCGGCAAACACCGTCGAGCAGACCGGCTGGATGCTCCGCGACGCCACCCCCGGGCAGGGCCAGGCGTCGACCCTGCTCTCACTGCCCCTCTCGCACGTGTTCGGCCGCACGATCCTGCTGTCCTGCCTGTGCGGCGGCACCCGGACCGGCCTCGTGCCGGGCGTGCCGGAGCTGCTGGAGGCGCTGGCCGAGTTCCGGCCGACGTGGCTGCCGCTGGTGCCCTACGCGCTGGAGAAGATCCGCAAGCGCAGCCGCGGCCTGCTCGACGCGGACGCCGAGGAGACCGCCATCGCGGCCGGTCTGGCCAACGCGGGCCAGGCCGTCGAGCTGCCCGAGTTCGCCGCGGTCCGCGAGTCGTTCGGCGGCCGCTTCCGGTACGTGATCAGCGGCGGCGCGTCGCTGGACGACACCACGGCCGCCTTCTACGCGGGCATCGGCGTCACGATCCTCAACTGCTACGGCCTGACCGAGGCGGCGACCGCGGTCACCGTCAACGAGCCCGCCACCAACCGGATGAGCACCGTGGGCCGACCCATCCCGGGCGTCACGATCGCCATCGCCGAGGACGGCGAGCTGCTGATCAAGGGCGGCAACGTGTCGCCGGGCTACTGGCCGGAGCGCACCGCCGGCGAGTGGCTCGCCACCGGTGACCTCGGCGAGATCGACGCCGACGGGTTCCTGCGGATCACCGGGCGGCGCAAGGAGATCCTGGTGACCTCGGGCGGCAAGAACGTCGCGCCCACCCCGTTGGAGGACCGGGTCCGGCTGCACCCGCTGGTCAGCAACTGCGTCGTCATCGGCGACGGCCGCTCCTACGTCACCGCGCTGGTCACCCTGGACGCGGCGGCGCTGCCGGGCTGGGCCGCGCGCAACGGCGTCGACCTCGACGACGACGGCTGGCGCGAGCACCCCGCGCTGCTGGAGGAGGTCGGCACGGCCGTGGACGACGCCAACACCCTGGTGTCCCGCGCCGAGTCGATCCGCCGGTTCCGGATCCTGCCCGGCGACCTCACGGTGGCCGACGGCCTCATGACGCCGTCCATGAAGGTGCGCCGCGCCGCGGTCGCCGAGGTATTCGCCGAGGACATCGCCGCGCTGTACGACATTTCCGCGAAGTAAACCGGGCGCGAATTCTTCCGTGGGCCGGCCGACCATTGCTCTCCCCAATCGGCCGATGGGTTCGGTGCCGCACCGGTGCCGGGTGCGGGCGCGGATCTACAGAATCATTTTCGAACCGGTGCTTCAGGACAGGAGTTCACACATGTACGACGTCATCGTGGTGGGCGCCCGCGCCGCGGGTTCGCCCGTGGCGATGCTGCTCGCCCGGCGTGGTCACCGGGTCCTGGTCGTGGACCGGGCCACGTTCCCGAGCGACACCGTCTCCACGCACTACGTGCACCAGGCCGGCTTGTCCCGGCTCCAGGACTGGGGCCTGCTCGACAAGGTGGTCGACGCCGGCACGCCCGCCATCCGGCACCTGAACTTCTCCTACACGGGCATCGACATCGCGGGTTTCGCCGACCCGATCGACGGCATCGACGCCGTCTACTGCCCGCGCCGCACGGTGCTGGACAAGATCCTCGTCGACGCGGCGCGCGAGGCGGGCGCCGAGGTGATCGAGGGCTTCGGCGTGTCCGAGGTGCTCTTCGAGAACGGGCGCGCGGTCGGTGTCCGGGGTCGCGAGGGCAACGGACCGGAGCGCGACTTCAAGGCGAAGTTCGTGGTCGGCGCGGACGGCAGCGGCTCGATCGTCGCCGAGCAGGTCGGCGCGGAGGTCTACCGGCACCTCCCGGCGGGCTGCTTCATCTACTACTCCTACTTCGGCGGCCTGGACTGGGGCATGCACCACCGCACCGGTTTCGGCGAGCAGCAGATCGGCACCTGGCCGACCAACGACGGCCTGAACCTGCTGGCCGTCATGCGCCGGCGTGACCGCTTCGGCGAGTTCCGCGCCGACGTCGAGGGCTCCTTCCAGGAGATCTTCGACCAGGTCGCGCCGGAGCTCGGCGAGCAGCTGCGGGACAGCGGCGAGCGGGCCGAGAACTGGCGTCCCATGCGGTACCCGGACAACTACTACCGCCGGTCGCACGGTCCGGGCTGGGCCCTGGTCGGCGACGCCGGCTACCACAAGGACCCGTTCACCGGCTGGGGCATCACCGACGCGTTCAAGTACGGCGAGCTGCTCGCGGGCCTGCTGCACCAGGGCCTGTCCGGCGAACGCCCCATCGACGACGCGACGGCCGAGTACGCCAAGCTCCGCGACGAGGAGAGCGCCGGCACCTTCGAGCTGACCACGAGCATCTCCGAGCTGACGCTGAGCCCGTACTACGACTCGGTGTTCCGCGCCACGAGCCAGAGCCCGACCGGCATCAAGCAGTTCTTCGGCCTGATCGCGGGCGGCATCCCGGGCGAGCAGTACTTCTCGCCCGCCAACCTCGAGCGGATGTACGACGAGGTCGACTTCCCCCGGGACAAGCGCTTCCTGACGCAGTCCTGACGACCGGGTGCGGGCCGGTCGCCCCAGGCCGGCCCGCACCCACCCACGTGAAAGGACCCGCCATGCCGATCCGGCTCGCCGTGCTGGGCGACAGCTTCGTGGAGGGACGCGGCGACCCGCACCCGGGCGGCGGCTACCGCGGCTGGGTGCCGCGGCTCGCCGAATCGCTGCGGCTGCCGCGCGGCACCGTGCGCAACACCGGCACGCACGGCGCGACCACCCAGGACGTGGTGGACAGCCAGCTGCCCGGCGCCCTGGTGCACAAGGCGCCGCTCATCGGCGTCATCGTCGGCGTCAACGACCTGGTCAGCGACTACGACCCGGTCCGCTTCGAGCGCAACCTGACCGTGCTCTTCGGCGCGCTCGGCGGCGCGGACACCACCGTGGTCACCGCCACCTACCCGGACATCCCGGCCAACCTCCCCGTCCCGGACGCCTTCCGGGACCTGCTGCGCTCCCGCTTCACCGAGGCCAACACCACTCTGCGCCGTGTCACCGCCGCCGCGGGCGCGCTCTGCCTCGACATCGCCCGCGCGCCCGAGTGGCGCGACCGGGCCCTGTGGTCGGCCGACGGGCTGCACCCCAGCCCGCTGGGCCACCGCCGGTTCGCCGAGTCCGTGCTGGACCTGGTCGACCGCGCGACCGGGCTGACCGCCGCGTAAGCACCTCACCTCACCGACCGGTGGCTCTGGCGACGACGCCCGGGCCACCTGGTCGTGCGCTCGCACTTCGAGAGGAACGACGTGACCGAGGACCTGAGCGGTCGGCGCCTGGCGCGCAACCCGATCGCCATCGTGGGTATGTCGGGACTCTTCCCGATGGCCCGCGACCACCGCGAGTACTGGCAGAACATCGTCGACGGCGTCGACTGCACCACCGAGGTACCCGAGTCCCGGTGGAAGCTCTCGGACTACCACGACGCGGACCCGGCGGCGCCGGACAAGACCTACGCCCGGCGCGGCGCGTTCCTGCCGGACGTGGACTTCGACCCGGTCGAGTTCGGCCTGCCGCCGAACCAGCTGGAAGTCACCAGCACCATGCAGACGCTGAGCCTGGGCGTGGCGCGGGACGTGCTGCGGGACGCGGGCGCGACGGACTCGCCGTGGTACGACGCGGCGCGCACCGGCGTGGTGCTCGGCACGACCGGACCGGTGCCGCTGATGCACCCGCTCGCGGCCCGGCTGTCCACGCCGGTGCTCATCGAGGCGGCGCAGAGCTGTGGACTGTCCGAAGTGGACGCCCAGGCCATCGCGGACAAGTACGTCAAGGCGTTCGCGCCGTGGGAGGAGAACTCCTTCCCGGGTCTGCTGGCCAACGTCGTCGCGGGCCGGGTGGCCAACCGGTTGGGGCTGGGCGGCATCAACTGCACGGTCGACGCGGCGTGCGCGGCCTCGTTGTCGGCGCTGCGGGTCGCGATCGCCGAGCTGCTCGACGGGCGCGCGGACACCATGATCACCGGTGGCGTCGACACCGAGAACTCCATCTTCATCTACCTGTGCTTCTCCAAGGTCGGCGCGCTGTCCAAGACCGACCGGATCAGCCCGTTCGCCAAGGACGCCGACGGCACGCTGCTCGGCGAGGGCATCGGCATGCTCGCGCTGCGCCGGCTGTCCGACGCCGAGCGCGACGGCAACCGGATCTACGCGGTGATCCGCGGCCTCGGCTCGTCCAGCGACGGTCGGGCCAAGAGCATCTACGCGCCGGTCGCGGCCGGCCAGCGGGTCGCGCTGGACCGGGCCTACGAGGACGCCGAGGTCTCGCCGTCGTCGGTCGAGCTGTTCGAGGCGCACGCCACCGGTACCGCCGTCGGCGACCGCACCGAGCTGGAGGCGCTGGGCGGTCTGCTGGTCGACAACAGCGACGAGCGGCACTTCGCCGCGCTGGGCAGCGTCAAGTCGCAGATCGGGCACACCAAGGGCGCGGCCGGCACGGCGAGCGTCATGAAGCTCGCGCTGGGCCTGTACCACCGGGTGCTGCCGGGCACGATCAACGTCGACGCGCCGAACCCGGCCGTGGACTTCGCCGACGCGCCGTTCTACGTCAACGTGCGCACCCGGCCGTGGGTCCTCGACCCGCACCGCCCGAAGCGCCGGGCCGCCGCGTCCGCGATGGGCTTCGGCGGCACGAACTTCCACGTGGTGCTGGAGGAGCACACTTCTTCGCGCGCGGTGCTGCACCGCGCCGCCACCGCGCACCTGTGGCACGCGCCCACCCCGGCGGAGCTGCTGGCGCTGCTGAAGTCCGGCGCGCCCTCGGTGGACGGCGGCGCGATCCCGCCCGCGCACGCGCGCCTCGGCCTGGTCGCGGGCGACGACGTGGAGTCGTTGCTGGAGATCGCGATCGAGCAGCTGGAGTCCACCGCGGACTCCGACGCCTGGTCGCACCCGCGTGGCGTGCACTACCGCCGGTCCGCGCCGGCGGAGGTCAAGGTCGCGGGCCTGTTCGCCGGTCAGGGCAGCCAGTACCTGGACATGGGGTTGGAGGCCGCGCTCAACGTGCCGGTGGTGGCCGACGCGTTCGACGAGGCCAACGCCGCGTTCGCGGGCGCCGACCTGCGACTGGGCCAGGTCGTGTTCCCGCCGCCGGTGTTCGACGCCGCGCTGCGCCAGGAGCAGGAGGCCGCGCTGCGCCGCACCGAGCACGCGCAGCCCGCGATCGGCGCGCTGTCGGCGGGCCAGTTCCGGTTCCTGCGGTCGCTGGGGTTGGAGTGCTCCGCGTTCGCCGGGCACAGCTTCGGCGAGGTGACCGCGCTGTGGGCGGCGGGTTCGCTGTCCGACGCGGACTTCTTCGCGCTGGCACGGGCCCGCGGCGCGGCGATGGCGCCGGTCGACGGCGACGCCGGGACGATGGCGGCGGTGCAGACCTCGCGCGAGGACGTCGTGGCGCTGCTCGCCGACTTCCCGGACGTGGTGGTGTGCAACCACAACGCGCCCGACCAGGTCGTGGTGGGCGGTCCGACCCAGGACGTGCGCGCCGTGGTCGAGGAGTGCGGGCGGCGCGGGGTCAACGCGCGGCTGCTGCCGGTCGCGGCGGCCTTCCACACCCGGTTCGTCGCGCACGCGGTGGACGCGTTCCGGCCCGCCGTGGAGAAGGTCGGCGTGGCCGAGCCCGCGGTGCCGGTGTTCGCGAACTCGCCCGGGGCGTCGTACTCCGGCGACGTGGCGGCGAACGCGGCGGTGCTGTCGGGTCAGCTGCTGGAGCCGGTCGAGTTCGTGGCGACGCTGGAGGCCATGAAGTCCGCCGGTGTCACGGTGTTCGTGGAGTTCGGCCCGAAGCAGGTGCTGACGCAGCTGGTCCGCCGCACGCTGGGCGACGACGTGGTGGCGATCCCGACCGACTCGGGTCCGCTCGGCGACGGCGACGTGACGCTCAAGGAGGCGGCCGTCCGGCTCGCCGTGCTGGGCGTGCCGCTGGAGTCGATCAACCGCCACACCGCGCCGGTGCGCGTGCCGGCGGCGAGGAAGGGCATGACGGTGTCGCTGTCCGCGCCGGAGTACGTGCCGCCGGCACGGGCCGCCGCCTACCGCGACGCGATCGAGAACGGCCATCGGATCGAACCGGTGGTCCAGACGCGGGTCGAGACGCGGGTAGAGACCGAGTTCGTGCACATCGAGGCGGAGAGGGCCGACGTGGCCAACACGGATGTCGACGGCGTGGTGCAGCAGCACCTGGCGTTGCACGGGCAGTACCTGGACACCCAGCTGAGGGTCGCCGAGCAGTTGGCCGACGCGCTGAGCGGACCGGCCGACGTGCGGGCGATCACCGCGGTGGCCGAGCAGAGCGTGGCGATCGGCAACGCGCACAGCCGTGCCAACGAGGTCCTCGCGGCACTGGCCGAACTGGAGGCGGGCGCGCCGCGCGCACTGCCGCCCGCCCGGGTGGTCCGCGCGGTCGGCGCGGTGGAGTCCGAGCTGAAGGCCCTCTCCGCGCCGCCGTCCACGAACGGCTCGTCCGCCAAGTCCACCAACGGTTCCCCCGCGCCCGCGTTCACCGGCTCGGCCGCGTCGGGCACCGCCTACGCCCCGGCCGCGCCGGTGGCCACGACCACCCCGAGCCCGGCTCCGGCGCAGACGTCCGCGGTCACGGCCGCTCCGGCCCCCGCCGCCGCACCGACCGCTTCGCCGGTCGTCACCGCGCCCGCCGCCGCTCCGGCCGCGATCGCGGTCGCGACCCTCGGCGGTGACCTCAAGCTCGCGTTGCGCGAGGTGGTCGCCGACAAGACCGGCTACCCGGTCGAGATGGTCGACCCGGGCATGGACCTGGAGGCCGACCTGGGTGTGGACTCGATCAAGCGGGTCCAGGTGCTGGGCGCGGTGCAGGAGCGGTTCCCCGAGCTGCCGACCGTCGGTCCCGAGCAGCTGGGCGAACTGCGGACGCTGGACCAGATCGCCGCCTTCCTGACCGCGAACGCGCCGTCGGCCGCGCCGGTCGCGACCCCAGCCCCGACCTCGACCCCGGCACCGGCTCAGGCCTCTCCGGCGGGTGACGTGCGGCTCGCGCTGCGCGAGGTCGTCGCGGACAAGACCGGCTACCCGGTCGAGATGGTCGACCCGGGCATGGACCTGGAGGCCGACCTGGGTGTGGACTCGATCAAGCGGGTCCAGGTGCTGGGCGCGGTGCAGGAGCGGTTCCCGCACCTGCCGACCGTCGGGCCGGAGCAACTCGGCGAACTGCGCACGCTGGACCAGATCGCGGCCTTCCTGGAAAGCGCGGGTGGTGCGGCCCCAAAAGCGCCTGAGGCCGGGGAGTTCGCGCCCCGGCACGCGGTCGGCCTCGTGACGCTGCCGCCGGTCGACCGGTCGCGGCCGTGGGGCGAGCACCCCACCGCGCTGGTGGTCGGCACGGACACCGCGGCGCTGCGGGACGGCCTGGCCGCCCAGGGCTGGACGGTGCGCTCCGCCGCGTCCTCGTCCGACGTCGAGTTCGCCGACCGGACCGACCTGTGCCTGCTGGCACTGGAGTCGAGCCCGGAGTGGGCGGACGACGTGGACCGGCTCGCCGACGCGATCGCGGTCGCGGGCAAGGCGGCACGGGCCGACCTCGGCGCGTTCGTCACGCTCACCCGGCTCGACGGCGGCCTGGGGCTGCACGGCCGCGCGGGTGTCGCCTCGCTGCTCGGGGGAGTGGGCGGGCTGGTCAAGACCTTCGCCGCGGAACGGCCCGAGCTGTTCTGCCGCGCGGTCGACGTCGACCCCGACCACACCGACCCGGTGGCCGCGCTGCTCGACGAGCTGCACGACTCCGCGCGGGACACCGCCGAGGTCGGCGTGGCGGCCGACGGCACCCGGAGCACCGTGGTGCCCGGCGGGTACGGCAAGTCCGACCGGGTGTCCGTTGTGGACGCCGATGGTCGGCTGGACCCGGTGGTGCTCGGCGCGGACGACCTCGTCGTGGTCACCGGCGGCGCGCGCGGCGTCACGGCGCTGTGTGTGACGGCGCTGGCCGAGCACACCGAGGCCCGGTTCGTGCTGCTGGGTCGCACGGCGCTCAAGGACGAGCCCGAGTGGGCGCGCGGCGCGGCGGACCTGAAGCAGGCCGCCATCAAGGGGCTCGACAAGCCGACGCCCAAGGACGTGCGGCGCGCGGTGGCCGAGGTCGAGGCGAACCGGGAGATCCGGGACACCCTGGCCAAGCTCGGCGGCCGCGGCGAGTACGCGGCGGTCGACGTGACCGACGCGGACGCGGTGCGCGAGGCGCTGTCCGGTCGGCCGGTGGCGGTCGTCGTGCACGGCGCGGGCGTGCTGGCCGACGCGTTCCTCCGGGACAAGACGCCCGAGCAGGTGCGGGCGGTGTTCGGGCCCAAGCTCGCCGGGTTGCGCGCGGTGCTCGACGCGGTCGGCGAACCGCGCCACCTGGTGCTGTTCACCTCGGTCGCGGGGTTGCTGGGCAACCCCGGCCAGGCCGACTACGCGGTCGCCAACGAGGCGCTGTGCCGGTTCGCCGCCGCGTGGCGCGCGGAACGGCCCGAGCGGCACGCGGTCGCGATCGACTGGGGCGCGTGGGACGGCGGCATGGTCACCGACGACCTGCGCCGGATGTTCCACGAGCGCGGCATCTCCCTGGTGGGGCCGCGGGTCGGCGCGCGGGCGTTCGTCGAGCAGTTCACCGAGGCGCGCCTGGCCGACACGTGCGTGCTGATCGGCGAGGACGACGCCCTCGGCGGCGCGACCCTGCCGACCAGGCCCGCGTTCACCGCGCAGCGGTTCGTCGGGGATCTGGAGCGGCACGAGGTCGTCCAGGCGCACCGGATCGGCGCGCACGCCGTGCTGCCCGCGACGTTCGCGCTCGGCTGGCTCGTCAACGTCCTCGAACGCGCGCACCCCGGCCTGACCGTGGTCGGCGCGCGGGAGTTCCAGGTGCACAAGGGGATCGTCTTCGACGGCACCGCGCACCCGGGCCTGACCGTCGAGGCGGAGGCCGGCCGGGTCGAGGGTGACCGGGTGATCGTCAAGGCCACGGTGCGCGGCGACGGCAAATCGCACTACGGCGGCACGTTCGTGCTCGCCCGCACGCCCGAGGAAAGCCCCCGGATCACCGTCGCCGGCGGGCTGGACGAGGACGGGCTCGAGATCTACCGGCAGGCCACCCAGTTCCACGGGCCGCGCCTGCAAGGTCTGCGCCGGGTCCTGAGCCGGACCGACGGCCTGGTGGTCGAGTGCCGGCTCGCCGACGCCGACGTGCCGGGGTACCGGGGCCGGTTGCACAGCCCGGTGCTCGCCGACCTGCTGCTGCAAGGCCCGCCGGTGCTGGGCAAGGACGTGCTGGGTGGCGCGTGCCTGCCGCTGGGTGTCGGCCGGGCCGACTGGTACGCGCCGCTGCCCGACGACGAGCCGTTCCTGCTGGTGCTGGACCACGTCCGGCCGGCGGCCGGCACCGTGCTGGTGGACGCGACCGCGTCCACTGCGGACGGCCGGGTGTTGCAGAGGTTCGCCGACGTGACCGTGGTGTCGACGCCGGACATGTCCGAGAAGTTCCGCGAATCGGTGCGGGGGTGGCAAGCGTGACAGCGCTGGAGTTCGTCGGTCTTCCGTTCGACCCGACGGCCTGGAACGGGCCGGCGGAGCCCGAGCCCGAGCGCCCGGAGCACCCGGAGCGCGCGGTGCGGGACGTGCCGGTGCTGAGCCTGCTGCGCTCGGCACTGGTGGAGGCGCACAGCACCGCGTTGCGGGCGCAGGAGGGGTGGCAGCGCGTGCTGCTGGCCACGCCCGCCGCGCCCGAGGCGGCGCAGGAGTACGGCACGACCCACGTGCCGTCCGACGAGACCGCGTTCAAGCCGCTCGCCCGGACCCAGGTGGTCCGGTTCGGGCACGCGGAGCTGCGCCGGCTCGCCGACGGCGACGTGCCGTCGGTGTTCGGCTCGCGCTACGACCAGCAGGGCGCGAACCCCGACGTGCGGCTGACCGGCGGGATCGTGCTGACCGACGTGCGCGGCATCGGGTTGCGCGGCGGCGCGCACCGGCGGGGACTGCTGTCCGCCGGCGCGGTGCCCGGTGCGGACCCGCTCGCGGTGGCCGTGCAGGCGGCCGAGTTGTTCGCCCTGTACACCGGGTTGCACCTGTGCCTGGCCGACGCGACGTTCGTCCGGCTGCCGGGCGAGTCGGTCCACGTGGGCGCGCCGGGCGAGGACGTGGAGCTCGAGGTCGAGGAGATCGACCTGGTTCCCCGACCGCACCTCAAGGCGCACGTGCGGATCGGCGGCACGGTCGTGCGCGACCTGACCTTGGCGCTGCGCGAGAAGCCCGGTGTGCCGGTCGGACCCGAGCGCGGCGGCTTCCCGTCCCGCTGGCTCGGCCGGGTGGGCGTGCGCGGCGAGCAGGTGCTGCTCAGCGAGTTCCACCTGACCCACCTCGCGCGCGGCGACCAGGGCGTGGCGCTCGGGCCGGAGTTCGCGCACTACACCGGGATCAAGGCGACCCGACTGCCCACCGGCGGCCTGCTGCTGGTGGACCGGGTCGTGGAGATCGACGGCGTGCGCGGCGAGCTGGACGCGGCGACCTACCGCACCGAGTACGACTCGCCCGCCGACGCCTGGTACTACGCGGACACCGCCAACGCCTCCATGCCGAACTGCGTCTACATGGAGACCTCGCTCCAGGCGGCGCTGCTGATCGGCTACCACCTCGGCGCGACACTGTCCACTCCGGACACCACGCTGAGCCTGCGCAACCTCGGCGGCACGGCGACCGTGCTGCGCGAGGTCGACCTGCGGGACCGGACGATCGAGCAGCGCTCGACGCTGCTGGCCACCACCCTGATGACCGGGTCGTCACTCCAGACCTTCGGCTACGAGCTGGAAACCGGCGGCGTCCCGTTCTACCGGGGCGAGACGATGTTCGGCTACTTCAGCGACGCCGCGCTGGCCAACCAGACCGGCCTCGACGCGGGCCGGGACAAGCCGACCTGGCTGGAGAGCAGCGGCGCGGCGGTGACCGGCACGATCGACGTGGCGGGTCGGCGTGCCGCGGGCGCGCCGCTGACCGCGCGGGACCACCTCGCCCTGCTGGACGAGGTGTCCGTTGTGGACGGTGGCGGCGAGCACGGCGCGGGTTACCTGTGGGCGCGCCGGGCGATCGACCCGGACGACTGGTTCTTCGCCAGGCACTTCCACCTGGACCCGGTGATCCCCGGCTCGCTCGGTGTGGAGTCGGTGGTCGTCGCGATGCAGGAGTGGCTGCTGGCCTCCGGGCACGCCGCCGACCTGCGCGACCCGGGCTTCGTGCTGCCGGTGGGCGTGCCGTTCAGCTGGAAGTACCGCGGCCAGTTCCTGCCCACCGACGGCGCGTCCACGCTGGAGGTCCACATCAAGGACGTGCTGCGCAAGCCGGGGCGGGTGCGGGTGATCGGCGACGCGAGCGTGTGGAAGCCGGGTCTGCGGATCTACGAGCTGATCGACATCGCGGTGGAGCTGCGCGAGGAAGGGGCGGAGCCGTGGTGACCGCCGTCGCGCAGGACACCGACGCGGTCTACCGGCAGCTGCTGGCGCTGGACCAGCCCTGCTACGTGGTGCGGACGGCGGCCGGTGTCGGCGCCACCGCCGACCCGCGCGGGCACCAGGTGCTCGCCGCGGTCGGCCCGCTCACCCCGGAGGGCCTGGGCGACCCGGCGTTCCGGCAGGCGCACGGCGTCGGCCTCGCCTACCACGCGGGCGCGATGGCCAACGGGATCGCCTCCGCCGCCATGGTGGTCGCGTTGGCGCGCAACGGGATCCTCGGCTCGTTCGGCGCGGCGGGCGTGCTGCCCGACCGGGTGGACGAGGCGATCACCACCATCAAGCGCGAGGCGCCGGGCGCGCCGTTCGCGGTCAACCTGATCCACGCGCCCAGCGAGGCCGCGCTGGAGCGGGCCGTCGTCGACCTGTGCCTCAAGCACGAGGTGCGGTGCGTGGAGGCGTCCGCGTTCCTCGACCTGACCCCGCAGATCGTCCGCTACCGGGCCGCGGGCCTGGTGCGGACCGCGCGGGGCGTCGAGGCGCGCAACCGGGTGATCGCCAAGGTGTCCCGCGCGGAGGTGGCGGAGAAGTTCCTCCGGCCCGCGCCGGAGGCTCTGCTGCGACCGCTGGTCGAGGCCGGGCAGCTGACCGCCGAGCAGGCCGAACTGGCGGCGCTCGTGCCGATGGCGGACGACATCACCGCCGAGGCCGACTCCGGCGGGCACACCGACCGGCGGCCGCTGGTCGTGCTGCTGCCCGAGATCATCGCGGTGCGGGACCGGGTCCGGCGCGAGCTGGGCCTGTCCTCGCGGGTCGGCGTCGGCGGCGGCATCGGCACGCCGGTCGCCGCGTCGGCCGCGTTCGGGATGGGCGCGGCGTACGTCGTCACCGGTTCGGTGAACCAGGCGTGCGTGGAGGCCGACCAGTCCGAGCACGCCAAGCGGCTGCTCGCCTCCGCCGGTGTCGCGGACTGCGGCATGGCGCCGTCGTCGGACATGTTCGAGCTGGGCGTGGACGTGCAGGTGCTCAAGCGCGGCACCATGTTCGCCGGTCGCGCCAAGAAGCTCTACGACCTGTACCGGTCGCACGACGGCCTGGAGTCGTTGGGCGGCACCGATCGCGCCGAGCTGGAGCAGAAGGTCTTCCGGCGCCCGCTGGACGACGTGTGGGCGGACTGCGTGTCCTACTTCACCGCGCGCGACCCGGAGCAGATCCGCCGCGCCCAGGACAACCCCCGGCGCCGCATGGCACTGGTGTTCCGCTGGTACCTCGGCCTGTCCTCGGGCTGGAGCATCCGGGGCGTGCCCGAGCGGGCCGCCGACTACCAGATCTGGTGCGGACCGGCGATGGGCGCGTTCAACCAGTGGGTCGCGGGCACCCACCTGGCCGCGCCCGGCCACCGGTTCGTCGCGGACGTGGCGACGCACCTGATGCGCGGCGCGGCGTTCACCACCCGGGTCGCGCAGCTGCGTTCGGCGGGCGTCCGGCTGCCCGCCGAGTGCGCGACCTACCCGCCGAGCCCCTCCTGGGAGGAACGATGACGGCAACCCTCGACAGCGCCGCCGAGCAGGCCTGGCTGGTCTGCGGCGGCTGCGACACGATGCTCTACGGGCCGCGGTTCGCCCGGTCCGCGCGGGTCTGCCCGGAGTGCGGGTGGCACGCGCCGCTGACCGCGCCGCAGCGGCTCGATCAGCTGCTCGACGCGGGATCGCTCGACCTGCTGGAGATGGCGGTGTCGGACAGCGACCCGCTGGGCTTCGTGGACAGCAAGCCCTACGTCGACCGGCTGCGCGACGCGCGGGCCCGCACCGGCCTCGCGGAGGCCGTGGTGTGCGCACGGGGTCGCATCGGCGGCAACCCGGTCGTGGTGGCGGCGATGGACTTCCGGTTCCTCGGCGGCAGCCTCGGCGCGAACGTCGGCGAGGCGGTCACCCAGGCCTGCGAGATCGCGCTGCGCGAGCGCACGCCGCTGCTGATCGTCACGGCGTCCGGCGGCGCGCGGATGCAGGAGGGCGTGCTGTCCCTCATGCAGATGGCCAAAACCAGCCAGGCGCTGGGCCAGCTGGACGAGGCGGGCATCCTCACCGTCTCGCTGATCACCGACCCGACGTTCGGCGGCGTGGCCGCGTCCTACGCCACGCTGACCGACGTGATCGTCGCGGAACCGGGCGCCCGGCTGGGTTTCGCCGGTCCCCGGGTGATCGAGCAGACCATCCGGCAGAAGCTGCCGCCGGGCTTCCAGACCGCGGAGTTCCTGCTGGAGCACGGAGTCGTCGACGTGATCCGGGCCCGGCACGAGCTGCCCGCCGCGCTCGCCTCACTGCTGTCGGTCGCGTCCCGCCGCCCGGAGGAGGTGCCGCACCAGGCGCACCGCACCGGCCAGGCGCTGGTGCTCGACCACCGGCAGCTGCCCGAGCGCGAGCCGTGGGACTGCGTGCGCGCGGCGCGCAAGCTCGGCCGTCCGACCACTCTGGACTACAT
The DNA here is from genome assembly GCF_040642015.1 of Actinosynnema sp. NPDC020468. Classification (NCBI taxonomy): domain Bacteria; kingdom Bacillati; phylum Actinomycetota; class Actinomycetes; order Pseudonocardiales; family Pseudonocardiaceae; genus Actinosynnema; species Actinosynnema sp. NPDC020468. Next base: position 38,482 of record NZ_JBFAEO010000038.1, read on the forward strand.
CGCGCTGCTGGTGGAGGACTTCACCGAGCTGCACGGCGACCGCGCGTTCGCCGACTGCCCGGCGCTGGTCGCCGGTCTCGGCCGGGTGCAGGGCGTGCCGGCCGCGATCATCGGCACCCAGAAGGGCGCCACGGCGGCCGAGCTGTCCGAGCGCAACTACGGCATGCCCACGCCGTCCGGCTACCGCAAGGCCGCGCGGGTCATGCGGCTCGCGGCCAAGCTCGGCCTGCCGGTGGTGACGCTGGTCGACACGGCCGGCGCGTACCCCGGCATCGAGGCCGAGGAGCACGGCCAGTCCGTCGCCATCGCGGAGAACCTGCGGCTGATGGCGAGCCTGCCGGTGCCCGTGGTCGCGGTGGTGACCGGCGAGGGCGGTTCCGGAGGCGCGCTCGCGCTCGCCGTCGCGGACCGGGTCCTCATGTGCGCCAACGCGGTCTACTCGGTGATCAGCGCCGAGGGCTGCGCGTCGATCCTCTGGAAGGACCCGGCCCAGGCGCCCCGGGCCGCCGCCGCGCTGCGCGTCGACGCCCGCTCGCTGCTCGAATCCGGTGTGGTGGACGGCGTGGTGCCCGAGCCGGGCGCGGGCGCCGACACCGACCACCTCGCCGCCGCGGCCGCGCTCGGCGACGCCCTGTCGGCCACCCTGGCCGACCTGCTGCCCCAGGACCAGATGACGCTCGTCACCGGTCGTCGCGCCCGGTTCCGCCGTTTCGGCGCGACCACCTCGGTGCTGCTCGACGACCACGCTGAGAAGGAGTCCGCCCGGTGAACGTGGTGACCAACGGTGTCCCGGTCGCGTCGAACGACGTCGACCACGTGGTGTCGGTGCTGCGCGAGCAGGTCGTGGCGCTGGCCGCGCAAACCGGCCGCGCGCCCAGCGTGGTGCGGCTGTCCGCGCGCGACGTGACGGTGGAGGTGCACTGGCCGGAGGCGGCCGTGCCGACGCCGGTGTCCGCGCCCGCCGCGCCGGTCCGCGCCGCGGTTCCGGTTCCGGTGCCCGAGCCGTCCATTGTGGACCGTGGCGGGCACGAGGTGTGCGCCACCACGGTCGGTGTCTTCTACCACGCGGCCGAGCCCGGCGCGAAGCCGTTCGTGTCGGTCGGCGACGAGGTGAAGGCGGGTCAGCAGATCGGCATCGTGGAGGCGATGAAGCTGATGATCCCGGTCGAGTCCGACCGCGCCGGCACGGTGCTCGAGGTGCTGGTGCCGGACGGCACGGCGGTCGAGTACGGCCAGCCGCTGGTGTCCCTGGAACCCCGGTGATCCGCAAGGTCCTCATCGCCAACCGCGGTGAGATCGCGCTCCGGGTCGCGCGCACGTGCCGGGAGCTGGGCATCGGCACGGTCGCGGTGTACTCGGAGTCCGACCGCGACTCGGCGGTGGTGCGGTTCGCCGACGAGTCGGTCAACATCGGGCCGGGACCCGCGAAGCAGAGCTACCTCAACATCCCGGCGGTGATCGAGGCCGCCCGCACCCGCGGCGCGGACGCGATCCACCCCGGGTACGGCTTCCTGTCGGAGAACCCGGACTTCGCCGAGGTGTGCGAGGCCGAGGGCATCACGTTCGTCGGCACGCCGGCCAAGGTGATGGCGCAGCTGGGCGACAAGGCGTCCGCGCGGGCGATCATGACCGACGCCGGGTTGCCCCTGCTGCCCGGCAGCCGGGACGCGCTCGACGGACCGGCCGCGCACGCGCTCGCCGAGGAGATCGGCTACCCGGTGATCGTGAAGGCGGTCGCGGGCGGCGGTGGTCGGGGCATGGCGGTGATCCGCCGGTCCGAGGACTTCGCGCGGGCGTGGGCGGAAACCCGGGCCGCGGCGCAGGCGGTGTTCCGGGACGGCCGGATGTACGTCGAGCGCTACCTGGACTCCGCGCGGCACGTGGAGATCCAGGTCCTGGCCGACGCGCACGGCTCGGTGGTGCACCTGGGCGCGCGGGACTGCTCGTTGCAGCGCCGGCACCAGAAGCTCGTCGAGGAGTCGCCCGCGCCGAACCTGCCGTCGGAACTGCTCGCCGAGATGGGCGAGGCGGCCGTCCGGGGCGCGCGCGAGGCCGGGTACGTCGGCGCCGGCACGTTCGAGTTCCTGGTGGACGGGCAGGGCCGGTTCTACTTCATGGAGGTCAACTGCCGGCTCCAGGTCGAGCACCCGGTGACCGAGATGGTGACCGGCGTCGACCTGGTCGCCGAGCAGCTGCGGATCGCGGCGGGCGAACCGCTGTCGTTCGGGCAGGACGACATCCGGCACCAGGGCGTGTCCATCGAGTGCCGGATCAACGCGGAGGACCCGTCCCGCGCCTTCGCCCCCGCGCCCGGCACGCTGGTGGAGTGCCTGCTGCCCGGCGGACCGTTCGTCCGGGTCGACACGCACGCGCACACCGGCTACCGGGTGCCCGCGCTGTACGACTCCCTGCTGGCCAAGGTGATCGTGTGGGCGCCGACCAGGGACGCCGCGATCGCCCGGATGCGCCGCGCGCTGGCCGAAACCCGGATCACCGGCGCGGGCGTGTCCACCACCGCGGAGTTCCTGTCCGACGTACTGGACCGCGCCGAGTTCCGCGAGGTCCGCCACCACACCCGGTTCCTGGAGACGCTGACCTGAGCCGGTCGGCCACGCCCAGCAGGCCCGAGCGGGCCGGTCGTCCCCCGACCGGTCCGCTCGACCCGTCGGCGGCGCTCCGGTCTGCTCGGCCCGCGCTGCGCGTCTCCCGTCGGCGGCCGGGCCGCAGCTCACCGGGCTGACCTGAGCCGGTCGGGCACGCCCAGCGGGCCCGAGCGGGCCGGTCGTCCCCCGACCGGTCCGCTCGACCCGTCGGCGGCGCTCCGGTCTGCTCGGCCCGCGCTGCGCGTCTCCCGCCTCCCGTCGGCGGACGGGCCGCAGCTCACCGGGCGGTCGCGGCGGGTCCTCGGCGGTGGGTTCAGTCGGCGGCCGCGACCAGTGCGTCCACCAGCACGCCGGCCTGCTCGCCCAGCGGGCCGGGAAGGCGCGCCAGCACCACGCGGCGGGTTTCCTTCGGGCCGTCGGTCACGGTCAGCGGCACCACGCCGGGCGGCAGCGCGCCGGTCAGGGACGCCGGCACCGTCGTCAGGCCCGCGCCCGCGGCGACCAGGTTCAGCTTCGCGAGCCAGTCCCGGGCGGTGTGCGCGACGTGCGGCCGCTCGTCCAACCCGGGCCACCAGCCGAGCAGGCGTTCGTCGGCCGTCGACCGGCTCGCGATCCACGCCCGACCGCGCAGTTCGGCCACCATGACCGAGCCGGCGGCGGCCAGCGGGTCGGACCGCGCCACCGCCACCCGCAGCGGCCGTTCGGCGAGCGTGCGCACCCGCAGCGGCGGCGACTCGGCGTCGAACGGGCGGAACGGCGGTGCGGAGGCCAGCACGGCGAGGTCGAGCGTGCCCGCGCGCACCGCGCGGACGAGCGCGGGCGTCGACCCCTCGCGGGTGGTGACGGTGATCGCCGGGTGCGACCGGCGCACCGCGGCCACCGCGCGGGGCACCAGCACCGCGCCGGCACTGGTGAACCACCCCAGCCGCACCGTTCCGGCGTCGGCGGGCAACCCCGCCAGTTCCCGCGCGCCGGCGTCGAGCTGGTCCAGCACCGCCACCGCCCGGCGCAGCACCACCTGCCCGGCCGCGGTGGGCGACACCCCGTCGTGCCGGCGCTCGAGCAGCACCGCGCCCGCGGCCCGCTCGAGCGTCGCCACCTGCCGCGACACGGCGGACTGCGTGTAGCCGAGCGCGGAGGCGGCGGCGGTGAGCGTGCCGCGCTCGACCACCTCGCGGAACACCCTCAGCACGGTGGGGGACACGTCGGACAGCGCCATGACCGTCAGGAGTACCAGTTCCGGGCACCGACCGCGCGACGTGGGCGGTCATGCGAACTACGCATGGCCGGGGTGCGCGATCGGCGCTAGGCGCAGGACCCGGCGGTTCCTACGGTGGTCCCATGTCACGAATCGCGGTGGTCACCGGTGCCAATCAGGGGTTGGGGTTCGCGTTGGTCGCGGACCTCGCGGAACGGTTCGGGAACGAGGACCTGGTGCTGCTCACCGGTCGGGACCGTGGTCGGGTGGAGGAGGCGGTGTCCCGGGTCGGTGGACGGGCCGGAGTGGAGGGACGGGTGCTCGACGTGACCGACGCCGCCGCGGTCGCGGAGCTGGCGCGGGAGCTGGGCCCGGTCGACGTGGTGCTCTCGAACGCGGTGGCGCCGTTGTCGCCGGACCGGTCGCAGGCGGCCCAGGCGGAGGAGTTCGCGGCGGTCGCCAACGGCGGCGCCCACGCGGTGCTGCGGGAGTTCGGGCCCGGGCTGCGCGCCGGCGGTCGGTTGGTCGTGGTGGCCAGTGGGTTGGGCACGCTGGGCAACCTCGATCCCGCGCTGTGGCCGCTGTTCGACGGGCGGAGCCTGGACGAGGTCGAGCGGGTGGTGGGGGACTGGGTGGCGGCGGCGCGCGCCGGCCGCGCCGAGGAGCGCGGGTGGCCGCGGTGGGTCAACGTGCCGTCGAAGGTCGCCCAGGTGGCCGCGGTGCGGGCGGTCGCGGCGACCAGGAGGGACGCGGACCTGTCGGCCGGCACGCTGGTGGCGGCGGTGTGCCCGGGGTTGGTCGACACCCGGGCGTCGCGGCCGTGGTTCGACGACTTCAGCGGTGCGCTCACGCCCGCGCGGGCCGCCGCCGCGGTGCTGGACTTCGTGCTCGGACCGGTGGACCCGGCGACCCACGGCGAACTGGTCCGGTACGGCCGGGTGCTGCCCTGGCACGGCGGAACGCCGCACCAGGGCGCCGACCTCATCCCGTGAACGTCTCCACCAGGCACGTGCAGTTGCCGTAGGCGACGAGCTTGCCCGCCGCGTTGTGCACCTTCGCCTCGGCGGTCGCGGTGCGGCGGCCCACGTGGATCGCGGTGGCCTCGCAGGTCAGCTCACCCTCGTCCAGCCGCACCGGGCGGACGAAGTTCACCTTCAGCTCCAACGTGGTGTAGATCGTCGCGTCCGGCAGCCGGGTGAAGACCGCGCTGCCCAGGGCTGTGTCGATCAACGTGCTCAACACGCCGCCGTGCACGGTCAGCATCGCGTTGGCCTGCACGGCGTTCGGCTTCAACGTGTACACCGCGCGGCCCTCGCCCAGCTCCGCGCACTGCACGCCGAGCGAGTGGCCGACGCCGATCCCCTCGGTGAGTCCCTTGGTGAGCAACGAGGTCAGCTCGGCGATCCGGTCGGCAGTGGTCACGATCGTCCCTTCGGCGTGAAGCGGACCGGCAGCGAGGCCAGGCCGCGCATGGAGATGCTGGAGCGGTACTCGGGCGCGTCGGTGAGCACCTCGAAGTCCGGCGCGCGTTCGAACAGCCGGCGGAAGAAGATCGCGCTCTCCACCCGTGCCATCGGCGCGCCGAGGCAGAAGTGCGGACCGTGGCTGAACGCGAGCTGCCGCGGCCCGTCCGAGGCGAACCGCCGCACGTCGAGCCGCTCGGGCGCGTCGAACGCCGCCGGGTCCCGGTTCGCCGAACCCAGCAGCAGCACCACGCCGCTGCCGCGCGGCAGCGACACCCCGCCCAGCTCCACGTCGGTGAGCGCGACCCGGGTGGGGAACGGCACGGGCGTGTCGAACCGCAGGAACTCCTCGACCGCCACGGTCGCGAGCGCCGGGTCCGCGGCCAGCACCGCGCGCTGGTCCGGGTGCCGGTGCAGCGCGTAGACCCCGCTCGCGATCAGGTTCATGGTGGTCTCGTGCCCGGCGATGAGCAGCAGCACGCCGATGTCCGCGATCTCCTTGACCGACAACCGGTCGCCGCCGTCCTCGACCGTCACGAGCCTGCTCAGCAGGTCGTCCTGCGGATCGGTGCGCCGCCACGCGATCAGCTCGGCGAAGTACTCGGCGAAGTTGCCGACGGCGACCTGCCGCGCGGCCTTCTCCTCCTCGCTCAGCACCGCGTCCGGGTCGAGGCCGCGGCTGATCGCGCCGGTCCAGCGGCCGAACAGCTCCTGGTCGGACTCCGGCACGCCCAGCAGCCGGCAGATCGTGATCAGCGGCACCGGGTAGGCCAGCGCGCGCACCAGGTCCACCTCGCCCGCCTCGATCGCGGCGTCGAGCAGCTCGTCCACCAGCGCGGTGATCCGCGGCCGCAACGCCTCGACCGCGCGCAGGGTGAACGCCTTGGTCACGAGCGAGCGCATCCGGCCGTGGTCCGGCGGGTCCATCAGCAGGAACGAGCCGGGCAGCGACCGCGGGTCGACACCGGGCCGGAACGGGTTGATGCCCGCGTAGTAGCCGTGGCCCCACGCCGGGTCGGCCAGCACGGCCGAGCAGTCCGCGTACCGGGGCACCAGGTTGATGCCGAAACCGGTGGGGTGCAGCGGACCCGACTCGCGCAGGGTCCGGTAGAGGTCGAACGGGTTGGCCCGCAACGACGGGTCGAAGACGTTGGTCACGCGAACCTCACCGGGAGGGCGGACAAGCCGCGGACGATCAGGTTGGCCTTGTACTGCGGCTCGTCGGTCAGCGGTTCCATCACGGTCACCCGGCGGACCAGCTCGGCCAGCAGCACCTCCATCTCCAGCAACGCGAGCGGAGCGCCGAGGCAGTAGTGGATGCCCAGGCTGAACGCCAGGTGCCGGGCGGCCGGGTCGCGCCGGTCGTGGTACCGCGTCACGTCCAGCCGGTCCGGGTCGGGGAACACCTCGGGGTCGCGGTTGCCGGAGTTCACCAGCACCACCACGCCGTCGCCCTCGGCGAAGTCGTGCCCCGCCACCGTCATCGGCTTCTTGGCCGACCGGGTGGTCATCTGCACCGGCGGGTCGAAGCGCAGCAGTTCGTTCACCGCGCTCGGCACGTACTCCGGGTGCGCGCGCAGCAGTTCCCACTGGTCGGCGTTGCGCATCAACGCGAGCAGCCCGTTCGCGACCAGGTTCACCGTGGTCTCGTGCCCGGCCACCAACGTCGTCACGCACGTGGTCAGCAGCTCGGTCTCGGTCAGCACGTCACCCCGGTCCTCGACCGCGGCCAGCGCGCTGAGCAGGTCGTCGCGCGGCTCGGCCCGGCGGGCGTCGATCAGCGCGCGGAAGTAGCGCATGAACTCGCGCGCGGCGGTGCTGCGGGCCTCGTGCGTCTCCGGCGTCATCAGCACGTCCGGGTCGAACCCGCGCGCCAGGTCCTGCGACCACGTCTGCACGGCCTTGTGGTCCGCCGCCGGCACGCCGATCAGCTCGCAGACGATGGTCAGCGGCAGCGGGTAGGCGATCAGCTCCACCAGGTCGAACTCGCCCGCGGCCAGCGCCCGGTCGACCAGCTCGGTCACCAGCGCCTCGATCCGGGGCCGCAGCTCGGCCACCGTGCGCGGGGTGAACGCCTTGGACACCAGGCCGCGCAACCGGGTGTGGTCCGGCGGGTCCATCCACAGGAACGACGTCGGCATCTCCTCGGCGGCCCGCTCCGGGTCCACGCTCGGGTGCAGCTGGCCCGCCTCGTCGGCGTGGCTCCAGTCGTTGCCCTGCAACACGGTCGCGCAGTCGGCGTACCGGGTGATCAGGTGCAGGCCGATCGGGGTCCGGTGCACGGGCCCGGCCTCGCGCAGGGTCCGCGCGGGCGTGTAGGGGTCGGCGCGCCGGACGAACAGGTCCGCCATCGCCTGGGTCACTGCGTCCACTGTGGATCCTCCGTGGTCGGGGCCGCCCCACACTGTCCGGTGCACGGGTGACGACGGCCTGAACGAGCCCTGAATCCCGGGGTTCGTGACGAGATCCCAATGGACCGATAGGCGTGGCCCCGCGTTCGTTGTCCCGATCACCGGGGCGGGAGAAGGTCCTCCCCGACAGGGGGTGGTCCTCAATGACCGGTTCCGCGGTCGTCCTCGGCGCGAGCATCGCGGGTCTGCTGGCCGCGCGCGTCCTCTCCGGCCACTACCGCGTCACGATCGTCGAGCGCGACGACGTGACGGGCGCCGACCAGCGGCGCGGCGTGCCGCAGGCCAGGCACCTGCACGGCCTGATGGAGCGCGGCAGGCAAATCCTCGAGGAGTTGCACCCCGGCATCACCGCGCAGCTGGCGGCCGAGGGCGCGCCGACCACGGAGGTGCTGCGCGAGTCGCGCTGGTACCTGTCCGGGCTGCGGATGCACCCGACCGACACCGGCCTGATCACGCTGCTGGCGAGCAGACCGATGCTGGAGGACGGCCTCCGGCGGCGCACGCTCGCGCTGGAGAACGTGACCCTGGTGCGGCACAACGCGACCGGCCTCGTCGGCGACGAGAACGGCGACGTGGTGGGCGTTCGGTGCGACGACGGCCGGTCGCTCGCCGCCGACCTGGTGGTGGACGCGACCGGGCGCGGCTCGCGGGCGTCGGACTGGCTGGTCGACCTCGGCCACCACCGGCCCGCCGAGCAGCGCGTGGACGTCGACCTCGGCTACGCGTCCCGGTTCTACCGGCGGCGGCCCGACCACCTCGACGGCGACCGCGGCGTCGTGGTGTCCACCATGCCCGGATTCCGCGGCGGCGGCGCGATCGTGCTGGAGGGCGAGCGCTGGCACGTGACGCTCGCCGGCATGCTCGGCGACCACCCGCCCGCCGACCACGAGGGCTTCACCGCGTTCGCCGCCACGCTGCCGGTGCCCGACGTGCACCGCATCGTCGCCGACGCCGAACCGCTCGGCGACGCCGTGCCGCACCGCTTCCGCGGCTCGCTGCGCCGGCGCCACGACCTGGTTCCCGCGTCGCCGAACGGTTTCCTGGTGGTGGGCGACGCGCTGTGCAGCTTCAACCCGCTCTACGCGCAGGGCATGACCGTCGCGGGCCAGCAGGCGCTGGTGCTGCGCGACCTGCTCGCCGAGGGAAGGCTGACGCCGCAACGGTTCTACCGCCGGTCGGCGCGGGCGGTCGACACCGCGTGGCGGATGTCCACCGGCGCGGACCTGCGCGACGAGCGGGTCGAGGGACCGCGCCCGCTGCGCACCCGGCTCACCAACGCCTACGTGGGCCGCGTGCACGTGGCCGCCCACCGCGATCCCGAGGTGGCCCGCGTGCTGATGCGGACCGCGAACCTCACCATCCCCCCGACCGCGCTGCTCGCCCCGCCGGTGCTGCTGCGGGTGTTGCGCCGCGGATCCGCTTCCCCAGGAGGTGTCGGCGTTGTCGACGGTGCATGAGCGGTTCGACGCCGCGGCGTCCCGCTACCCGGACCAGACCATCGCGTTCCCCGGCGAGGACGAGCGGCTGACCTACCGCGAGCTCGCCGAGACCTCCCGCCGGATGGCGGGCGCGCTGCACGACGCGGGCGCCCGGGATGTCGTGGGTGTGCTGTGCCCCAACAACACCGCGTTCCTGCAAGGGGTTCTCGCCGCGAGCAGGCTCGGCGCGGCGGCCTGCCCGTTGCCGCTGCCGATGGGCCTGCGCGACCTGGAGGGTTACGTCCGGCGCACTCGGAAGATCATCGCCACGGCGGGCCTGACGCACCTGGTCACGGTGCCGAGGATGAAGCCGATCACCGAGCACCTCGACGTGACGGCGCACGAGGCGGAAACGCTGGTGCTGGGCGAGGACCGGGAGTTCCCGGCGGTGCCGATCGACGCCACGGCCGTGCTCCAGTTCACCTCCGGCAGCACGTCGGACCCCAAGGGCGTGGTGCTGACCCACCGCAACGTGCTGTCCTGCGCCGAGTCCATCACCAAGGCGATCGCGATCAAGCCCGAGGACGGCTGGGGCAGCTGGCTCCCGCTGTTCCACGACATGGGCCTGTTCGGCACCCTCACCGGCCTGTTCAACGGCATCCCGCTCACCCTGTGGTCGCCCGCGGACTTCGTGAAGAGCCCCGGCGCGTGGCTGCGCCAGTTCGCCGCCGTCAAGGCGACCATCTGCGCGATGCCGAACTTCGGCTACGACTACCTCACCACCACCGTGTCCACCGAAACCCTCGCCGAACTCGACCTGGCGCACTGGCGGGTCGCGTTCAACGGCGCCGAGTCCATCGGCGTCCGGTCGCTGGAGGCGTTCCTGGAGCACTACTCGCTCGCCGGGTTCCGCCCGGAGGCGATGACGCCCGCGTACGGCATGGCCGAGGCGACCCTGGTCGTCACGCTGCCGCCGCTGGACCGGCCGCCGGTGGTCGAGTGGTGCGACCGGGTGGCGCTGACGGAGAAGGGCGTCGCGCTGCCGGTGCCCGCCGACCACCCGGACGCGCGCGGCCTGGTCGGACTCGGCCTGGCGGTGCCCGGCATGGCGTGCCGGATCGGCGACGGGCTGCCCGACGGCACGGTCGGCGAGGTCCAGGTCCGCGGCGGCGCGGTGACCGGCGGCTACCTCGGCGGCGGCTCCGACCCGTTCACCGCCGACGGCTGGCTGCGCACCGGCGACCTCGGCTACCTGCGCGAGGGCGAGCTGTACTTCACCGGCCGCAGCAAGGAGATGATCACCCTCCGCGGCGTCAACGTGTACCCGCTCGACGTGGAGGCGGTGGCCCGCGAGGTCGCCGGCGTCCACCAGCAGCGGTGCGTGGCGTTCGCGCTGCTCGACGACGGTGTCGAGAAGATCGTGCTGTGCGCGGAGACCCGACTGTCCGATGAGGACGAACGGGCCGCGCTGCGCAAGGCGATCGCGGTGCGGTGCGCGGTCGACCTCGGGCTGCCCGAGGTCGACGTGCGACTGGTCAAACCCCGCACGATCCCCCGCACCACCAGCGGGAAACTGCAACGACTCGGCATGCGCGACCTGATGAAGGCGGAGGCAACCCGATGACCGTCGACCTGCCCGGGATGGCACAGATGCACTCCCTGGACGTGTTCCGGCACTACGACCGCACCCACTGGCGGCTGGCCGAGCTCCAGCTGGACGCGGTGGACCTGACCAAGGTCAAGCCGGAGTACGTGACCCTGGTCAAGAGCGCGGTGATGGGCGAGTCCAACGTCATCGCCGCCGTGCACGGCTTCATGAACGAGTTCCTGGACGACTACGACTTCTCCGCGTTCGCGGTGATCTGGGGTTACCAGGAGGTGCAGCACCACTACGCGTTCACCTCGTGGCTCCAGGCCGTCGGCGAGGAGGTCGACAACCGCGCGGTGGCCGCGATGCGCGCGCCCTACGACCCGGGCTCGACGCCGTCCGCGACGCTCGCCACCAACATCATCTCCGAGCTGACCGTGAACCACGTATACCGCGCGGTGTCGCAGTGGGTCGAGGAGCCGGTGCTCAAGCAGCTGCTGCTCCAGGCCAGCCGGGACGAGGCCGGGCACGCCCGCGAGTTCCGGCACTTCGCCGCCAAGCGGCTGGAGCGGCACCCCGAGGAGATCCCGTCGGTGCTGGAGACGCTGTACTTCTACACCTCCGACGACCGCATCAAGCACCCCGTCGGCGTGTTCAAGTCCGGCCTCGCCGAGCTGGAGACCACCGAGACCATCGACACCGGCTTCGAGATGTTCCTCGACACGGTCGCCGACGCCGGTTCGCTCGAGGAGCTCCAGGGCAAGATCCGCCGCACGTTCGGCTCGCTGACCGGCTACGACCTCTCGTCCAACAAGGCGGTCCGCCGGGCGCTCGCCACCTCGCTGGGATGACCGCGCTCCTGCCCTGGGCCGGGATCGACCACCACTGCTTCGGCTGCTCGCCGCGCAACCCGCGCGGGTTGGCGCTGGAGTTCGAGCACGAGGGCGACGACCTGTCCGCGTCGTTCCTGCTGGACCACCACTACGAGTCCTACCCCGGCGTGGTGCACGGCGGCATCCTCGCGCTGGTCTGCGACGAGACGATGGGCAACCTCGTCGTGCTGCGCCTGGGCGTGCCGGCGCTCACCACGTCGATGCGGATGCGCTACGTGGGCGTGGTGACCGTCGGCGGTCGCTACCGCTGCGTCGCCCGGGCCACCACCCCGCCCACCGGACTGATCACCTCCACCGCGGAAGTGCTCGACGAGCACGGCGCCGTCATGGCGACCGCGACCGCCTCCTACCAACGCCAGGGAGAACCCGATGTCCGCTGAGACCACCACCGCAGATCTGGCCACCGAGATCACCACCATCGTCGCCGCCGAGCTGGGCGTGACGCCGGCCGCGCTGACCCCGGACACCGACCTGCGCTCGATCGAGGGCGCGGACTCCATCAAGGTGCTGCGGATGATCGCGAAGATCGAGCAGCGGTTCGACGTCGAGCTGGAGGACGAGGACATCTTCGGCGTCAACACGGTGTCCGAGGTCGTCGCGGTGGTCGAGAAGGCCCGCGCATGACCGCGACCGCGATTCCGGCAACCAACCAGCACTACGACCAGGACCCGGACGTCTTCGCGCGATTCCTGGACCCGCTGCGCAAGTACTCGTCCGGGCTGTTCGAGTCGCCCGACGACACGCTGGAGCAGGCGCAGCGCAACAAACTCGCGTTCGTGGCGCGGGAACTCGACCTGAGCGGCGGCGAGCGGGTGCTCGACGTGGGTTGCGGCTGGGGCGCGCTGATCACGTTCATGGCCGCCGAGTACGGCTGCCGCACGGTCGGCATCAGCCCGGCCGCCCGCCAGCACGACTACATCGCCAAGCGGGTCGAGGAACTGGGCCTGGGCGAACTGGTGCGCACCGAGGTGGCGTCGTTCGAGACCTACCAGCCCGACGAGGGCGGGTACGACGCGGTCACGCTGCTCGGCTCCATCGTGCACATGGCCAACCCGCGCGCGGTGTTCACCAAGGCGCGCAAGGCGCTGCGCCGCGGCGGCCGGCTGTACGTGTCGGAGAGCTGCTTCCGCAACCAGGCGCTGCGCGAGTCGTTCGACACCCGGCCGGGCACGGAGTTCGTGCGCAGCAGCATCTTCGGCTCGGGCGACCTGCGCCCGCTGTCCGAGCTCGTGGAGGCCGCCGAGGACGCGGGCTTCTCCATCAAGGCCGTGCACGACCTCACCGACCACTACAAGCGCACCATCGAGCACTGGAGCGAGAACCTGCGCGCCGTGCACGAGCCGCTCAACGAGCTGTCCACCGGTCTCGGCGACCAGCTCCTGCACTACCTGGACATCGCCAACGCCGGCTGGGGTTACACCACCAAGCACTACGCGCTGGTGTGCGCGAACTCCCGCTGAGAGGAGCACGGTCATGACCGCCAACCGGGCAGCGGGCCTGCTGCCGACCGACGACATGGCGTCGGTGGTGACGAACTACCTCGCCGGCGCCGCGCAGGCCCGCACGTGGCACGTGGAGAAGGCCATGGAGTGGGACCTCGCGGACGCCGCGCGGCTGACCGACGGCCAGCGGTCCGCGGTGGAGTTCATCACCATCATCGAGGACCACCTGCCCGGCTACTTCTCGCTCTACCACGAGAACTTCCCTGTCGACGGCTCGGTCGAGCCCTCGGTGTACGAGCACAACCGGGAGCTGTACCACTTCACCGTGCGCTGGGCGTCCGAAGAGGACACCCACGCACGCGCGCTCACCCGCTACCAGACCGCGTCCGGGCTGACCGACGAGCAGACCCTGCGCGGTCTGCTCGTCGCGCCCGGCCAGGGCCGGTTCGAGCTGCCCTTCACCCACCCGGTGCAGTACTTCGCCTACGCGCTGGTGCAGGAGAAGGCCACCCAGATCTACTACCAGCAGCTGCGCGCGGTGGTGGACGAGCCGGTGCTCAAGGAGGTGCTGACCCGGCTGTCGCGCGACGAGGCGCGGCACTTCACGTTCATGGCGGACGTGGTGGCCCGGTACCTCCAGGTGTACGGCGACGAGGTGGTGGGTCCCATCCGGGAAACCGTCGCCGACTTCCGGATGCCGCTGTCCGGCGTGATCCGGGGTTACTGGCGCTGGGCGCTGAAAATCGCCGACACCGCCCGCTACGACCACACCGACGCGTACGAGCACCTGATCAAGGTGGTCAACCGCGCGGTGGACGCGCCGAGCGAGCGGGTGTCGGAGCTGATCTCGTTCGTCGACTCCTGCCGGACCATCGAGGTGGCCAGGTGAACCTGGAAGAAGCCGTCGTCGGGGTGTTCAACCCCTTGCGGCGCGACGATCCCTACCCGAGCTACGCCGCGTTGCGCGCGGCCGGGCCGTTCGTGCCCGGACCGATGGGCATCACGCTGGTGCCGGGCTACGCCGAGTGCGACGCGATCCTCCAGAACCCGCAGTGGTCGCACGCCGAGGAGTCCGAGCTGCTGCACCCGGACAGCGACGTCGAGCTGCCCGGGTCGTTCCTGTGGATGGAGCCGCCGGACCACACCCGGCTGCGCGGCCTGGTGTCCAAGGCGTTCACCGCGCGCACCATCGAGGGCACCCGGTCGCGGGCCGTCGAGCTGGTGGACTCCCTGGTGGACAAGGCGTTGGCCGCCGGCGAGGTGAACCTGGTCGACGCGCTGGCCTACCCGGTGCCGCTGACCCTGGTGTGCGAGCTGCTGGGCGTGCCCGCCGCGGACCACGAGCTGATCCGGGAGATCTCCGGCGCCATCGCGCGCGGTCTCGACCCGGACGCCCTGCTGTCGCAGGAGGAGAAGGACGCGCGCACCGAGGCCGTGCACCGGTTCACGGAGTACTTCGGCGCGCTGACCGCGCGACGGCGGACCGAGCCGCGCGACGACCTGGTCAGCGCGCTGGCCCAGGTGCACGCGTCGGGCGACCGGCTCACCGACACCGAGCTGATCGGCACGCTGCTGATCCTCGTGGTGGCGGGCCACGAGACCACGGTCAACCTGATCGCCAACGGTGTGCTCGCGTTGCTGCGCAACCCCTCGGTGTTCGCCGAGCTGCGGGCGAACCCGGAGCTCGCCGCGTCCGCCGCGGACGAGTTCCTCCGCTACGACGCGCCGGTGCACCTGACCACCCGCACCGCGCGGGCCGAGATCACCGTGTCCGGGCGGACGTTCCAGCCCGGCGAGGCGGTGCTGCTGCTGTTCGGCTCGGCCAACCGCGACCCGCGCGCGTTCGCGCACCCCGACCGCCTGGTGCTCGACCGGTACGGGGTGGGCGAGCGGGTCAACCGGCACCTGTCGTTCGGGCTGGGGCTGCACTACTGCCTGGGCGCGCCGCTGGCCCGGTTGGAGATGGAGGTCGTGCTGCGGGCGCTGGCCACGCGCACGACGTCGGTGGAACTGCTGTCCGAGCCGCCGTACCTGCCGAACCTGGTGGTGCGCGGGATGTCCGAGCTGAAGGTGAGGCTGTCGTGACCGTGTCGGACCCCGTGCTCTCCGTGTTCGACGCGTGGGAGCCCGAGCACCACGCCGACCCGTACCCGGTGTACCGGCGGATGCGCGACCAGGGCGGGCTCGTGCCGTTCCTGCTGGACGACGTGCCGGTGACGCTGGTGACCCGGTACGAGGAGTGCGCCGCCGTGCTGACCGGCTCGGACTGGGGCCACGGCTACTCGGCGGGCATCAGCCCGTTCCGCGACCCGAGCGCGGCCATCCCCGGCTCGTTCGTCCGGATGGACCCGCCCGACCACGGCCGGCTGAGGTCGTTGGTGAACAAGGCCTTCACACCGCGCATGGTGGCCAGGTTCCTGCCGGTGGTGCAGGAGCGGGTCGACCTGCTGGTCGACGCGGCGGTGGAGCGCGGTCGCGCCGAGGTGCTGGCCGACTTCGCCGTGCCGCTGGCCGTCGCGATGGTGCCGGGCGCGCTGCTCGGCGCGCCCGAGTCCGACGGCCCCGACCTGCGCCGCTGGCAGTTGGCCATCGCGCGCGGCTCGGACCCGGACCACCTGCTGCCGGCGGACGCCATCGCGGCCCGCGGCACGGCGGCCCAGGAGTGCATGGCCTACCTGCACGCGCTGATCGAGCGCCGGCGCACGTCGCGCACCGACGACCTGCTGTCGATGCTGCTGCACGTGGAGGACCAGGGCGACGTGCTCAAGCAGCACGAGGTCCTGGGCATCAGCCTGCTGACCCTGGTGGCGGGCATGGAGACCACCATCAACCTCATCGGCAACGGCCTGCACGCGCTGCTGCGGCACCCGGACCAGCTGGCCCTGCTGCGCGCCGACCCGTCGCTGGTCCCGTCGGCGATCGACGAGATGCTCCGCTACGACGCGCCGACCCAGTTCACCATCCGGGTCGCGCTGGCCGAGACGAAGGTGGGCGACCGGACGTTCCGGCGCGGCGACGGCGTCGTGGTGCTGACCGCGTCGGCGAGCCGCGACGAGCGCGCGTTCGACCGGGCCGACGAGTTCGACGTGACCCGCTACGCCGGCAACCGCCCGGCCCGCCGCCACCTGGGCTTCAGCCTCGGCCTGCACTACTGCGTGGGCGCGCCGCTGGCCCGCATCGAGGCGGAAACCCTGCTGTCCCGGCTCATCCGGCACGACCTGACCCTGACCGACACCGTGCCGACCTACCAGCCGAGCCTCATCCACCGGGGTCTGGTGGAGCTGCCGATCACCATCGCGTGACCGCGCCGCCGGAAGCTTCCGGTCCGGCGACCGGGTGACCCGTCGGTGGATTCCACACCGGCGGGTCCTCGTCGTGCCACCGTCGCACGGATGAGCGGGAGGTGCGCGTGCGACGGGCGTTGAAGGTGTCGGGCTGGCTGCTGCTGAGCGTGGCGGCGCTGCCGGTGGCGCAGGCGATCCTGCTGGCCGCCTCGTACCAGTTCACCGTGCGGTGGTCGTTGTCGTTCGTGTACGGCGTCATCGCGATCGTCGTGATCAGCGCGGGGGGCACGGGCGCGGGCGCACCCGTCGTCCTGGCCGAACCGTCGGGCGACGACGACCTGACCGGGATCCTCGGGGCCGCGGCGATGGGGCTGGGCTGCATCGGCCTCTTCATCACCACGATGTCCGCGCACGACATCGTGCTCGCCGCGACGGGCGAGGTGGAGACCTGCGTCGCGGTGTCCGCGCAGGTGCGCGAGGAGTGGGACCCGCCGAGCAGCACGGCGTGGAAGGAGTTCCGGCTGGACTGCCCGAGCGGGCACGGCGCGACCCTGAAGGGCGATCTCCACCGCGAGGTGGGCTCGACCTGGCGGGTGGCGTTCAACCCGCGCGACCCGGCCGACGTGGTCGAGGCGACGGGCCGCTGGGGACCGTTCCACTGGCTGGTCCTCCTGGTGTGGCCGGTCGTGTTCACCCTGCTCGACCTCGCGATGGGCGTGCGGTGGCTGGTCCTGCGCCGCAGGTCGAGGGTGCGGGACACCCCGCCGGAGGACTGACGGGGCCGGGTCAGTCGACCACCAGCACGACCTTGCCCGGCCGCCGACCGGCCGTGCCGCCGCTCTCGAACGCCGCGCGCCCCTCGGCCAGCGGGTACGTCGCCGACACGATCGGCCGCAGGCCGCCGTCGTCCACCACCGCGGCCAGCTCGGCCAACCGGGCCTGGTCCGGCGTCACCACGAAGAACACCGCGTCCACCCCGCTCGCCAGCAGTTCGGCCGACGGCGGCGCGGTCAGCGTCACCAGCTTCCCGGGCCGCAGGGCGAACGCGCGGTCCAGCGCCGGGCCGCCGATCGCGTCCAGCACCACGTCGTACTCGCCCGCGACCTCGGCCAACCCGGCCACCTCGGCGGCGCCCAGCCCGCGCACGAAGTCCACGTCCGCGGGCCGCGCGGTCGCCGTCACGTGCGCGCCCAGCCGCGTGGCCAGCTGCACGCCCAGGCTGCCGACACCGCCCGCGCCGCCCAGCACCAGCACCCGCTGCCCCGACCGCACCCCCGCGTGGTCCACCAGGGCCTGCCACGCGGTCAACCCGGCCAGCGGCAGCGCGGCGGCCTCGACGTGCGACACCGACCGGGGCCGGCGGGCCAGCGCGGTCACCGGCACGGCCACGAACCCGGCCGCGGCCCCGTCCCGGTCGAACGGCACCAGCCCGTACACCTCGTCACCGACGGCGACGTCCGCCACGCCGGGACCGAGCGCGTCGACCACCCCGGAGAACTCGTGCGACGGCACGACGGGTGTCCGGTCGACGCCGTCCACCGTCTGCCACGACAGGTCCCAGGTCAACTCGGCGAACGTGATCGCCGCCGCGCGCACCGCCACCAGCACCTCGCCCCGCCCGGGCACCGGGTCAGGCGCCTCCTCGAAGACCAGCCGCTCCGGCCCGCCGCGCTCGTGTGCCCGCAATGCCCGCATCCCGCACTCCCCGGTTCCGGTGTCGCCGGGTCGAGCCTAGGGGTGGCGGGGGGAGTCGTGGTCGCCCCGAAAGGGTTACTCGATCCCCGACCGGACGAACGCGTTCACGACGTGCCGCCGGAGGACGAGATGCAGCGCGAACGCGGGCAGGCAGGCGACCGCCGTCGGCGGACCCCGGTGCCGAACCCGAACCGGCCGGCCGAGAGGACCTCGCGGATCGACGGCGGCCCTCGGGTCGACTACTTGATCCCCGACCGGACGAACGCGTTCACGATGTGCCGCTGGAGGAACAGGTACAGCGCGAACACCGGCAGGCAGGCCAACCCGGCGACCGCCATCAGCGGACCCCAGTCGTTGCCCTCGGTGCCCATGAAGCTGCGCAGGCCCAGTTGCAGCACCGAGTTCGTGCGCTGGAGCACCATGGCGGGCCAGAAGTACTCGTTCCACGCGTTCACGAACAGCAGGATCGCCAACGCCGCCAGAGCCGGCCGCAGGTTCGGCACCACCACGGTCCACAGCGTCGCCCACGACGACCGGCCGTCCATCGCCGAGGCCTCGAGCAGCTCCTTCGGGAAGCTGTCCAGGTGCTGGCGCAGCATCAGCACGCCCAGGCCCGAGCACAGCGTCGGCACGACCACGCCCGCCAGCGTGTTCAGCAGCCCCAGCTGGAACAGCAGCACGTAGTTCGGCAGCATCGTCACCTGGAACGGCACCAGCCAGGTGCCGACGAACAGCAGGTACAGCAGGCGCTGGAACGGGAACCGCCAGGCGGCGAACGCGTACGCGGCCAGCAGGCCGGTCAGCAGCTGGCCGAGCGAGGTCAGCAGCGCCACCACCGTCGTGTTCAGCAGCAACCGCCCGACGTCCACTTTGGACGCCGCGTCGACGTAGTTGTCCAACGACAGCGGCCACGGGAACGGCGAGAGCGACAGCACGTCGTCCGGCGCGCGCAACGAGGTCGCGTACAGCCAGTAGATCGGGAACGCGCACAGCAGGCCCAAAGCGCCCAGCACCACGTGCCCGCGCGCGGCGCGCCACCGCGAGAGCGAGCCGACCGGTGCGTCCGAGGAAGCATCCACAGCGGATCCCCTAGTTGTCGTGGAAGGTCAGCCGGTCCGACAGCCACACCAGCAGCGCCGCGATCGCCGAGAACACGACGAACAGGGCCATGCCCGCCGCCGCGCTCAACCCCGCGTCGTAACTGCGGAAACCGACGTCCCACAGCAGGTAGTAGATGTTCGTGGTGGCGTCCGCCGGACCGCCCTGGGTCAGCGTCTCGATCAGCGGGAACGTCCACTGGGCGGACAGCAGGATGGTCATCAGGGTCAGGAACACCAGGGTCGGCGACAGCAGCGGGAACGTCACCCAGCGGGTGATCTGCCACCGCGACGCGCCGTCCAGCGCCGCGGCCTCGGCGTAGTCGCCGGAGATGCCGGACAACCCGGCCGCGACGATCAGCGTGGCGAAGCCCAGCACGTGCCAACCGGTGATCAGGATGACCACGACCTGCGCGCCCTCGGGGTCCTGCAACCAGTTCGTGGTGGTGCCGAGCAACCGGTTCACCGCGCCCGCCCGCGGCGCGAGCAGCCACTGCCACACCGCGGCGCTCGCCACCGGCGCGACCAGCATCGGCGCGAACACCAGCGCCTGGTACAGCGTCTTCATCCGCCGCACGTGCCGGGTCAGCATGCCGACCAGCACCGGGATCACCACCGAGAACGGCAGCACGCCCAGCACCACCAGCACGGTGCGCCACACCGCGTCGCCGATCTCCGGCTGCGCGAGCAACCGCTCGTAGTTGCCCAGACCCACCGGCGTCATCGGCGTGGTGGGCAGCAGGTTCCACGAGTAGAACGACAGCTGCGCGGTCTGCACGAGCGGCCGGTAGGTCCAGATCACCAGCAGTGCCACCGCGGGCGCCAGGTACAGGTACGGCGGCGCGCCCCGCAGCACCCGCCGCGGCAGCGACGGCCGGGACACCTCGGGCACCGGACCGGGCTCCGGCGCGGGCAGCTCGACGAACACCGTCACCCCTCCTCGGGCGTGAGACCGGTGATGAACGCGATCATCTCGGCCTCGTCGTTGTCGTACACCGGTTGCGCGGTCGGCAGCGGCACGGCGGTGGCCACCCACTGCCCGGCCACCAGGTCGATCCGGGAGAACCCCGAGTCGGCGATCCCGCGTAGCCGTCCGCGCGGCGAGAGCGACTCGACCCGGTAGGCCAGCGCGGGGGAGACCCACACCGGCACGCCGCCGACCGCGCCGCACCCCGCGTAGTGCGCGTGCCCGGTCACCACGAGCCGCACGTCGGTGCCCGCGAGCACCGCGCCCAGCTCGGCGGAGTTCTTCAACCGCAGCACGTCCACCGTCGGGTGCGGCGAGCGCAGCGGCGGGTGGTGCAGCGCCAGCACGGTGCCGGCGGGCGCGGGCGCGGCCAACTCGGCGCGCAGCCACTCCAGCTGGTCGGCGGTCAGCCGGCCGTCGTGCCGGCCCGGGATCGTGCTGTCCAGCACGACGACCCGCGCGTCGCCGAACCGGTGCGTCGAGTCGAACGGCGCGCCCAGCTCGGTCGCGAACGCCTCGCGCGAGTCGTGGTTGCCCATGGCGTACAGCACCTTCGCGCCCAGCCCCGCCGCGAACGGCTCGACCGCGGCGCGCAACCGCCGGTACGCCTCGGGCGCGCCGTGGTCGGCCAGGTCGCCGGTGATCAGGATCGCGTCGACCCTCGCGCCGGAGGCGGCCACCGCAGCGGTGGCCGCCTCCAGGTTCACGAGCGTGTCGACCGAACCGTGCATCAGCTCGCCCTCCGGCAGGAGGTGCGTGTCGCTGAACTGCACGATGGTCAGCTCGGTCATTTGCCCGCCGGGAGGAGCTTCGTGCCCTGCTCCTGCTGGTCCTTGAGCGTCTTGCCCGGGTCCGCGCCCTGGAAGACGACCTTCTCGACCGCCTCCATCATGCCGTCGCGGATCTGGAGGTAGTTGTTGCCGGGCATGGAGGTCCACGGCTCCATCGCGGCCAGCTGGTCGAGGTTCGGCTTGATCAGCGGGTTCTTCGCGGCCCAGTCCTTCAGGCCGGCCGCGTCGTCCACCAGGCCGGTGCGCAGCGGCAGGTAGCCGATCTTCGAGGAGATCAGGGTGTAGGCCTCCTCGCTGGTGAGGAACTTGATCAACTCCCAGCCCGCGCGCTGCTTGGCGGCGTCGTTGGAGAGCACGAACAGCGACGCGCCGGAGTTGGTCGGCACGACCTTCTGGCTGCCGAAGCTCGGCGACGTGGTGGCCCGCAGGTCCCACTTGTCCTTGGCGCCCTTGATGAACGTGCCCTGGATCGCGCTGGTCTCCAGGATCATGCCGATGTCGCCGCGGGCGAACGCCTCGTAGCCCTGCTGCTGCGAGAGCTTCGGGTGCGCGCCGGAGTTCACCAGGTCCTGCGCCATCGTGACGGCCTTGACGGCGGGCTCGTCGGCGAAGGTCAGCGACTTGCGGTCCTCGGAGACGACCCGGCCGCCGTTGGAGCGCACCAGGCTCTGCAAGCACCAGTCCTTGGCGATCTTGGTGAGGCAGTCGACGTACACGCCGTCCTTGCCGGTCTTGGCCTTGATCGCGAGCGCGGCCGTCTTGACCTCGTCCCACGTCTTCGGCGGCTTGGCCGGGTCCAGGCCCGCGCCGCCGAACAGGGTGGCGTTGTAGTAGAGCACCGGGGTGGAGAAGACGAACGGGACGCCGTAGGTCTTGCCGTCCCAGTTGCCCAGCGTGCGGGCGGTCGGCGCGTACGGGTACTTGGCGCCGTCGAAGTTCTTCTGCACCGCGTCCTTGCCGACCAGCTCGTCCAGCGGCTTGGCGTTGAGGCCGTGGATGGTGAAGTCGAGGTCGCTGAACCCGAGCTGCGCGACGTCCGGCGGCGTGCCGGTGGCCAGCTGCGCCTGCACGCTGGAGATGGTGTCGGCGGCCGGGTTCGGGCTGTTGCCCTGCGGCTTCTGCGCGGTGACCTTGATGTTCGGGTACTTCTGCCCGAACTTGCCGATCAACTCGTTGAAGGTGTCCGTCCAGGCGCCCGCCTGGCCGAAGTTGTAGCTCTCGAACACGATCGAGACCTGCTGGTCGGACTTCAGCTCGGGGATCAGGGACTGGGTCGTGCTCGGTGCGGCGGGCGCGGTGCTGCCCAGCCCCCCACACCCGGCCAGCGCCAGCGCGGTCGCCAGGACCGGCGCGAGTACACGGGCTCGTTTCACGGGAAAGCTCCTTCTAGGTGAGGGCGGGTACCACGGCAGGGGTGGGCTGCCGGACCAGTCGGCGTCCGCTGGTCCGGTCGAACAGGTGGACGTGCTCGGGGGCGCACGTCAGGCCCACCGCGTCACCGGCCTCGAGGCCGATCGGGCGCGGGCGGCGCAGGCACACGCGCGCCTGCCCGACCAGGCAGTGCGCGACCTCCTCGCTGCCCAGGTTCTCCACGTTCCGCACGACGCCGCGCAGCAGTTCGCCGCCCGGCCGCAGGTGCTCCGGCCTGATCCCGAGCACGACCTCGCGCGCGGGCAGCTCGCCGGTCAGGCCCAGCGGCACGTCGACGCCGTCGGCCTCCACCCGCACCTCGCCGTCCCGGCTGGTGAGCACGGCGTCGACCAGGTTCATCGGCGGCGAGCCGAGGAAGCCCGCGACGAACACCGACGCGGGCTCGTCGTAGACCTGCTCCGGCGTGCCGACCTGCTCCAGCCGGCCGCCGTTCATCAGGGCGATCCGGGTGGCCATGGTCATGGCCTCCACCTGGTCGTGCGTGACGTAGACGAAGGTCGAGCCGAGCGCGCGGTGGAGGTCGGTGAGCTCGGCTCGAGTCGCGGTGCGCAACTTGGCGTCCAGGTTCGACAGCGGCTCGTCCATCAGGAACGCGCCCGGGTCGCGGACCAGCGCCCGACCCAGCGCGACCCGCTGCCGCTGCCCGCCGGAGAGCTCGCGCGGGCGGCGCTCCAGCAGTTCGTCGAGCCCCAGCACGGCGGCGACCTCGGAGACCTTGCCGCGGATCTCGGTCTTCGAGCGACCGCGGGCGCGCAGCGGGAAGCCGATGTTGCGGGCGACGGTCAGGTGCGGGTACAGCGCGTAGCTCTGGAACACCATCGCCAGGTCCCGGTCGCGCGGCGGCACGTGGGTGATGTCCTTGTCGGCCAACCGGATCCGGCCGGAGGACAGCGGGGCGAGCCCCGCGATCATCCGCAGCAGGGTGGACTTGCCGCACCCGCTCGGTCCGAGCAGGACCAGGAAGTCCCCGTGGCTGATGTCGATGCTGACCTGGTCGACGGCGGTGACCGCGCCGAACCGCTTGGTCGCGGCGTCGATCTGGATTCGGCTCACGGGACGAAAGCACAGCAGCCGGACGGCCCTTCGCGCGCGCGTGATCAACACTGCCGATCGCGCGATAGGAGCGGCGCCCGCGCGTCCGGGGCATCCTGGGGAGTTGATTACGTTCGGGAACCGTGCAACCACGACTCGTGCTCGGACTGGTCTGCGTCGCCACGTTCCTCGTCTACCTCGACACCAGCATCACCCCGGTGGCCCTGCCCGCCATCCGCGCCGACGTCGGTGGAGGCGCGAGCGCAGGCCAATGGCTGCTGGACGCCTACACGTTGGCGTTCGCCTGCCTGCTGCTCACCGCCGGTTCACTCGGGGACCGGGTGGGGCGCAAACCCGTGCTGCTGCTCGGGATCGCCGGCTTCACCGCGGCGTCGGTCGTGGCGGCCCTCGCGCCGGACATGGCCGTGCTGATCGCCGGCCGCGCCGCGCAGGGCGTGTTCGCGGCGGCGGCCGTCCCGCTGTCGCTGGCCGCGATCACCGAGCTGCACCCCGACCCGGCGGCCCGGGCGCGGGCCATCGGCGTGTGGGGCGGCGCGGCGGGTGTCGCGCTCGCGCTCGGACCGCTGCTGGGCGGCGTGCTGGTGGAGTTCGCCGGGTGGCGCTCGATGTTCTGGCTCAACGTGCCGCTGGGTGTGCTCGCGCTGGTCGGCCTGGCGCTGCGGATGCCGGGCGCGCCCGCGCCGGGTGGTCGGCGCGCGGACTGGCTCGGTCAGGTGCTGTTCGTGCTCGGCGCGAGCGCGGTGACGTTCGCCCTGATCGAGGGCGAGGCGGTGGCGTGGGTCGGGCTGCTCGCGCTGCTCGCGTTCGGGTGGTGGGAAAATCGCGTCGCCGCGCCGATGCTGCCGCCGGCGCTGCTGCGGATCCCGGCCGTGGCGGTGGCGTGCGTGGTGAACTTCCTGGGCCTGTTCGGGTTGTACGGCGTGCTGCTGCTGGTCACCACGCACCTCCAGCACGTCGTCGGCCTGTCGCCGCTCGCGACCGGCCTGCGGTTCCTGACCCTGTTCGGGTTCCTGGCGGTCGCGGCGGTGGGCGCGTCGGCGGTGGTGGCGCGGCTGGGCACGCGGCGGACCATGGTGGTCGGGCTGTGCTGCGTGGCGGCCGGGCTCGCCGGGTTGGGCCTGCTCGACCTCGGCGTCGGCTACTGGGGTTACGCGTGGGCGTTGGTGCTGCTGGGTATCGGCGTGCCGCTGTCCAGCGGCGTGGTGGCGATCCAGGCCATGATGGGCGCGGTGCCCGCCGGGTCGACCGGCACGGCGTCCGGCGCGATGAACACCTTCCGCCAGTTCGGCGCGGTGGTCGGGGTCGCCGTCGCGGGCATCCTGTCGCCGGAGGGCTCCGCGATGGCCGTGACGTTCCTCGTGGCCGCCGCCTGCGCCGCGGCGGCGGCCGTGCTGACCCGCGTCGTGCTCAGCCCCGCTTGACCCACTCGGCCACCCGGCCGCCGATCACCGCGGTGTCCTTGATCCACTCGATGTGGTCCCGGTGCGCCACGCCGTCCTCCTCGACGACGTGCCACCGGGTCAGCCGCGCGTTCGGGATCCTGGTGCACAGGAAGTCCACGGTGGACTTCGGGCCCAGGGTGTCCCGGTCCAGCGAGATCACCATCACCGGCAGGTCGAGCTCCCGCAGCCGGGCGTCGTAGTCGACCTCGCTGCCGCGCGGCCGGTAGCGGCCGGTGCGCGAGTGCCGGGCCCAGTCCGTCATCACGCCGCCCTGCATCGGGCCGGGGATCAGCACACCGCCGGGCCAACGCCCGCGCAGCCGCGCCACCAGGCCGATCCACTGGATCACGCCGATCGACTCGGCCCAGCGCCGCCAGCCGAACGCCTTCCAGTACACCGTTCCGGTGCCGATCACGACGACCGCGGCGACGTCCTCCGCGACGGACGCGTGCAGCAGCGCCAACTGACCGCCCAGGCTGTGTCCGAACAGGACGATCGGCGCCTCCGGGAACCGGTCGCGCAGCGCGCCGGTGATCGCGGGCAGGTCGACCTCGACCAGCTCGCGGTAGCCGAAGTCCGGCGCCTCGCCCAGCGGGGGAGTGCTCTCGCCCTGGGCCCGCAGGTCGACCGTGGCCACGGACAACCCGTTGGCGTGCAGGGACTTCGCGAGTCCGCCGTAGAACTTGGCCTTCATCGCCATCGCGGGCAGCACCAGCACCACCGGCGCCGAGGTCGACTCGGCGGCCGTCACGCGGAGCACGAAGCCCGCGCCGTCGGACGTGCTGACGGCCAGCGTCTCCAAGGTGGGGCGGGACATCAGGCCGCCACCTCGCACACGTAGTCGAACGACAGCTTGGCCAGCAGCAGGCCGGACTCGTCGTGGATCGTGGCGCGGCCGTCGACGTCGAACCGCCCGGAGCCGGCCAGCGCCTTCGCCACGTCGCGCGGGTCCACGGTGCCGATCGCGCGCACCCGTCCGACGGCGGGCTTGCGGAACGACACCCGGGAATCGCGCAGCACCAGCATTTTCACCCGCGCCAGGCCGTGCGCCGCCGCGCCGACGAACGCCGCCGCGCCCGCGATGTCCGCCGCGGTGAACAACGCGCCCGCGTGCACGGTGCCCAGGTGGTTGCGCAGGTGCGACTCCTCGGGGATCTCCACCACCGCGCGCTCGGCGGAGATCTCGGTGATCTCCACGCCGGTGTGGTTGCCGAACGGCACCATGCCGGCCGAAACCCGGCGCAGGTGCTCGAAGTCCGGCGCGGCCGGGTCGACCGGCCCGTACAGCGAAGCGAAGTCGGACACGGGAATCCCTTCAGGAGCGGGTCCGCAGGACGCGCCGCGCGATGGACCAGCGCAGCACCTCCGACGGGCCCTCGTAGATCCGGAACGCGCGCGCCTCCACCAGGAACCGCGCCACGAAGTGGTCCTCGCACACGCCGAGCCCGCCGTGCAGCTGCACCGCGCGGTCGAACACCCGCCACACCGCCTCGGACACGAACGTCTTCGCGATCGACGCCGCGTGCCTGGCCGCCGAGCTGGTCGCCCCGTGCTCGTCGAGGACGGCGGCGGTCGACCGGATCAGCGCGCGCGAGGCGACGATGTCGATCTCGTTGTCCGCCACGTGCGCCTGCGCCATGCCGTGCTCGGCGACCGGGCGGCCGAACGCGGTCCGCTCGACCACGTGCCGCGCCGCCATCTCGTGCGCCCGCACGGCCAGACCCAGCCACGTCATGGAGAAGTTCAGCCGTGCCGGCGCGAGCCGGACCTGGGCGTGCTCCATGCCCGTGCCCACGCCGCCGAGCACCGCGTCCGCGCCGACGGCGCAGTCCCGGAACACGACCTCGCTGTGCCCGCCGGGGTTGCTGTGGTCCAGCGTGCGCATCCGGCGGCCGACGACCATGCCCGGGTTGTCCCGGTCCACCAGGAACATCGTCGGACCGTCCTCGGCGAGGGCCACCACGATCGCGAACGCCGCGCCCTCGACGCCGGTGGTGAAGTGCTTCTCGCCGTTGATCACCCAGCCGTCGGCGGTGCGCTCGGCGGTGGTCCGCAGCATCGACGGGTCCGAGCCCGCGCCGGGCGCCGGCTCCGTCATCGCGATCGCGGACCGCACCGAACCCGAAGCCAACGGCGCCAGGTAGCGCTCGCGCTGCGCGGGGTTCGCGGTGTGGTCGAGCAGGTGGATGTTGCCGTCGTCGGGCGCCGAGCAGTTCAGCGCGAGCGCGCCGAGCAGGCTGTACCCGGCGGCTTCGACCACCTCGGCCTGCTCGACCGCGGTCAACCCCAGACCGCCGTGCTCGGGCGCCGACAGGGGCCCGAAAACCCCCGCCTGCTTGGCGCGTCGTTGCAGGTCCAGGCGCAGTTCGTCGTCGACGGTCCGGCCGTCGACGACGACCTCGTGTTCCACCGGCAGGACGTGGTCGCGGACGAACGCGCGGGTGCGTTCCAGGAGTTCCTGTGACGTGGGCACGCGGCCATTCGGCCAGAGCCCGCTGTGCGCCGGGTGGTCGATAGGCAATGCCGATCGACCGAATCGACGGGGTTCGGACCCCTTCCGCGCCCGCGTCCGCCTGCGCGACCCTGCTGGTCGGACACCGACGAGGAGGACGCCCGTGTCGACCTGGATGCCGCTGATCGTGCACGACACCGCGCTGGTGGCGCGCGACGTGCGCTCGTTCACCCTGGTCGAACCGTCCGGTGTGGCGCTGCCCGAGTGGACACCCGGAGCGCACGTGGACGTGCGGACGTCCGAAGGCCTGGTGCGGCAGTACTCGCTGTGCGGCGACCCGGCCGACCGGAGTTCCTACCGGGTCGCGGTGCTGCTGGAGCCCGCGAGCCGCGGCGGGTCCAAGGCCATGCACGCGGTCGCGGCCGGCGACGTGGTCGAGGTGAGCGCGCCGCGCAACAACTTCCCGCTCGCCGACGCGACGTCGTACGTGTTCGTGGCCGGTGGCATCGGCATCACGCCGCTGCTGCCGATGATCGCCGAGGCGTCCCGGCGCGGCGCGGACTGGGTGCTGCACTACGGCGGCCGGGACCGGGACAGCATGGCGTTCGTCGGCGAACTGGCCGCGCACGGCGACCGGGTCCGCGTGCTGCCGCAGGACGAGCACGGCCTGCTCCC
Source organism: Actinosynnema sp. NPDC020468 (assembly GCF_040642015.1). Taxonomy (NCBI): domain Bacteria; kingdom Bacillati; phylum Actinomycetota; class Actinomycetes; order Pseudonocardiales; family Pseudonocardiaceae; genus Actinosynnema; species Actinosynnema sp. NPDC020468. The sequence goes on from NZ_JBFAEO010000038.1 coordinate 66,385, forward strand.
GCTGGCCGACATCGTGGCCGCGCTGGGCGAGGGGAGCGCGCTGCACTCGTGCGGACCGGAGCCCATGCTGGCCGCGCTCGAGTCGGTGTTCCCGGCGTCCGGGCCGACGCTGCACCTGGAGCGCTTCAAACCCCGCGACGACGTCGACGGCCCGTCCGACGCGTTCGAGGTCGAACTGGCCTCCACCGGCGAGACGGTGCCGGTCGAGGCCGGCGAGTCCATTGTGGACGCCCTGCGCAAGGTGGGCGTCTCCGTGCAGACCTCCTGCCGGGAGGGCACCTGCGCGACCTGCGAGACGACGGTGCTGGGCGGTGAGGTCGACCACCGCGACTCGGTGCTCACACCCGCCGAGCGCGCGGCCGGCGACACCATGATGCTCTGCGTGTCCCGGGCCAGGTCACCCCGCCTGGTCCTGGACCTCTGAACCGCCGCCGGGCTCGGCGCGACGACCCGTGCCGCGGGCACCGGGCCAGGACCACCTGGTGCCGTGCCGCGGTCCGGCTCACCGCGACGACCCGGTCGGCGGCACCGGCCCGGCGCCACCCGGTTCCGGACCTGCTTCCGGCCCACCGCGACCCGGTCGGCGGGCACCGGGCCACCTGGTCCCGTTCCGCCCTCCGGCCCGTCGCGCGGCCGGCGACACCACGATGATCCGCGTGCACCCGGGTCGGGTCACCCCGCCCGGTCCGGGACCGCGCAACCGCCTTCCGGCTTAAGGAACCACATGCAGTTGACCGTCCTCGGTTGCCGCGCGGGCATGCCCGCCGACGGCCAGCCCAGCTCCGGCTACCTGGTGCGGACCGACCACGCCTCGGTGCTGCTGGACTGCGGCCCCGGCATCGCCACCGCGCTGAGCGCGCACACCGCGCCGTGGCTGCTGGACGCGGTGGTGATCAGCCACTTCCACTCCGACCACTGCTACGACCTGCTGCCGATCGGCAAGTCGCTGCTGAACCGGTTGGTCGAGGTCCCGGGTGGGCCGCTGCGCCCGGACACCGCGTTCCGGCCCGTGCCGCTGTACGTGCCGTGCGGCGCGGCGGAGCTGTTCGAACGCTGGTCCACGCTGTTCCCGGTGACCACGATGCCGTTGCTGGACAAGGCCTTCGAGGTCGCGTTCGAGGTGCACGAGTACCAGCCGGGCGACCGCTTCGAGGTCGGTGACTGCACGGTCGAGCTGCGCGAACTCCGCCACGTGCGGCCGAACTGCGGCGTTCGGCTGACCTCGCCGACGGGGTGCCTGGCCTACACCGGCGACACCGGCCCGACGCCCGCCCTGGCCGAGTTGGCGGCCGGCGCGGACGTGCTGTTGGCCGAGGCCACCCTGACCCAGCCCGACCCGACCGCGCACGGTCACCTCTCCGGCGCGGACGCGGGCACCGCCGCCACCGAGGCCGGAGCAGGCCACCTGGTCCTGACCCACTTCGCCTCCGGCGAGCCGGAGTGGCAGGAGTCCCTGCACAAGGCCGCCGCCAAGGAGTTCCCCGGCCGGATCACCCTGGCCACCCCGGGCCTGACCCTCCCCGTCCGCCACCCGGCCGGATCGTAGCCTGACCCCATTGCCCCATTGCCCCATTGCCCCATTGCCCCATTGCCCCATTGTTGAACAATCCCTACGTAGGGTTGTCCCACGACCTACGGTCCTCGGCGGACCCGGCCAACTCGTGCCGGGACCCGGCGATCGGTCGCACGTCGACGGTGCCGCCCTCGGTCAGCAACCGCCGGGCGATCCCGATGGCGCGGTCGAGGGAGGGGCAGTCCACCACCCAGTAGGCGGTGGGGGAGAGCCCTTCGCCCGCCGGGTCGTCGGTCACCGCCGGCACACCGTCGACGAGGGTCAGCCGTCGGGTGTCGGCGGGTGAGGTGAAGGCCCGGGTTTCCACCAGCTCGCCGGACTCGGCGAGCTCGCGGTTGAACGCCTCCATGAGCGCGCCCACCTCGGCCCACCGCTCGGGCGACCAGGCGTCGACACCCACGCCGGCCATCGCCTCGTAATCCCGCCGACTGCCATAACTCGAGATCATGTACAGCACGCCGCACTCCCAGCCTCGGCCACCAGGACACCAGGATCCTCCCCGCTCCCGGTGCCCCCGGCCGGCCGAACACCCCGCCGGACCCACCCGAACCCCGCCTGGCCCGGGATCACCTGCCCGGAGAACCGCCACCGGCCCGGATGGGGCACCCGCCCGGCGACCGCCACCCGGGCACCCGCCAAGGCGGCCCGAGCGCCGCCGAGTCCCGTGCCGCCGAATCCCGCCCAGCGCACGCGGCCCACCCGCCGAACCCTGCCCCGCCGAACCCTGCCCCGCCGAACCCTGCCCCGCCGAACCCTGCCCCGCCGAACCCTGCTCGGCCGAACACCCGCCGAACCGGAGTCCGTCGAACGCCCCGCAGTGCCGGAGGCGTCACCCCGCCAGTCGGTCCCGCACCTCGCGCGCGTGGGGCGACCCCAGTTCCTGGCAGATCGACAGGGCGCGCCGCCACGCCTTGGCCGCGTGCCGCGGGTCGCCCAGCACCGTCAGCACGTCGCCCAGCGCGATCAACGTCCGGGCCTCCCCGTACCGGTCGCCGATGTCCTCCCACATCGCGAGCGCCGCCCCGTACAGCTCCAGCGCCTCGGCGAACCGGCCGACGTCGTAGTGCGCGTAGCCCAGGCTCGTGGTCGTCCGCGCCACGCCCCACCCGTCACCCACGTCCCGGCGCAGTTCCAACGCCCGCTCCAGGTACCCGAACGCCTCCTCGAACCGCCCCAGCCCCCGACACGACTCGCCGAAGCAGAACAGCGCCTGCGCCTGGCCGTAGGGGTGCCCGATCTCCTCGAACACCGCCAGCGCCTCCCGCGAGCACGTCAGCGCGTCCTCGAACCGCCGCATCTCCCAGCACGCCACCCCGCGACTGCCGAGCGTCCACCCCTCCCCGTACCGGTCGCCCACCTCGCGGCACAGGGCCAGGGCGCGGTCGTAGCTCGCCATCGCCTCCTCGTACCGCCGCAGGTCCCGGTAGGCGATGCCCAGGCCGCCGAGCGTCCAGGCCTCGCCCACCCGGTCGCCGCACCGCCGCGCGGCCGCCGCGGCGATCCGGTAGGTGGTGATCCAGTCCACCCACGGCGTGCGCAGCGTGAAGTAGCCCCACAGCGCGATCGGCAGCTTCCACGCCACGTCGTCGAAACCCTCGTCGGCCGCCTGGCGCACCGCCGACACCAGGTTCGGCCGCTCCGCCTCGCACCACTGCCGCGCCTCGAAGTGGTTGCGCAGTCCCGAGTCGAACCCCGGCGACGGGTCCAGCGGCACGTGCCGGCGCTGCGGCGAGAGCAACCGGTCCGCCGCGTCCGCGGTGCGCAGGTAGTGCTCCAGCAGCCGGCGCACCGCCGCCCGTCTGTCCACTTCGGACTCTTCGGCGGCGGCCAGCTCGCCCGCGTACACCCGGAGCAGGTCGTGGAACCGGTACCGGTCGCGTCCCGTTTCGGTCAGCAGGTGCGCGCCGGTCAGCACCTCCAGCACCCGCCGCGCGCGCGGCACGGTCGAGGCGATCAGCGCGGCCACCGCCGCCGTGCCGATGTCCGCGCCCCGGTGCAGCCCCAGCAGCCGGAACACCCGGGACGCCTCGGCGGGCAGCGCCTGGTAGGACCACGAGAACACGGCGCGCACCGCGGTCGACTCGTCGTCGGCGGACAGCACGTCGAGCCGGTCCCGCTCGCCCGCCAGCTCCTCGACCAGCTCGGCCAGCGTGGTGTGCCGGTGCCCGGCGGTGCGGTCGGCCGCGATCCGCAGCGCCAGCGGCAGGTAGGCGCACTGCCGCGCCACCTCCACCGCGTTGGCCGGGTCCGCGTCCACCCGCTCGGGACCGAGCAGGTCGCGCAGCAACCCCATGGCCTCGGCGGGCCCGAGCGGGTCGAGGGTGAGCCGGGCCGCGCCGGTGCGCACCAGCAGTCCGGACAACCTGCTGCGCGAGGTCACCACCGCGAAGCACGTCGCCGAACCCGGCAGCAGCGGCCGGACCTGGTCCGCCGACGCCGCGTTGTCCAGCACCACCAGCACCCGCCGGCGCGCCAGCAGCGACCGGTACAGCGACTCCTGCGCCTCCACCGCCGTCGGCATGTCCTCCGACCGCACGCCCAGCGCCCGCAGCACCCGCTCGAACACCTGGTCCAGCGCGGCCGGCGCGCGCAGGTCGTACCCGTGCAGGTCCACGTAGAGGTCGCCGTCGGGGAACGAGTCGCGCCACCGGTGCGCCCACCGCACCGCCAGCGCGGTCTTGCCGACGCCCGGCGACCCGGCGACGACCGCGATCGGCGACCCGTCCGGCGCGCCCGCCCTGGCCGCCGCGAGCCGGTGGTCGAGCCACGCCAACCCCGGCTCCCGGCCGGTGAAGTAGCCGAACGCGACGGGCAGTTGGCGGGGCACCGGCGCGGCGGGCGCGGGGGCGTGCAGGTGCAGGTCGCCCTCGACGCCGCCCACCTGGACGACCGTCTCGGCGACACCCCGCACCTCGTTGTTGCGCCTACCGAACACCACGTGCCCCTCCCCGAGCAGGACGTTCATTGAAGCGGCAAACAGGTGCCCGCGCTGTCCGCCGTCGAGGTGACCCCGCGACCCGACCCGCGAACCGGTGCAACGAGCGTTGGTCCGACTCGACCAACCCACCCAGAACTTCGGGGAGCATTCACCTGGAAGTGGAGTAGATCGGGGCAGACTGCCCGGGTGGCCCGGCACGTTGGTCACGTTGCGTGCGGCAAAACCCTGCGGCCGCGCCTGGGGAGAGGACACCCGATCGTGCGAAAACAACGGCTCCTGTATCCGCTCGCCGGCCTCGTGGCCGCGCTCGCCCTGGTGGCGGGCGGCCTGCTCGCCCCGGCCGCCGGCGGCGCCGCGCCGCTCACCGTGGCCCAGGCGATCAGCCAGAACAGCGGCACCGCGACCGTGCGCGGCTACGTCGTCGGCCAGCCCACCGCGACCACCACCGTCGTGCGCTCGAACTTCCCGAACGACTACGCGCTCGCCCTGGCCGACTCGCCGTCGACCACCGCGACCGGCCAGATGATCTACGTGCAGATCACCGCGTCGTTCCGCGCCGCCTGGGGCCTGCGGACCAACCCCGGCCTGCTCGGCGCCCGGATCGACGTCACCGGCCCCCTCGGCGCGTACTTCTCGCACCCCGGCCTGACCTCGCCGACCGCGTTCGCCGACGCCGGCACGTCGCCCACGACCACGACCGTGCCGCCGACCACCACCACGAGCGGCGTGCCGTCCGACGACTACTACGCGCCCGCGGCGGGCAAGTCCGGCGCCGCGCTCAAGGCCGCGCTGAACTCGATCATCCGCACCAACAGCAAGCTCACCTACGAGCAGGTGTGGGACGCGCTGAAGGTCACCGACCAGGACCCGAACAACAGCAACAACGTCATCCTGGTCTACAGCGGCCGGTCGCAGAGCAAGTCGAGCAACGGCGGCAACCCCGACGACTGGAACCGCGAGCACGTCTGGGCCAAGTCGCACGGCGACTTCGGCACCGCCACCGGTCCCGGCACCGACCTGCACCACCTGCGTCCCGAGGACGTGTCGGTGAACTCCAACCGCGGCAACAAGGACTTCGACAACGGCGGTTCGGCCGCGGCGGAGGCGCCCGGCAACTACACCGACTCCGACTCGTGGGAACCGCGCAACGCGGTCAAGGGCGACGTCGCGCGGATGATCTTCTACATGGCCGTGCGGTACGAGGGCAACGACGGCTACCCGAACCTGGAGCTGAACAACAGCGTCAACAACGGCTCCGCGCCGTACCTGGGCAAGCAGTCCGTGCTGCTCCAGTGGAACCTCCAGGACCCGCCGGACGCGTTCGAGAAGCACCGCAACCAGGTGATCTACGAGACCTTCCAGCACAACCGCAACCCGTTCATCGACCACCCGGAGTGGGCCGCGTCGATCTGGAACTGACCTGCACGCCGTACGGGACCGCACCGCTGCGGTCCCGCACGGCGGTGCGGCGCTGGAACCTCTTGCACACCCGCGCGCGCGACGCGCCGGTGCCGACCGCGCGACCGGGGGTGTCGGTCCCGGTGGCTCGCGGAACCGGACCGGTGGTTGCGCAAGGTCTTGCGGCGCCGCGCCGCCCGCTTGCGGTCTGGTTCCTGCCCGTACGCGCGGCGTGACGGAGGTCCGCCGAACTGCGGGCCGAAACGTCCCACGACCAGCCGGACGGGCGAAGCCCCGTTCACCACGACGGGGAACGCTCGGCGGTCGGCGACCGGATCGGGCCCGCGGCGCCGGCCTTTCCGAGTGAAGCGCGACCTCTGCGGGTCATCTTGGGATTGGACCACGACTACTCGCTCTAGGTGACTGTTAGGTTGCGGAGAGCAACCGATGCCGAGGGTGGGGAGACGTCGATGACCAGGTGCCCGGGTTACCCCCTTCCGACCGCCGCCCGCGTCGACCTCGTCGTGGTGGGCGTCGGCTACGTCGGCCTGCCCCTCGCCGAGGCCGCCTGCGCCGCCGGGTTGGCGGTCGTCGGCCACGACACGTCGAAGGCGGTCGTCGACGGCCTGAACCGCGGCGTTCCGCACATCCCGGACGTCCGCCCCGACCAGCTGGACTCCATGCGCCGCAACGGTTTCACCGCGACCACCGACCCGGCCGCGATCAGCCGGGCCGACACCGTGGTGATCTGCGTGCCCACCGGCCTGCGCGCCGACGGCCACCCCGACCTGAGCGCGGTGCGCGCGGCGGCGGGCGCGGTGGCCGACCACCTGAGACCCGGCACGCTGGTGGTCCTGGAGAGCACCAGCTTCCCCGGCACGACCGACGAGGTGGTCCGCCCGATCCTCGAGCGCGGCGGCCTGGTGGCGGGGGAGGACTTCCCGCTCGCGTACTCGCCGGAGCGCATCGACCCGGGCAACCACCACTACGGCGTCCGCAACACCCCGAAGATCGTCAGCGGCCACACCCCGTTGTGCGCCAAGCACTGCGCCACCTTCTACGCCCGTTTCGTGGACACCGTCGTGACCGCCCGGGGCACCCGCGAGGCGGAGATGGCCAAGCTGCTGGAGAACACCTACCGGTACGTGAACATCGCGCTGGTCAACGAGATCGCGATGCTGTGCGACCACCTGGACATGGACGTGTGGGACGTCCTGCGCTGCGCCGCCACCAAACCCTTCGGCTTCCACCCCTTCACCCCGGGCCCGGGCGTCGGCGGCCACTGCATCCCGGTCGACCCGCGCTACCTCCTGGACAAGGCCCACCGCACCGGCGCCCGGCTGAACGTCGTGGAGGCCGCCCAGCGCGTGGACCACGCGATGCCGGCCTACGTGGCGTCCCGGGCCGTGCGGCTGCTGGCCGACCACGGCCGCCCCGTCGCGGGTGCCCGGGTGCTGCTGCTCGGCGTGACCTACAAGGCGAACGTGCCGGACACCCGCGAGTCGGCGGCCCTGCGCATCGCGGCCCGGCTGACCGGGCTCGGCGCGTCGGTCGCGCACCACGACCCGCGCGCGGGCGAGGTCCCGGAACTGGGCCCACCGGTGGCGGACCTGGACGAGGCCCTGCGCGCGTCCGACCTGACCGTGCTGCTGATCCCGCACGCCGACTACGACCTGTCCCACGTGACCCGCACGGCGCGCCTGCTGCTGGACGTGACCGGTCGGATCACCGCGCCGGAGGTGACCCGGCTCTAGCCGTCGGGCACGACGCCGGCACACAGCGTGGTCGGGCACAATGCGGCTTCGGCGTCGTTCGACCGTGTGGAGCACTATGGACTGGCTGGTCTGGGTGGTCGGCGGCCTGGTGCTCGTCGGGGCGGGTTTCGGGGCGGCGTTCGGGCCCGGGGTCCGAGCCGCCGCCCGCGCCCGGGAACAGGCCTGGGTGCTGGCCCGCGGCGCCGTCGAGGTCGCGGAGGTCGGCCGGGACGCCTCGACCGCCGCGGTGCCGCGGGCCGAGGAGTTGCTGTCCCAGGCCCAGGCGCTGGTGGCCTGCGGTGGCGGTGCGCGGGTGGCGCGGCGGGCGACCGGGTTCGCCCGGGCGGCCGAGCGGGCGTGGCGGGAGCACGGACGTGGCTAGGGCTCCCGGGTGGGTCCGGTGGGCCGTGCTCGGTGTCGCGGCGGTCGTGGTCGTGGTGTTCCTGCTCGCCCAGCGGCACGCCGTCGACGTCAGCTACGGGCAGTCGCCGGCGGCCCGGGACGTCATCCCGGAGGGGGCCGCCGGCGAGCTGAGCGCGGCCGCGGTGCCGTCGGCCGGGGAACTGGCCGCGCTGGTCCGGGCCGATCCCGTCGTCCGGCTGCCCGGCGCCATCGCCCGGTGGGACGAGAAGCGGGTGGCGGACGCGATCGGCGACCGGGACGTGCGGATCCTCGTCGCGCCACCGGGACTGGACGAGGCCGAGCGCGACCGGGTGCGCACCGCGGAGGGCGCCACGATCCGGGTGATCGGCACCGACGTGTCCGGCGGCCCGTACGCGGCGGCCGGCGACTCGTCGGACGACTGGCGGGCGCAGTTCGGCACCGGCGACGTCACCAACCAGCTCGTCGCGCTCGTCGCCGGGTTGCACGGCGAGGACGCGCCGCCCGACGTCGACCCGGTCACCTGGCGCGAACCCACCGCCGCCGAACTCGAGCCCGTGCTGGCCGACCTGCGCGCCACGGGCGTGCACCGGGCCGCCGGCGCCACGCTCACCGACGTGCCCGCCGAGGCCGCGCGGTCCGCGTTCCCCGACGGCGCGCTCTACCTCGCCCTGCCGCTCCAGCCGTTCGGCGAGCCGCTGCCCGCGTGGGGCCCGGCGCTCGCGAAGTCCTTCCCCGACAAGCCGATCGTCGTCCTTTACGGCTCGTGGATCACCTCCACGGGTCCGCACGCCGCGGACTTCGCCGACGTCGTGGGCGCGACTTTCTACGGCCGCTTCGCCGAGCGCCTGGCCCGCTACGCCTACCCGCAGCGCGCCATCCTCTCCGCCTACCTGAACAAGGTCACCGACGTCCGGTACGCGGGCCTGTTCGACCGACCGCTGCCCTACCGCCCGGCCGACCCGCTGGAGGTGGCGCTGCCCGCGCTCCCGCTGGTCTTCCTCGCCTGCGCCGTCACGTTCCTGGCGCTGTCGGTCCGCTCGCCGCGCCGCCCGACCCGCGACGGCACCCGCCGCGCGCCCGCGCGACTCGCCGGGTTGACCGCGCTCGCCGTCGAGGTGTCCGCGCTGTCCCGCGACCCGGCGCTCACCAGGGGCATCGCGAAGCTCGGCGCGGCGCGCGACGCGCTCGCGGGCGGCGTGCCGGACCGGCGGGTCGCCGCGCTGCTGGACGACGCGCAGTCCGAACTCGACCACACCGCCCGCGCCCTGGGCCGACCCGAGTACCGGCCGGACGCCTACCTCGCCGGAGGTCCCGCGTGAAGCGCAGGGCAACGCCCTTCGGCGTGGTGTCGTCGGCACTGCCTGTGCTTGCCGGAGGTCCCGCGTGAAGCACCGGGGAGCGCACTTTGGCGTGGTGCGGTCGGCACGGCCCGGAGGTCCCGCGTGAAGCGGCTCGGGACGCCGTTCGGCGCGGCGCTGCTCGCCCTGCTCGTGCTCGCGGGATGGGCGCTGTGGTCCGGCGGCGTCCTGGACGGTGAGGTCGCCCGCCAGGTCCGCGTGTCCTCGGTCTACGCCGCGCCCGGCTACGAGCTGGACCAGGCCGCCGCCGAGCGGATCGTGGGCAACCGGCGGCTGGTGGTCGCGTTCCTCGAACCCGACGCCGACCTGCGCGAGGCGTGCCACGGGGTGCGCGGCGCGGCGGACGGGACGCTCGCGCTCATGCTCAAACCCGGCGAGGACGAGTTCGACCGGTACTCCTGCGCACTCCTGCCGGGCGTGGACGACGAGAACTTCGGCAAGGCCGTCGTCGCCGAAACCACTCTCGGCGCGGGCGTCGACCAGTTCGTCGACCAGCCGCTGGAGGCCCTGAAGGTCGTCGCGGTCAACTACGACCAGCTGGTGAAGGCCGGGATCGTCCCGGACGGCGCGCGGGTGATCAGCCCGTCGCTACCCCGGTTCCTGGTGGCCGCGGCGGCGGTCGGCGCGGTGGTGGCGGGCGCCGTGCTGCTCTACGCGGGCGCCAGGAGAGCGGGCCGGCTGGCCTCGGTGCGCCGGCGGCGGCGCACCGAGGTGGCCGACGACCGCGCCGTGCTCACCGCCGCCGCGACCGCCCTCGCGCAGCGGATCATCGACCTCGACGCCGCGTACGCCCGCACTTCCGCGGACACGCACACCGCGCGGGAGCGGGCGGAGTTCGGCGAGGCCTACCGCGCGCTGGTCGCCGACTACGTCGCGCTGCTCCCGGCGATCACCGAGGGTGAGCCGGACGTGCTGCGCCGAGTGGAGGACCTGGTGGCGCGGACCCACCGTCTGTCTGCCCATCCGGCCGGGTAACCCCTCGATCGGGTTACCTGTCGAACGCGGTGAGCCAGCCCCCTTGGTAGATCCGTAGTGACCCGGTGCGCCGTGCGGGTGCACGTGCAGACGCACGTGAGCACCCGGTGATCGCGGGTCCTAGACTCACGTTCCGTGAGCCCCGAGCAACCGGTGATGGTCCCGAGTCAGACCTGCGGCGGGTCGGCCACGGCCGGCTCCGGGCGGCCCTCGCGCGAGGTGACCCGCGTGCTGGTGTCCGCCGTGGACGCGGCGATCGCCGTGCTGGACCCGTCCGCGCCCGCGGGCCCCGTGCTGGAGTCGATGCTGACCTCGTTCACCGAGACGGTGTCGCCGGTGCAGGGTCGGATCGCCGACCTGGCCGCCCGCGAACCCAACGGCCCGCTGCGCATCGTCCAGGGCTACCTCGGCAACGCCTTCTCGCACGCGATCGCGGGCGACGTGCACGCCACCCGCTCCGCCCTGATCACCGCGCGCGCCGCGCTGGCCTGCTTCGCCGAGGACGACGGACCCGACCACACCCTCTGGTTGCCCTAGCCCGGCGGTTGCACCCGAGTTGCACCCGAAGCCGACCCGGACCACGACCCGACGGCCTCGAACCTTGTTCTCACCAGCGAAGAACAAGGGAGAGTCCGATGAACACCACCCGAATCGCCACCGCCGTCCTCGCCACCGGGCTCGCCACCGCCGCGTTCCTCGGCACCTCGGCCGCCGCGAACGCCGCGACCACCCCCGCGACCGCCGCCTCCTACGAGGCCCAGGTGCTGACGCTGACCAACCAGGAGCGTGCCAAGGTCGGCTGCGCGGCGCTCACCGCCAACACCCAGCTCGCCACCGCCGCCAAGGCGCACAACGACGAGATGGCCAAGACCGGCACCATGACCCACGCCGGTGTCAACGGCAGCACCCCGGCGACCCGCATCGAGGCGGCGGGCTACGTGTGGAAGATGGCGGGCGAGAACGTCGCGTACGGCCAGAAGACGCCCACCCAGGTCATGACGGACTGGATGAACAGCCCGGCGCACAAGGCCAACCTGCTCAACTGCGGCTACAAGGACCTCGGTGTCGCGTACACGACCGACGCCAAGGGCCGCGCGTACTGGACCCAGAACTTCGGCTCCCGCTAGGCCTTCGGCGGGTCGTAGCGGTAGCCCATGCCGCGCGCGGCCCGGATCGGCGAGTCGTCCGCGGACCAGCCCAGCTTGCGCCGCAACCGCATCACCGCGAACTTCACCTTCTCGGCGCCGATGCCGGTCGGGTCGTTCCACACCTTGTCCATCAGCTGCACCGGTGAGAGGACGGCACCCCGATGCTGGACGAACACCGCGAGCAGCTTGTACTCGGTGGCGTTGACCTCGACCTCGACCCCGTCCACGAAGACCCGGCGCGCCCGGTTGTCCAACCGGACCAGCCCGTCGTCGTACACCTCGGCCTTCGCGCCCCCCGAGTCCGAACGCCGCAGGATCGCGTCGATCCTGGCGAGCAGTTCCTTGGCGGAGAACGGTTTGGTCAGGTAGTCGTCCGCGCCGCCGCGCAACCCCCGCACCTTGTCGGCCTCCATGCCGTGCGCGGTCAGCAGCAGCACCGGCACGTCGCTCACGTCCCGGATGCGCTCCAGCACCATCCAGCCGTCCATCACCGGCAGCCCGATGTCCAGCAGCACGAGCGCGGGTTTGGACTGGTGCAGCTCCCGCAGCCCCTGCTTGCCGTCGGCGGCCACCAGCACCTCGTGCCCCTCGGCCTCCAGGTTGAGCCGCAGCGCCAACGCGATGTCCGGCTCGTCCTCCACCACCAGCACGGTGCTCATGCCTCACCCCTCCCCGCGCGCGAGCGGCAGGCGCACGTGGACGGTCGTGCCGACCCCCACCGTGCTCTCGACCGCGATGGAACCGTGGTGCAGCGCCACGATCTGCCGGCAGATGGACAACCCGAGCCCGCTGCCGGGCACTCCCGCGACCCCCGCGTTCGAGGCGCGGGTGAACGTGTCGAACAGCGTCGGCAGGTCCTCCTCCGGGATGCCGATGCCGGTGTCCGTCACCGAGACCGTCCAGCGCGCGCCGTCCTCCCGCGCGTCCACCCGGACCTCGCCACCCGACGGGGTGAACTTCAGCGCGTTCGACAGCAGGTTGTCGAGCACCTGGGTCAACCGCGCCGGGTCGCCGCGCACCGCGCCGCCGGGCGTGACGGCCAGCTCGACCCGCACGTCCTCGCGGCCGGCCATCGCGACGTGGTCCGCCACCACCTGGCCGACCAGCCCGGCCACGTCGACCAGGTCCCACTCCACGGTGAGCTGGTGGGTTTCCAGCCGGGACAGCAGGAGCAGGTCGTCCACCAGGCGCAGCAGCCGGCGCGCGTTGCGGTTGACCACCGCGAGCTGCGCGGCCTGGCCGTCGCTCAGCGGGTCCGCGGTGGACGAGCCGAGCAGCTCGCCGAACGCCAGCACGGCCGTCAGCGGCGTGCGCAGCTCGTGCGACACGGTGGCCACGAAGCGGCTCTTGGACTCGGCGGCGCGGGCGAGCGCGCGGTTGGACTCCTCCAGCTCCTCGTCGCTGGTGATGTCCCGGAAGTGCCAGAACGTGCCCGCCGCGCGCCTCGCCCGCAACGGGACCACGTCGCACGCCAGGACCCGGCCGTCGGCCAGCACCAGCCGCAGCCCGTGGTGCGGGCGGCCGGACGCGACCACCGCGAGCAGGTGCGCCCGGGTTTCGGCGGGGTCCGCGCACTGGCCCGCGAGCTGCTCCACCAGGTCGGCCACCGGGCCGCCGGGCAGCCTCGGCGCCCGGAACAGCCGGGTGAAGGCGGCGTTGTCCAGCAGCACCCGCTCGCCGTCGTCCACCACGACGCCGCTCTCCAGGTGCTCGACCAGCTCGCGCAGCCGGGCCCGCTCGATGGCCAGCTGCTCGTCGGCGCGGCGCTCCTCGGTGACGTCCTGACCGTGCGCGACCACCGCCCGGATGCCGGGTCGGTCGAGCAGGTTCACCATCGCCACGTGCAGCACGACCCACCGGGCGTCCGCGTGCCGGACCCGCACGTCGACCTCGACCTGGCTCTCCGGGTGGCGCACGGTCGACTCGAACGCGCCGCGCACCACCGCCAGGTCCTCGGGGTGCACGATGGTGGACAGACCGCCGACGGTGCCGAGCGGGTGCCCGAGCACGTCCCGCATGGCCTCGGGGGACGCCGACACGTCGCCGTCCGCGTCGATCAGCACCACCAGCGCGCGGCCGGCCACCGGTGCGCTCGCGCCGGAGCGCGGCTCCGGGACGGCCGGTGCGCTGCGGTCGCACACCGCGTCGATCAGCGCGACCAGCGACCGCACCAGGGCCGCGTCACCCGGCGTGGCGGCGTCGTCCAGCTGCACCACCACCGAGTGACGGGGGGACGCGCTTCCGGGTGGCAGCCAGTGCGCGGCGCGCACGGAGGGCACTCGGCGCAACAGGGCGAGCAGCCGTGGCACCGCCTCCTCCGTCCCGGTTTCGCCCGACACCAGCCCGGTCGCCTCGGTCAGCAGGCCGGCGAGCACGGGCGACTGGTGCGCCCCGAGCGGGCCGCGGTCGGCCATGGGTGTGCTCCAGGTGGGTGTGCGGGTCCACGGTGGAAGCGGACGCGTTCGGCGGGCTTGCCACGATACGAGCGCTGCCGCCGGGTCCACCGGGAATCGGTGGCGCGGTGCGGTTTTTCACCGTTTCGAGTGGACCCCCGGCGTGTGGTCGGTGCGCCACGCCGCAGTTCGCGGATTTCACGGTGTGGTGGTGCACCACAGCGGACCGCGGCAGGGGGACCAGATGCCTGAGAACGACCCGTGGGACGTGGCGGGCGCGGTGCGCGCGGTCACCCGGGCCGGGAGGGTCGGGCACGGTGCCTCGGCGGCGGTCGGGGTGTTGCGCGCGTTGCCCGTGGTGCGCACGGCGGAGGTGGTGACCCACGCGCCGCCGTGGACCGGTGACGTGGTCGTGCCGTTGGAGGCCGGGGGAGCGGTGGTGGTGACCGCGGCGCCCGATCCCCGGCTGACGGCGTTCGTGGAGGCGGTCGCGGCGGCGGTGGACGCGGCGGCGTTCCCGATTTCGGGTATCGCGCTGCGCGACGCGATCATCGCGGAAATGCCCACCATCGTGTGCTTGTTCGGTCCGGACGGGTTATTGCGCTGGAGCAACCTGACCCGGTGGCCCGACGGAACACCGCTGCGCTACGGCGAGTCCCGCATGGACGCCGTCGCCGCGCTGGTGCACCCCGAGGACCAGACCGAGTTGGCCGCCCTGATGGCGGACCTGCACACCGACGACCCGGGCGGCGCCGTCCGCTACACCGCCCGGGTGCGCAACGAGAGCGGCGGATGGGCGGTGATGGACGTGATCTTCCTCGACCGGGTGGACGACCCGGTGATCAACGGGTTGGTGGCGTTCGCCAGGGACGTGACCGACCTGCACGACGCCGAGTACCACCTGCGTGCCACCGCGACCAGGTTGAAGACGCTGGTGAACGCGCTGGAGGTGGGTGTCGTGCTCCAGGACGCCGACCGCCGGCTGCTGCTGGTGAACCAGGCGGCGGTCGGGCTGCTCGGGTTGGCGGGCGAGCCGGGCGAGCTGACCGGGTTGACCTCGCCGGAGTTGATCGCGCGGCGGGTCAGGCCGGCGGAGGACTACGTCGAGCTCGACGCGCTGGCGGCGCGGTGCCTGGCCGACGGCGTGCCGGTGCACGGCGCGGAGGTGCAGTTCGGGGACCTGGTGGTGGAGGTCGACTTCGTGCCGATGCGGTTGGAGGAGTTGCGGCTCGGGCAGATGTGGGTGCTGCGCGACGTCACCGACCAGGTCGAGCTGGAGAAGGCGTTGTTGCGGCGCAACGAGGAGCTGTCCCGGCTGTCGGCGCTCAAGACCGAGTTCGTGGCGACGGTGTCGCACGAGTTGCGGACGCCGTTGACGGCGTTGACCTCGCTGACGCCGATGCTGGTGTCGGGGCGGGACGGTGACGGGCGGCTGGTCGCGGAGGCGGTCGAGCGGAACGTGCTGCGGATGGCGACGTTGGTGGAGACGCTGCTGTTCCTGGCCGGCGTCGAGTCGCACAGCCTGGAACTGGCGGTGGCGGACGCGGACGTGGACGGGTTGGTGCGGTCGCAGGTCGGCCGGCTGGACGAGCACGCGTCGGCGCTGTCGGTGGGGTTGACGGTGGACGCGCCGACGCCGGGAACGGTCCTGCGCGGCGACCCGTCCCTGCTGACCCGCATGGTGCACCACGTGGTGTCGGCGGCGATCGGCACGTCACCCCCGTCGGGCCGGGTGTCGGTGCGCTCGTGCGCGACGAGGACGTCGTGGACCGTGGAGGTGACCGACGACGTGCCGCTGACGGTCGAGGCGGGCCGCCTGTTCACGACGGTCCCCCGAGGCCACCGCAGCCCGGACCCCTTGGTGGGCTCAGGCCTGGGCCTGGCGCTGGCGAGGGCGATCGCGGAACGCCACGGCGGAGCGGTCTACCTGAACCCGTCCCCCCACGGCGGCACCACGGTCCGAGTCGAACTCCCCCTCCCCGGCCTCCCCTGACCACTGCCCGGTCCCCACCCCCACCCAAGCGCCGCTCGCGCAGCCGACGGCTCCCGAATGCCGTCACTTGGTCGCCACCATCCCGCACCACGCTGCCCGCCCCGCCCCCGCATCGCACCGCCCCGATCTCGCCGCCCCGATCTCGCCGCCCCGATCTCGCCGCCCCGATCCCGCGGGGCCGATCCCACCGCCCCCGATCCTGCTTGCTGCCCGGAACCCGCTGCCCGGAACCCGCTGCCCGGAACCCGCTGCCCGGAACCCGCTGCCCGGAACCCGCTGCCCGGAACCCGCTGCCCGGAACCCGCTGCCCGGAA